>JBBQRO010000097.1:0-12610 GCA_038214685.1 Acidimicrobiales bacterium
ACGGGTACCGGGCCTTCCGGGTGGGTGTCCTCTGGGTCGCCGTGGCCCTGACCCTGACCACCGGCGCCCAGTACCTCTGGGACGGCCGGCGGGTGGTCGCTGCTCTCGGCCGCCCCGGTCCGGTGCGTGCGCAGACCGACGGCGCTCCGCTCGGGTAGGGCGCCGTGCGCTGTGAGATCGTCGCCGTCGGCACCGAGCTCCTGTTGGGTCAGGTGGTCGACACCAACTCCGCCTACATCGGCGATCAGCTGGCTCTGGCCGGCGTCGATTGCCACTTCCAGACCAAGGTGGGCGACAACATCGCCCGTATCGCATCGGTGTTGCGCATCGCCATAGACCGCGCCGACGCGGTCATCGTGTGCGGCGGACTGGGCCCGACGTCGGACGACATCAGCCGGGAGGCCATCGCCGAGGTGCTGGGCGTGGGCCTGGTGCGCGACCCGGCCATGGTCGAGCGCATCCAGGCCCTCTTCGCCGCCCGCCGGCGGGCGATGGCCGACAGCAACGCCCGCCAGGCCGACCTGCCAGCGGGCGCCACGTTCATTCCCCAGGAGCGGGGCACCGCGCCGGGGCTGATCTGCCCGGTGGGCGAGGCCAAGGTCGTCTACGCCGTTCCCGGCGTGCCGTTCGAGATGAAGGAGATGCTCGGGCGGGCCGTCATTCCCGACCTCAAGCGCCGGTCGGGGTCGCCGGCGGTCATCCTGAGCCGAATGCTCCGCACATGGGGCGTGGCCGAGTCCACCCTCGGCGAGCTTGTGGCCGGCCGGGTGGAAACCCTCGCCGAGCGGTCGAACCCCACCATCGCCTTCCTCGCCTCCGGGATCGAGGGGTTGAAGGTCCGGGTGACGGCCAAGGCTCCGACCGAGGCGGAGGTGGTGGCCATGCTGGATGCGGAGGAGGCCGAGTTGCGTTCGATTCTGGGCGACGTGGTCTTCGGCGTCGACGACCAGAGCATGGAACGGGTGGTGGCCGACCTCCTGGTCGAACGGGGCCTCACGCTGGGCGTGGCCGAGTCGATCACCGGTGGGCTGGTGGGGGCCCGGCTGGCCGAGATCGAGGGTGCCAGCAGGTGGTTTCGGGGCTCGATCGTCTGTTACGACAGCAAAGTCAAGTTCGACCTCCTCGACGTGCCCGAGGGGCCGGTAGTCACCGCCGAGGCGGCCGAGGCCATGGCGCGCGGGGCGTGCAGGGCGCTCGAAGCCGACGTCGGCATCAGCGTGACAGGCGTCGCCGGCCCGTCCCGGCAGGAGGACCAGCCCGTCGGCACCGTCTACATGGCGGTGGCGCTGGACGGAAAGGTCGAGTCGGCTGAGGCCCACTTCCCGGGCGACCGCCAGCACATCCGTCAGTTCTCCACCATCTCTCTGCTCGACATGCTGCGCCGGCGCCTGCTGGCCGGCGGTTCATGCCCGCCCGACCCGGCCCGACCGCCCGGACCTGCGAACTGGTGACATCTGGTGCGATATACGACACCTGGTGTCACCAGTTCGGTCGGTGAGGCGGGTGAGGCGCCTGTTCGTGGCCGTGTGGGCACCGCCCGAGGTGCTCGATGGGCAGGCCGCCCTTGCCCGACCGGAGTTCGACGGCCTCAAGTGGACGGACCGCATCCAGTGGCACGTCACCCCGGTGGAGGGCCTCGATGCGCTGGCCGCCGCCGTGGTCTCGGTCACCTCCGGCTCGGGCGAACCGCCGGAGGACCGGCCGTTTCGCGGTCACGTGGCCCCTGGCCCGGGTGGCCAAGGACATCAAAGTCGACCTCCGGCGCTTGGCCGGCGCCCCATCGAGGACGGGTGGGAGGCGGGCTCGGTCTGCCTGGTCGAGAGCCGGCTGTCGCCCGCCGGCGCCCGCTACGAAGTGCTCGAGGAGTTTGCTCTCAGGCCGCAGCTTCGACCAGGAGCCGGCGCAGAAGGGTCACCACATCCTCAGGGCGGTGGACCACGTCAAACCAGCTGATCCGGACGACCTCCCGCCAACCGCCGGCGAACAGGCGCTGGTCGCGCAGTTGGTCGGCCTTGCGGTCGAGCAGGGCGCTGTGGAAGCGCCGACCGTCGAGCTCGATCAGCAGTCCGATGCGCGGGTAGGCGAAGTCGACCCGACCGATCCAGCCCTGGCCGTCGCCGACGTCGAGCTGGCCCACCGGCTCCGGGAGGCCGGCGGCCCGGACGAGGCCCCGGAAGAGCGCCTCCAGCTCGCTGGCGGGCGGCACGTAGCCGGCGTCGCGCTCGATCAGGATCCCGCGCATGACGGTCACCCCCTTGCGGCCCCGACCGGCCAGGTCGAGGAAGGTGGCATGGAGGGACCCGAAGGTCACCGAACCGGCGGCCAGGCAGTTGTCGACTGCTCGCTCGGTCCGCCGGGGGTGGACGACGCCGGCCAGGTCGACGAGGGTCCGCGCGGAGCGTGTCGTGGCGATGCCGTCGATGACGGTGAGGTGGTCGTCGGGGAACGGCCGCCACCGGTGCACGATCGTGCCCGGCTCTGCCCGGTGGCGGCGGGCGCGCGGGGTCGTCACCTCTACGACACCCAGTCGCTCGAACCCCGGGATGCCGAGGAGGGCCGCGGCCGAGCGGTGCGACGCCGCCGCCCAAGGGCCGGCGGCAAGGGTCACGGCCGGCCACCCGCTGCTCCCAGGTCTGAGGCGCTCCCCGGAGGCGGTAGGAGCCGCCCATGGGCGCCCAGCGGCCGGAACGAAGCTCAGACCTGGCTTCGTCGGGGGTTGACGCGGCCGCGGCGATGTCATAGCTGGTGATGCCGTGGTGTCTCTCGGCTGTTTCGATGATGTTCCGATTCATCCGGCCAGGATGACAAGAGGGTGAGACATCCTCCGCTCCGAACCGGTGACATCCAGTGCGATGGACGACACCGGGTGTCACCAGTTCGGAGCCCCGACCTGCTGGTCGGGGCTTAGGCCGACGACGCCTACGCCTTCACCTCCAGAAGCCTGCCGCCCCGCAGAGGTCCTTGACCGAACGTCCGTTCGGAACTACCGTTGTGGAACTCCAGCGGTGTAATTGTCACACCCCCTCCGTAGGGTGGGCCTGGTCAACCAAACGCCGGTGCGCCGGCACCACAGAAGGGATCCCAGCGGTGGAACGTGACAAGGCTCTCGAGATGGCCATGAGCCAGATCGACAAGCACTTCGGCAAGGGCTCCGTCATGCGCATGGGGGAGAAGAGCCACATGGACGTGGAGTCCATCCCCACAGGCGCCCTCGCCCTCGACCTCGCCTTGGGCGTCGGTGGCCTTCCTCGCGGCCGGATCGTCGAGATCTACGGGCCGGAGTCCTCGGGCAAGTCCACCCTGGCCATGCATGTGGTGGCCGAGGCTCAGCGCAACGGTGGCGTCGCTGCCTACATCGACGCCGAGCACGCCATGGACCCGGTCTACGCCCGGGCCATCGGGGTCAACGTCGACGAGCTGCTCATCTCCCAGCCCGACACGGGGGAGCAGGCCCTCGAGATCGCCGACATGCTGATCCGCTCCGGGGCGCTCGACGTGCTGGTCATCGACTCGGTGGCCGCCCTCACCCCCCGGGCAGAGATCGAGGGCGAGATGGGCGACAGCCACGTCGGCCTCCAGGCCCGGCTGATGTCCCAGGCCCTGCGCAAGCTCACCGCCACTCTCAACAAGACCAACACCATCGCCATCTTCATCAACCAGTTGCGGGAAAAAATAGGGGTGATGTACGGCTGCATGTCGTATGGCACCAGGGTCACCCTGGCCGACGGCTCCCAGACCCAGATCGGCAAGATCGTCAACCAGCGCCTGCCGGTCGAGGTGCTGTCCTATGACCCCGAGCTCGACGCCGTGGTGGCCAAGAAGGTCGTCAACTGGTTCGACAACGGCCGCACCGACCGGTTCCTCCAGTTCACTGTGGCCCGGGGCGCCGGCAACGGTCGCTCCCAGTTCTCCTGCACCACCAACCACCAGGTCCGCACCCCGGGCGGGTGGCGGGAGGCGCAGGAGCTCGCCGTGGGCGACCGGGTGCTCCAGGCCGTGCCCCACCACCTCTCCGACTTCCAGTGGCAGGTCATCCTGGGTGGGCTCATGGGCGATGGCGCCCTGTCGTCCACCCGCAGCGGCCACGGCGCCCGCTACCGCTTCGACCACTGCGCCGGGCAGGCTGAGTACTGCGACTGGAAGGCCTCGCACTTCGTCAACATCGGGGGGAGCCGATCGGTTCGGCCGTCCGACGGCGCCGTGGCGTTCGACGTGAAGCCCCTTCCCGAGCTGGCGGAACTACGCCGGGCGATCTACCTCGACGGCAAGAAAGTCTTCAGCGACGATTACTTCAAGCAACTGACCCCCCTGTCCCTGGCCGTCTGGTACATGGACGACGGCACCTTTACCAACCGGTCGAAGGGCCTTCAGGAGCGTACGAAGGACGGGAGCGGGCGCTCGACCATCTGCGTCGAAGCCATGGAGTCGACGACCCGGGCCCGGCTGGTCGCCTACCTGGCTGACACGTGGGGCATCAACGCCAAGCTGGTCAGCTCCGGCGCCGGCAAGAAGGCCGTGCTCATCTTCTCCGAGGACGAGACGGCCAAGCTGCACGCCCTGATCGCTCCCTTCGTCCACCCGTCCATGCAGTACAAGCTGCTGCCCAGGTACCAAGGCCGGTTCGCAGTGGAGCCCGTGTTCGTGGCCGCGCAGCACCGGCTGGTGCCCATGCCGATCACGGCAATCGCGGTGAAGCCGCAGACCCGGTCCATGCACCGGTTCGACATCGAGGTGGAGGGCAGCCACAACTACTTCGTCGACGGGGTCATGGTCCACAACTCACCTGAGGTCACCCCCGGTGGGCGGGCACTGAAGTTCTATTCCTCGGTCCGGCTCGACATCCGCCGCATCGAGGCCATCAAGGACGGGGCCGAGGTGATCGGCAACCGCACCCGGGTCAAGGTGGTGAAGAACAAGGTAAGTAGCCCGTTCAGGCAGGCGGAGTTCGACATCATGTTCGGCAGGGGCATCAGCCGCGAGGGCTCCCTGCTCGACGTGGGCGTCGACCTGGGCCTGATCAAGAAGTCGGGCGCCTGGTACACCTACGACGGCGAACAGCTCGGCCAGGGCCGGGAGAACGCCAAGGCCTTCCTGGTCGAGAACCCGGAGATCATGGTGGAGGTCTCCGAGCGCATCCGCCAGCAGGTGGCGCCGGCCGTGGTGGCCGCACCGGGCGCGGTCGTCAACGACGACGACGCCCCGATCACCCTGGAGTAGAAGAAGGGCCAGCACGGGACCTGGACCACGACGCCAGGTCCCGTTGCCTGCCCTGGCGGCCCCACCGCCCTTAGGCTTCATGGATGGCCCAGGAGCTGCGCGAGTGCGAGGCGCACGGCACACCCACCCGACTTCGCTGTGCCGAAGCCGACTGCGACGCGCCCATTTGCCCGAAGTGCCTGGTCAAGACCGCGGTCGGGCTCAAGTGCCAGGAGCACGCCCAGGGCGTGGCCTTCAGGGTCGACCGGCGGGTGACACCGTTTGCTCTGGGAGCGCTGTTCCTGGTCGCGGCGGCCGTGGTCATCCTGGCCGTGGCCGTGTTCAACCAGAGCTCGGGGACGGCGCCGCCGGCGGACAGCACGCCGGCGCCGGCGGCGTCCGGTGAGGCGAACGCCAGCGGGCGGATCGTGCCGGCGTCGGTCTATGTGGTCAACGTCGACGGCACGTCGCCCCGCACGCTCACCAACCGCCCGCTGGCCTTCGACGCCCGTCCGGCGTGGTCACCCGACGGCAACCGCATCGCATTCGAGAGCACCGTGGACGGCCGGCGGTCCATCTGGGTCATGCAGGCAGACGGGCAGGGGCTGCGCCGGCTCACCGACGCGGCCGGAGCATCGTCGGAGACGGCGCCGGCGTGGTCTCCGACGGGCGACCGAATCGCCTACGCCGGCGATCGGGACGGCAACGCCGAGGTCTATGTCGTGGGGGTCGACGGCACCGGCACCCGGCGCCTGACCGACCATCCGGCGACCGACGGCTTCCCGGCCTGGTCGCCCGACGGCACGAGGGTGGCGTTCCTGAGCGACCGTGACGGCCAGCCCGGGATCTGGGTCATGGGGCCCGACGGATCCGCCCCCGGCCGGCTGGTGGCCGGCCCGGCCGCCGACGGGGCCCGGCCGACGTGGTCGCCGGACGGCCGGTCGGTGGCCTTCGCCAGCGACCGTGACGGCGGCGACCTCGACGTGTACGTGGCCGACGTGGCCCCTACCGCCCCGAGTCCGGGCGCCCCCGCAGGCGCCGGCGGGGGCGCAACGGCCACCAGGCTGATCGCCAACCCCGGCCTCGACGGCGAGCCGGCCTGGTCGCCCGACGGCGCCAGGCTGGCCTTCGCCAGCGACCGTGACGGAGCCCCGCAGATCTACCTGGCCAACCGCGACGGCACCAACGTCGTGCGGGTCACGTCGAAGCCGAGGAGCTTCACGCCGACGTGGGCCCCCGACGGAACCCGACTGGCCTACATCAACGACCCGCTGCCCGGAGGCTGAGGCAGGAATCCGCGCTGAGTGCGTCGAACATGTAGTGCAGTGGTCGAAGTCCTCAAGGTCTCCAGCAAGTCCAATCCCAACTCGGTGGCCGGCGCCCTGGCCGGCGTGCTGCGCCAGGCCGGCGCGGTCGAGGTGCAGGTTGTGGGGGCCGGGGCGCTCAACCAGGCGGTGAAGGCCATCGCCATCGCCCGGGGTTTCGTGGCCCCCTCCAATATCGACCTGGTGTGCATCCCCACCTTCGCCGACATCGAGATCGACGGCCAGGCTCGCACGGCCATCCGGCTGTGCGTCGAGGACCGGGCCCATCGCCAGCCGACCGATGTGAACCGGCCGGAGGGCGTGCCGGCACCCCCGATGCCAGCTGCCTCCCCGCTCGCGGGGTGACAGCTGCGTGCCGACGGAGAGATTCGAACTCTCACTGACGACGCCCTAAACGTCGTGCCTCTGCCGGTTGGGCTACGTCGGCCTACGCGGTTGCAGACAAGAGTAGGGAACCAGACAGGACCAGTCGGCCGCAATAGCGCACCCGCCCCGCTAGCCTCGCCGGTATGACCCCTTCCTTCACTGCCGACACCTTCGTCGGCGACCGGTCCAGCGAGGTGTACTCGCGCCTGCTCAAGGAGCGCATCGTCTTCCTCGGCACCCAGGTCGAGGACGCGTCGGCCAACCTCATCTGCGCCCAGCTGCTGTTGCTGCAGTCCGAGGATCCCGACCGCGACATCTACCTCTACGTGAACTCACCGGGAGGATCGGTGTCCGCCGGCATGGCCATCTACGACACCATGCAGTACGTCAGCTGCGACGTGGGCACGATCTGCCTGGGCATGGCCGCCTCCATGGGCCAGTTCCTCCTGTGCGCCGGCACGCCGGGCAAGCGCTACGCCCTGCCCCACTCGCGGGTGCTCATGCACCAGCCGTCGGCCCAGATGCAGGGGGCGGCGGTCGACATCGCCATCCACGCCGAGCAGATCATCTACACCAAGCGGATCATGGCCGAGCGGATCGCTCAGCACACCGGCCAGAAGGTGGAGCAGATCGAGCTCGACTTCGACCGCGACCGCTGGTTCACCGCCGAGGAGGCCAAGACCTACGGCATCATCGACCACGTCATCTCCAAGGCCGCCCAGGTGGCAGCCTGACCGGGACCTGTCGATGAAAGTTCTCGTCACCGGTTCCTCGGGCCTGATCGGCCGCGAGCTGGTGGCGGAGCTGGGTCGCCAGGGCCATCAGGCCACCAAGCTGGTCCGTCGCCCGCCGGCGCCCGGCGAGGCGACGTGGGACCCGGCGGCCGGCACGATCGAGGCCGAGAAGCTGGAGGGCCACGACGCGGTGGTGCACCTGGCCGGCGCCGGGATCGGCGACCATCGCTGGTCCGACGACCACAAGCGGGCGGTCATGGACAGCCGGGTACAGGGCACCGGCCTGCTGGCCCGAACCCTCGCCGCGCTCACCACGCCGCCGACGGTGCTGGTATCGGGCTCGGCCGTGGGCTTCTACGGCTACGAGAACGAGCTGCCGGTCACCGAGGCCAGCCCCCGGGGCGCCGGCTTCCTCGCCGACGTGGTCACCGCATGGGAGGAGGCGGCGGCTCCGGCCGCCGAGGCCGGCATCCGCACCGTCAACGTGCGCACCGGCGTGGTCCTGACCGCCAAGGGCGGGGCCCTGAAGAAGCAGCTCCTGCCGTTCAAGGCCGGCCTCGGTGGCCGCCTGGGCACGGGGAGGCAGTGGCTCAGCTGGATCTCCCTCGATGACGAGGTGGCCGCCCTGCTCCACATCCTGACCACCGACAGCCTCCAGGGGCCGGTCAACGCAACCTCGCCCCAGCCGGTGACCAATGCCACCTTCACCGCCACCCTGGCCCGGGTCCTGAAGCGGCCGGCGGTCATTCCCGTGCCCACGCCGGCCCTCCACGCCCTGTTCGGCGAGGAGATGACCAAGGAGATGCTTCTGGGGGGCCAACAGGTGCTCCCCGCGGCCCTGGAGGGGTCGGGGTTCATTTTCGCCCAGCCGTCGCTCGAGGGCGCCCTACGCCAGACGCTGGGCCGCTGAGGGCGACACGATCATCCCCGCCCCGGCGGTGACGTTGGTGGCCTCGTCGACCAGGACGAAGCTGCCGGTGGTGCGGTTCTCGCCGTAGGGGTCATGCATCAGGGGTGCGGTCACCCGGAGGCGCACCCGGCCGATCTCGTTCAGGGCCAGCTCGGTGGCGGACTCATCACGATGAAGAGAGTTGATGTCGAGCCGGTAGGGGAGCTCCGCCACCATGGCCCGGGCCCAGCGGGTGGTGTGCTTGATCGCGTACCGGCCGCCCTGGCGGAGGGGCTGGTCGACCATCCAGCAGACCACCGCGTCGACGTCCTGGCTGGTGGAGGGATGGCTGCTCGTCGGATCGATGGTGGCCCGCACGAACATGTCGCCCCGGGACACGTCGACGTCGTCGGCCAGGCGCACGGTGATCGACATGCCGGTGAACGCCTCCTCCACCGGCCCGTCGTAGGTGTCGATGCCCGCCACCCGCGAGCGCAGGCCCGACGGCAGCACGACCACGTCGTCGCCCGCCCGGATGACCCCGCCGGCCACCTGGCCGGCGTAACCCCTGTAGTCGTGGTGGGCGTCGGACATGGGCCGGATCACGTACTGGACCGGGAACCGCATGTCGACCAGGTTGCGGTCCTCGGCGATGTGAACGGTCTCGAGGTGCTCCAGGAGAGGAAGCCCGTCGTACCAGGGCATGCGCGCAGAGCGGTCGACAACGTTGTCGCCCTGGAGGGCCGACAGGGGGATGAAAGTGACGTCGGCCACCTCGAGCAGGCTGGCCGAGAAGGCGGAGAAGTCGGCGACGATGGAGCGGAAGCGGTCCTCGTCCCATTCGACCAGGTCCATCTTGTTGACCGCCACCACCAGGTGCGGGATGCGCAGCAGGGTGGCCAGGAAGGCGTGGCGGCGGGACTGCTCGAGCAGGCCCTTGCGGGCGTCGACCAGGACGACCGCGACATCGGCCGTGGAGGCTCCGGTGACCATATTGCGGGTGTACTGCACGTGCCCCGGTGTGTCGGCGATGATGAACTTGCGCCGGGGGGTGGCGAAGTAGCGGTAGGCCACGTCGATGGTGATGCCCTGCTCACGCTCGGCCCGCAGGCCGTCGGTGAGGAGGGCCAGGTCGGTGTACCCGTGGCCGCGCTGCGCGCTGGCCCGCTCCACCGATGCCAGTTGGTCCTCGAAAATGGCCTTGGAATCGAAAAGGAGGCGCCCGATGAGCGTGCTCTTGCCGTCGTCGACGGAGCCGGCGGTGGCCAGGCGCAACAGCTCCACTAGAAGTACCCCTCCTTCTTGCGGTCCTCCATAGCGGCCTCGGAGAACCGGTCGTCGGCCCGGGTGGCGCCCCGCTCGGTGATGCGGGTGGCGGCAACTTCCTCGATGATCTCGGCCACGTTGACGGCCGCCGATTCCACTGCGCCGGTGCAGTTCATATCGCCCACCGTGCGGTAGCGGACCGTGGCCTCGTAGGCCTGCTCGCCCTGCCGGGGCTGGACCCACTCACTGACGGCAAGCAGCATGGTGTCGCGCTCGACCACCGCGCGGCGGTGGGCGAAGTACATGCCGGGGACTTCGAGGCTCTCCCGCTCGATGTACTGCCACACGTCGAGCTCGGTCCAGTTGGAGATGGGGAAGGCGCGGATGTGCTCGCCCTTGCGAATACGACCGTTGTAGAGCGACCAGAGCTCAGGGCGCTGGCGCTTGGGGTCCCACTGGCCGAACTCGTCGCGGAAGGAGAACACCCGCTCCTTGGCCCGGGCCTTCTCCTCGTCACGGCGCCCACCGCCGAAGCAGGCGTCGAAGCCGTGCTCGACGATGGCGTCGAGCAGGGTGGTGGTCTGGAGGCGGTTGCGGCTGGAGTGCTGGCCCGGCTCCTCGACCACCCGGCCCGTGTCGATCGACTCCTGCACCGAGGCCACGATCAGGCGCTCGCCCAACTCGGCCACCCGCCGGTCACGGAAGTCGAGCACCTCGGGAAAGTTGTGACCGGTGTCGATGTGCATGACCGGGAACGGGAAGCCGGCGGGTCGGAACGCCTTCTCGGCCAGCCGGAGGAGCACGATGGAATCCTTGCCCCCGCTGAAGAGGAGCACGGGGCGCTCCAGTTCGGCCGCCACCTCTCGAAAGATGAAGACTGCCTCGGACTCGAGGGCGTCGAGGTGGCTGAGCTCGTAGCGGCCGAGCTGCTGTCCGGGGGAGGTGGTGGTCATCGTGCGTCCCGGTTGCTGTCGACGACCACGGTCCACAGCGTAGATCGCCCGACTGGTCTCGTCGCCCTGGCCGCCGGGAACGTGGGGAGAGCGCTGTGGACGCCAGCAGCTCAGATCGAGGCGCGCTGGCGCACCTGGCCGGCACGGCGCGTGGCCGCGGTCCTAGTGGTGGCGGTGGCCGACTTGGCCTGGGCCTGGGTGGTCCGGCTGGCCCGCTTGGCCTGGCTCTTGACCGACTGAGCGGCCTCGCCGGCCTGGTCGCCGACATCGTCGGCCGCTCCCTTGGCCTCCTGCTTGACCCGCTCGGCGGCGGTCGTTGCCGTGCGCGTGACCCGCTCGATCTTGGTCTTGGCTGCGGGCTGCAACTCACCGGCCATGGCTTTGCCGGCTTGCACGGCCTGTTGCTTGAGCGGTTCGACCACCTGGTCGTGGACGGTGCCCGCGGCCCGACGCTCCTTCACGCTTGCCGGCAGGGCCAGGCCCACCAGGAGTCCGGTGCCGAAGGCCACCAGGGCGGTGGCCATGGGGTTGCTGTCCGGGGCCGACCGCAGCTGGTCAGATGCCGAGGTCGAGGCCGAGCGCACCCGCTCGCTGACGGTCTGAGCCTGCTGACGGGCGCCGTCGGCCAGGCCGGAGGCACCATGGACGGCACCCGAAGCGCCGTTCATCGCGTTCCGAGCGTTGCCCGCCACCCCGTCCCGGACGTCGTCGGCTGCCTCGGACGCCCGACCGAGCACGCTGTCGCCCACGCTTGAGAGGCTGTCCCTCACCTTCTCGGTCTGGCGGTTCAGGATGCGGCGAGGGTTCACCTTGTCGGAGATCTGCTCGACGACGTGCTTGGGGCTGACCCTGTCGCCGATGGCTTCCAGATTCTGGGCCAGCTGGCCACGCGTCATCTCGATCTCGCGACGAATCTGGTCGGGGTTTCTGCTCATGGTGTGACGTCTCCTCTATCGGGCGCCGCGTGCGAAGGAGTCCTTCGCCACCTGCACATCGGCCTTCAGCGTCTGGACGGTCTGGTCGGGCACCGGACTGATCGAGGCGATCTTCTTCTTGCCGGCCTTGGCCAATACGACCGCCACGATGCCGAACACCAGGCCGACGATGAGGAAAGCGACGCCCTCGGGCACCACCTCGGTCAGACCCCATGCGGCGGCGAAGGCCAGCAGGATCAGGGTGAGGAAGCCGACGACGGCGGCGGCACCCAGCATGGCCCCCGCCTTGGCCGCCCGCGCCACCTGCTCGCTGGTCTCGACCCTGGCCAGCTCCACCTCCTGGCGAAAGAGGGTGGCGATCTCTCCCGTGACGTCGGACAGCAGGTCGGAGAGGGAGCGGTCTTCGGTGCTCATCGCCATCAGGCCACCTCGCCCGAGTCATCGGCCGACACCGCGCCGGAGCGGATGAGTCGCCCGACGCCGAAGCCGACCACGGCGGCTCCGGCGAGGAACACCGCCGGGCGTCGACGGGCGAAGTCCACCACGTCGCCAGCCAGACCTTCCAGGCCACGGTCCTCGATGTGTGCGGCGCAGCTGTCCAGCCAGGTCGCAGCCTGCTCGGCGTACTCCACAAGGGGACCGGCCTGCGCCGGCCGGCCCTCGGATAGTGCGACGGCCTGGGTGCCGACCTGGAGCAAGGCACTGGCCAGTCGGGAGGCCTGCAGGTCGGCCTGCTGCTGGAGCTGTCCCTGGGTCTCGGCCAGCATCTCTCGGGCCTGCCCGGCCAGCTCACCCTTGACCTGATCGGCGGAGCTACGGACGGTGTCAGCCAGCTCGCGCACGTCCTGGTTGGCGGTTCGGGCCACCACCTTGGTCTGGCCGACCGCCGTGCCCTTGACCCGCTTGGCCTGGGTGGAGGCCGTGGCCTTGACCCGACGGGCCTCCC
>JBBQRO010000098.1:0-12597 GCA_038214685.1 Acidimicrobiales bacterium
CTGCGAGCGCCCGGGCCATGAGGCCCACCAGGCGGGCGGCGGTGGCGTTCATCAGCCCGCAGACCTGGGCGATCTCCGCCTCCAGGTCGCCGCACTCGGGTTCCCTTTCCCGCTCCTCCACGAGCCCCATTGTACCAAACATACGTTCGTCTATGCCAGGGTATTCGCCGAAGTGTGTCTGTCTTGTTCGTCTGGTCGGCACTGGTCACGCCCGCCCACGGTGGAATAACCGGTGCCAGGCCCATCGAGAACGCATCCCCGAGGGCAACGACCGTTCAGCCGGTGAAGCTTGGAGCCCGGGCGATCGGTGCGGCCCTCCCGGTGGTGGTCCCCGTCGGCGGGAGGAGCACACCAGTGTTGGTCCCGGCGAGTCCCCCCGTGCCCCCGGTGGTAACGGGCTCGATCACGGCAGGACCACTCACGGTGAAGATGAACGATGCCGACTCAGGCCCTGGCGGCTGACCCGGTTCGGTGCATTGGGCGCTCACCCTGTACGTGCTCCCGGTGGCCGCGTCGCGAGGTATTTGGAGCACGACGAAGAAGGTCCCGGGTGCCAGTGCAGGAACCCCCGGTGGGATCGGCGGGAGAAAAGGCGGAGCTTGAGCCTGGGCGGCGATAGTGGTGGAGGCTCCCGGGCCACGCGCCAACACTCTCGCGGCGTGGGCCACACCGCTCGCCGAGATGCACCCGCTGCCGATCACAGGGGCCCCTGTGCCGGCAGGGCCGCTGACCGGGTTGAGGCTGATAACGGCCGTCCCGCTGGCGGCGAGGGCCGCCGGCGTAGTCCCCATCTGGGCCACGGCGATGGCCGTCGCCACCAGCGCCACCGTCCGCATCATCTTCGCTTGCTCATCCCGCCGGCTCCTCTCGTCGAAGCGATGGGGTGATCATGGCATGGTGCCCCGCGCTCGGCACCGATCCGCGACGGCGCGGCGCGTGATCTGATCAGATCGGTGGGATGGCGGCAAAGGAGAGCTTCGACGCGCACGTGCCGGTGTTCCGGAAGCTGACGAGCCCCGAGGGGCGGCGGTGGCTGGCGTCGCTCCCGGACGTGGTCAGCACGTTGGAGGAGGAGTGGGGTGTCGAGACCGGTGCGCCCTACACGCGGGGCGTGGCCGCGTGGACGGCGCCGGCGATGACCACCGACGGGGAACCGGCGGTGCTGAAGGTCGGCTGGCCCCATCGGGAGGCCCGTCACGAGGCAGACGGGCTGCGCCTGTGGGCCGGCGCCGGCGCGGTCCGGGTGCTGAGGTCCGATCCCTCCCGGTGGGCGATGCTCATTGAGCGCTGCGTCCCGGGCGCCCCGTTCGATGAGGCTGGTCTCGCGGACCCGGATGCGCTGGAGGCCGCCGCCGCAGTGTTGCGACAGCTGTGGGCCGAGCCACCGCCGGATGACGGACCGTTCGAGCACCTGGGCGACGTGACGCGCGAGTGGGCCCACCTCGTGCGGGAGCGCATGGACCGCCACCGCCCCCCGTTCGACCCCGGCCTGGTGACGCTTGGCGCGTCGTTTCTCGACACGCTGCCCGACGGAGGGCGCGCGGTCGTGCTCCATGGCGACTTCAACCCCGGCAACATCCTGTCCGCCACGCGGGCGCCGTGGCTGGCCATCGACCCCAAGCCGATGATCGGGGACGCGGGCTACGACCCGGCGCCATTCCTCGACCAGCTCGGTGATCCCTTCGAGACGACCCACCCGTCCCGAGTCCTCCGTGCCCGCTATCGGTTCTTCGCCGACCTGGTCGACGTGCCGGCCGAGCGGATGCTGGCCTGGGGCGTGGCCCGCAGCGTCGAGTCGGCGCTGTGGAACGTCGACGAGAGCCGCCCCGACAGCGCCGAGCGCGACCTGCGCGCCGCCCGGGTGCTCGCCGACGCCGGCGGGTTGTAAAAGCGGGCGGAGCAGTTCAGTCCATTGAATCGAGGAGACGTTCCTGGTAACCGTCGGCCAGGGCCATGAGCGCCTCCTGGCAATCGCCGGTGAACGCCGAGCCGTGCATGATGGCCAGGGTGCTGGGTGCCAGGGCGGCGAGCTTGCGGATGGTCGGGGCGGTGAACGGTGTCAGCGCCGACGACGTGAACAGGTCCTCGGCGGCGAAGGCCCGCTCGATGACGTCGTCGTCGCGCACCAGGGGACCGCCGCCGGTGTGGGTGAACAGGTCGCCGCAGAGCAGGGTCTCGGTGGTCTCGTCGAACAGCAGGCCGGCGTCCCAGCCGTGGAGAACGTGGGGCGTATCGATGCGTCGGATCCGCTTGCCGCCGATGTCGATGACCTCGCCGTCGGCCCACTCGCGCGGCGTGCGGTTGGCCAGGTCGGCCACCGACACCTGAGCGGTCACCTGACCGACCACCAACGTGGCCTCCTCGGCTGCGGCCAGCCAGCGGTTCATCGACCCGCACTCGTCGGACTCGAAGTGCCCGAAGGAGATCCAGCGCAGTCGCTCCAGGGGCATGATGCGCTCGGTGGCCTCGGCGATCTCGGGGAACAGCAGGCGCGGCCCGCAGTGAAAGAGGAGCGGCTCCTCGGCGTCGAGGAGGAACTGGTTGAAGGTGAACCCACCGTCCGGCGCAGCATCGGGCAGGTAGGTGCAGATGCGGTAGACACCCTCGGCGATCTCGTCGACTGCGGTCTTCATGGTCTCAGGCTAGGGGCGTGGCGCTACGGTCGGGTCCATGGCCGACGAGGCAGTGGTGCTGGAGGCGGCGGGCCACGAGATCACCCTCACCCATCCCGACAAGGTGTTCTTCGCCGAACGGGGCGAGACCAAGCTGGACCTGGCCCGGTACTACGAGGCGGTGGCCGGTCCGCTGCTGTCGGCCATCGGCGGCCGTCCCGTCCTGCTGCAGCGGTTCCCGAACGGGGCGGGCGAGCAGTCGTTCTTCCAGAAGCGGGTGCCGGAGTCACGCCCCGACTGGCTGCAGACGGCCGTTGTGAGCACGCCCAACGGCACCACGTCGGACGCCCTCGTCGTCGCCGACCTGGCCCATGTGCTCTGGGCGGTGAACCTGGCCTGTCTGGGCTTCCACGTGTGGCCGACCCGGGCGTCGGACATCGACCATGCCGACGAACTGCGCATCGACCTCGACCCGACGCCGGGCGTCACCTTCCCCATGGTGCAGGAGGCGGCCGTCGAGGTCCGCACCCTCTTTGAGGAGCTCGGCGTGATGGCCATGCCCAAGACCACCGGGAACCGGGGCATCCACGTCTACGTGCGCCTCCAGCCCCGATGGACCTCCTACGACGTTCGGGCCGGCGCAGTCGCCGTGGCCCGCGAGCTGGAGCGCCGACGGCCCGACCTGATCACTGCGGCTTGGTGGAAGGAGGAGCGGGGCACACGGGTCTTCGTCGACTTCAACCAGAACGCCCCGCACAAGACCATCTTCGGGGCCTGGTGCGTGCGGGCCAGGGCCGGTGCGCAGGTGTCGACCCCTTTCGCCTGGGACGAACTGGAGTCCATCGCCCCCGACGAGCTGACCATGGCCAACGTGCCGGCGAGGGTGGCTAGGGCGGGCGACCCGTGGGCGCCGATGGATGCGGAGCCCCAATCCCTGGAGCCCGTGCTCGACCTGCACCGGCGCAACAAGGACGCCGGCCTGCTCGACGCCCCGTGGCCCCCCGTCTATCCGAAGATGCCGGGCGAGCCGCCCCGGGTGGCGCCGAGCCGGGCCCGCAAGCAATGACGGAGGTGGACCTGGTCCCGACGGCCATGGCCGCCGGCGGGGCGGCCCTGGCCCGGGACGACGACGGTCGGGTGGTGTTCGTGGAGGGGGCGCTGCCGGGGGAGCGGGTTCGGGCCCGGATCACCGACGCCCGCAAGGACTTCGCCCGAGCCGTCGTCGTCGAGATCGCCGAGCCCTCCCCGGACCGCATCGCCCCGCCATGCTCGGCGCTGGCCGCCGGCTGCGGAGGTTGCACCTGGCAGCACGTGTCGGCCGACGCTCAGGCCCGCCTCAAGGCCGACATCGTGGTCGACGCTCTTCGGCGTATCGCCAAGCTGGGAGAACCGCCGGTGCCCGAGACCGCGCCCATGAACGGCGCCCCGCTGCGCACCACCGCCCGCCTGGCCGTGACGGCCGATGGCCGGGCCGGGCACCGCCCCCGTACCGGCTCCGGGGCGGTCGCCACCGATGCCTGCCTGGTGGCGCACCCACTGCTGGAAGAGCTGATCGTCGCCGGCCGGTACCCCGGCGCTCACGAGGTCCTGCTCCGGGTGGCGGTGGCCACCGGCGAGCGCATGGTGCTGGTCGACCGTGAGGCCGCCGCGGTGCAGGTGCCCCGCGACGTCGGCGTGTTCCAGGAGGGCGACACGCGCCCCGCCATCGTCCACGAGGAAGTGGCCGGGCGACGGTTCCGAATCTCTGCCGGCTCCTTCTTCCAGCCTGGGCCGGTGGTGGCGGGCGCACTGGCCACCGCCGTCGCCGTCGCCGTAGGCGACGCCCTGGCCCGGGGCGGGCTGCTGGTCGACGCCTACGCCGGCGTGGGCCTCTTCGCCTCCGTGCTGGGCGCGGCCGGCGGGGCCCGGGTGGTGGCGGTGGAAAGCGACCCGTCGGCGGTGGCCGACGCCCGGGTGAACCTGGCCGACCTAGACGCCCGGGTGGTCGCCTCCGAAGTGGCCCGTTGGCGGCCCCAGCCCGCCGACGTGGTGGTAGCCGACCCGGCCCGGTCGGGCCTCGGCCGCCCCGGCGTCGGGGCGGTCGTCGCCACCGGTGCGCCCCGGCTGGTGCTGGTCAGTTGCGACCCGGCGTCGCTGGCCCGCGACACGGTGCTGCTGGGCGCGGCCGGCTACTCCCTCACGTCGGTGGCCCTGGTCGACGCCTTCACGCACACCTTCCACACCGAGACGGTGAGCCGCTTCGACCTGGTCGCCGTTCCCTGACAGCCCTCGTGCTCAGAACGACTGGCGGAGCAGGTCGACGGCGACTTCGCGCGCCCGTTTGGCGAGCGATCGCCGCTTCCAGCGGTTGAGGTCGAACTCGTCGGAGACGCCGAGGTCGTCGCGGAACTGCCGGGCCAGCTCATCGATGAGCCGGACGTCGGTGAAGGCGATCATCAGCTCGTCGTCGAGGCCGAGCGACCGGTGTTCGAGGTTGCTGGAGCCGATGTTGGCCCAGCCGTCGACGATCATGACCTTGGCGTGCAGCATGGTCGGCTGGTACTCGAACATGCGCACACCGGCCTCCAGCAACCGGCCGTACTGGCGTTGCCCGGCCTCCCGGACCACCTCCTTGTCGACGTTCGGCCCGTTGACGAGGATCTGCACGTCGACCCCCCTCGTGGCTGCGTCGCACAACAGGTCGATGAACGCTTCGTCGGGGGCGAAGTACGCGGTCGTGATCCAGAGTCGCTCCCGGGCGCCGGCGATGGCCGCGTAGAAGAGCTGGGCGACGGCCGTGCCGCCCGACCGCGGCGAGCTGCGGATGACGTGGACGTCGACGCCGTCGTCGTGGCCGGCCAGCTTGGGGAGGTGCGAGGGGCCGAGCACGGTATTGGCCGCCTCGGCCCAGTTCTCCATGAAGCCACCGACGATGTCGCGCACCGCCGGCCCTTCGACCACGGCGTGGGTCTCCCGCCAGTGCTCGGGGTCCTCGGCGTCACCCGTCCAGACGTCGGCGATGCCGACGCCGCCGGCGAAGCCGACCCGGCCGTCGACCACGAGCAGCCGGCGGTGCATCCGGTTGTTCAGCTTGTCGAGGGTGTACCAGGCCGGGGGCCGGAACCAGGCGAAGTTGACCCCGGCCGCTTCGAGCGCATCGACCGTCGCGCGTTCGAGCTTGGCCGAGCCGTAGGCGTCGACCACCAGGTTGACCTCCACGCCGGCCGCCGCCCTGGCCACCAGTGCTTTCACGAACCGGTCGGTGATCCCGCCCGGCCAGATGATGTACGACGACAGGTCGATGGTGTGCTCCGCAGCGGCGATGGCGTCGAGCATGGCGGCAAAGGTCTGGTCGCCGTTGCGCAGGATGCGCACCCGGTTGCCGCTGCGCAGGGTGGATCCGGTGATGCCCTCGACCAGGCGGGTGAACTCGGCGCCGCCCGGCGGCGGTGGATCGGGGAGCTCGTAGCCCGTCCCCGCGTTGCGGCGGTACCGGGCCGTGCCGTAGGCGTAGGTCAGCGCCAGCCCGGCGGCCACTGATACCCCGAGCCTGGTAGCCCACGAGCGGGCGGGAGCGGGCACGAGCCGCAAGATAGCTGTCGATCCGGACCGCGCACAGGTCAGCGGTCGGAGCTGATGGCCTGGAGGACAGCGAGGCCAGCGGCCTTGCGGGCCGGAAGGACGCCGGCCAGCATGCCGGCGCCGGTGGCCAGCGCGGCCAGACCCGCGAGCTGAGCGACGGGGAAGACGAGCTCGGTGACGCCCAGGTGGCGCATCGACATCACCAGGGCCCACCCGAAGAAGAGGGCGACGACGATGCCGAGGGCAGCACCCATGCCGGCGATGATCGCCGCTTCCGACCGGATCATCGAGCGGAGCTGGCGGCGGGCCATGCCGAGGGCCCGGAGCAGGCCGAGCTCCCGGGTGCGCTCGTGGATGGACAGCGCGAGGGTGTTGGCGATCCCGAGCAGGGCGATGATCACCGAGAGGGCGAGGAGGGCGGTGACCGGTACGAGCAGCCGGTTGACCTGGTCGTCCTGGGCGGCCAGGACCTCGGCGTGATCCATGACTTTGACGACCGGGTAGTCGACCAGCGCCTGCTCGATGACGGCCCGGCCGTCGGCTGCCGTAACCCCGGGTGCCAGGGCCACGTCGACCTCGATGGCGAACAGCTGGGCGTAGTTGGACCGGTAGGCGCCGAGGGTGATGACGAAGTCGGTCCGGACCGCGGTGGAGGAGAAGGTGCCTTGCAGGGTCATCTTGCGGGTGCCGGTGCGGGCGAAGGTCATGGGGACCGGGTCGCCGACCCCCCATCCGTACCGCTCGGCCACCGTGTCGCGGACCAGCACGCCGGAGTCGTCGAGACGGCGCACGGCGGCGGCCGACGCGTCGTCGACCTCGTGCATGGTGGTGACGGTGGCCGGGTCGACGGCCAGGAGCGTCTGGGTGCGCCCGTCGAGCCCCCACTGTCCGCCCCTGATCTCTGAGACGGTGGCCAGTCCGGGCGTGGCCCGCAACCGGTCGACGACCACCGGCGGCACCCCACTGACGGCGCCCCCGAGACCCGAGGGGGTGAGGACGAAGTCGGCCCGCAGGCTGTCGTCGACCGTCCGGCTGGCCGACGCTTTGACGGATGCGGCGAGGATGGCGACAACGCCGACCAGGCCGATGCCGATCATGAGGGCGGCGGCGGTGGAGGCGGTCCGGCGGGGGCTGCGCATCGCGTTCTCCCGGCCGAGGAACGCCGGTTCGCCGAAGAGCCGGACCAGGGGAGCGCCCAGCACCCGGGCGGCGGGCCGGGCCGCCAGCGGGGTGAGCACGGCGAGGCCGACGAGGATCCCTACCGCGCCCAGGCCGACAGCCACGAGCGGCCGGTCACCGCCGCTGAGGGCGCCGGTGAGGAGCGTGGCCAGGCCGGCCACGCCGGCGCCGACGCCGAGCACGAGGCGCCCGCCGGCGGAGGGCGTCCGGCCTCCGTCGGCGCCGCGCAGGGCGCCCACCGGCGACACAGCGGTGGCCCGCCGGGCGGGGAGGAGAGCGGCGAGGACGGTGACCAGGACCCCGGCCAGGACGCCGATGATCGCGGTGCGGGGCAGGAACACCGCCGAGGCGCTCGGCAGCTCGTAGCCCATGCGGTCGAACAGGGCCAGCAACCCCCGCGCCGCTCCGAAGCCGGCGACCACGCCGGCCAGCGAGCCGACCACCCCCACCGCCACCGCCTCGCACAGCACCGAAGCGGTGAGCTGGGCCCGGCTGGCGCCGAGAGAGCGGAGGAGGGCCAGTTCCCGGGCCCGCTGGGCCACGAGGATCGAGAAGGTGTTGCAGATGATGAAGGCGCCGACCAGCAGGGCGACAGCGGCGAAGAGCAGCAGGGCGGTGGGCAGGAAGGCCACGGCCCTGGTCCATGACTCGGCCGACTCCCGGGCCACCTGGGCGGTGGTGACCGCCTCGTACTGGTCGGGGAGGACGGCGTTGATACGGGCCCGGAGCGCCTCGGGGCTAAGCCCGGCCTCGGCTTCGACGGGGATGGCGTCGACCTGGCCCGCGGTACCCAGGACCCGCTGGGCGGTGACCGAGTCGAAGATGGCCTTGGTGGAGGCGACGACGTCGCCTGCGGCCTGCAGGAACCCACCGATGGTGAACTCCTGCATCGAGCCGGAGAAGAGCACCTTGATCTTGTCCCCGAGCACGAGGCCGTTTCGCCGAGCGGTCTCGGCGTCGATGGCCACTTCGTCAGGCCCGACCGGCGCCCGGCCGGCGGCCAGGGCCACGTCGGGCGTCACCCCGCTGCCCACGGTGGGGAGGCCCTTGGCCGCAATGGCCTGGCCCTGGGTGTCGACCAGCTCGGCGTAGCCCTGGATCGCCGTCCACGCCGCCTTCACGCCGGGGATGGCGGCGATCCTCTCGACGAGCGACTCGGGCACCGGCTCACGCTCGGGGAGGCTGTTGGCCTGGGCCGAGAAGAGGGCGGTGGAGCGGATGACCACGTCGGAGGCGCCACCGGTATCGGCCGAGGCCCGGCTGAACGACGCGTCGATCGTGTCGGTGAGAATGAACGTGCCCGAGACCAGGGTGACGGCCAGGGCCACCGCCAGTGCGGTGCCGAACAGCCGTGCTCCCTGCGCTAACGCCCCCCGCAGCAGCCGCCTCATGACACCTCAGCCGCCCAGTTGTTTCATGTGGTCGATGGTCCGCTCGGCCGTCGGCTCGAACATCTCGTCGACCACCTGGCCGTCGGCCAGGAACACGATCCGGTCGGCGTAGGCGGCGGCCACGGGGTCGTGGGTGACCATCACGATCGTCTGGCCGAAGCCGTCGACCGCCCGGCGCATGAAGGCCAGCAGCTCGCCCCCGGCCTTCGAGTCCAGGTTGCCGGTGGGTTCGTCGGCGAAGATGATCTCGGGCCGGGACACGAGGGCCCGCGCCGCAGCCACCCGCTGCTGCTGGCCTCCGGAGAGCTCTGCCGGCCGGTGGCCGAGGCGGTCCCGCAGGCCGACCACGTCGATCACGGTGTCGAACCACGCCTGGTCGGGGCGCTTCCCGGCGAGGGCCAGGGGAAGGGTGATGTTCTCGGCCGCGGTGAGGGTGGGGAGCAGGTTGAAGGCCTGGAAGACGAAGCCGATGCGGTCCCGGCGGAGGCGGGTGAGCTGGCGCTCCCGCAGGGTGCCGAGGACGGTGTCGCCGATGGAGATGGAACCGGAGGTGAGGGTGTCGAGGCCGGCCAGGCAGTGGAGCAGGGTCGACTTGCCCGAGCCCGACGGTCCCATGATGGCCGTGAAGCGGCCGGGGGCGAACTCGACGTTGACGCCGTCGAGGGCCCGCACCGAGGTGTCGGCGTCGCCGTAGACCTTGACTGCGTTCACCGCTCGGGCCGCAGCACGTGAGCCGGCCAGGTGGGGGAACGAGGGTTGGGTCTCGGTGGTGTGGGAGCGCATCAGCATGGCCATGGGGGAGTGTGCTCCTCTAGACGAGCTTGGCGGCGTGGCCCGGGCAGTACATGGCCACGCCTTGGCGGACGGCCCAGTCGACCGTGGTCGGGGACACGGTGATCGAGGCGGGGATCAGGGTCAGCCCGGTGGCCTTCACCTGGGTGAAGCTCTGCCCGTTGTCGAAGGCGGTGCAGACCTGGTCGCCGGCCTGAGCCAGCTGGGCTGGGGTGGGGGAGACCAGCAGCAGCAGGCCGCCCACCTGGCGCTTGAGCTCGGTGATCGCGGCCTGGGTCTCTGCCGGCGTCGGTGTGCGCCGGGCCACCCTGACCGGCACCGGCGGCGCAGTCACGACGGGGGTGCTCACGACCGGGGCGATGACCGCCGCCGGCGCCACCCGGGCGACGGGCGCCTTGGTCGTGGGCGCTGCGGTGGTCGCCGGGGCGACGGTGGGCTTGGGAGTCACCGCAGTCGTCGGCACGGTCGAGGCGGGGGCAGGTGTCGGGGCAACTGCGGCCTGCGAAGCGAGCTGGGCAGCGACGTCTCCCGGCTGGCGGGCCTCGGGCGCCGCCACCTCCTGGATCTCGGACACACTGGCGGTGCGTACCGGGCCGTTGTCTCCGGGGTGGGGTACCGCCCCGGCGCTCACGGCCAGGGCGAGGGTGAGGGTCACGCCGCCCACTCCTGCCAGTAGCTTCCTGTTGCGACTCGAGTTCTCAAGCACCTCGCCACGCTCCTCCGGTTGATAAAGCAAATATCGACGGGAGGAGCGAAACCCTGAAGGTAAGTGTTCCCTAAGCCTGGATGCACCCTTTCACGGTTGCTCAGGAGCGGGCCCGGGTGATGACGAGGTCGCCGTTCGGACGCGCGAGGCGCGCCACCATCCGCTCGTCATCGGCGAAGGCGCCATGGGGGACCACCTCGATCTCCATGTCGGCGAGCGCGATCGGCGGTGTCCGGTCGATGAGCATTGTCAGACGCGCCAACGCATCGTTGGTGCCGTAGGCGTGGATGCGCTCGGGCACCGGCTCGGAGGTCCGACAATCACTCTCGACAACCGCCAGGCTGGGGCCCCCCGAGTCGAAGAGTCCCGTGAGTGTCACCCTCGACTCCCAGTCGGCCAGCATGATGACGTCGGGGTCGGACAAGGCAATCCCGTTGAACCAGCCCGCTCGCAGGGCCGGTGGACCCTCTGATCGCCGCGGTTGGTCCAGGAGACGGCGCAACGTGACGACGTCGCCCGGGCGCTCGTTGTCCAGGTTCACTGTCCATCGCCCGATCCGTGCGTAGCTCTCGGGACCGGCGCCGAGTCCCCGCAGCCGCATGAAGGCACACGGCTCCACGCTCAGGCTGTGCAGCCCGTCCTCGGTCTTCCTGAACACGATCGAGGCCTGAAGGCCGGCCCGCAGCCACAGTGGAGCTTCGAGCAGCCCGCCCGGGCGAAGTTGGTTGATCCACGCGGGGGACAGGTCCCACACGCCCACGGTGGCCACGATGCGGTCGAACGGCTGCTCCGAGGGCACCGCGGCCCATCCGTCGCCGGTGAGCACCGACACCCCATCGAACCCGCCCCGACGAAGGTTCTCCACCGCCGCTGCGGTGACAGCCGGATCGATGTCCACCGTGGTCACGCTGCCGTCCTCTCCGCAAAGGTGGCGGAGAAGGGCGGCGTTGTAGCCGGTGCCGGCGCCGACCTCGAGCACGTGGTGGCCGGGCTGAACATCGAGTTGCTCCAGCATCCCGGCCATGACCCGCAGGTCGCTGGAGGAGCTCGTCGGGGCGCCGTCCGGGCCCCGACGGGTCACTACGGTCCGACCGCTGTACACCTCCTCCAATGGTGTGCCGGGGAGGAAGTGGTGCCGCAGGACCGACCGGAACGCCGCTTCGACTCCAGGCGACCGGAGGAAGCAGCCGGCCACGAGCGTCTCGACCATGTGACTGTTCAGGGCGCCCGCCTGGCGCCGGTCGTTCGTGGCCATTGTCCGAGTCGCCTCCTGAAAAGTTCTCCGCCTGCCGTCGAACGGCCGACGACGTGCCGCTTCGGGTGGATGCTGGTCAGTCCATCGCCGTGGCCGGAGCTCGCACCGGTGCCGTCCTGCCCGCACCAGTGTGCCCCGGATGAGATGGTGGCAACCTGTCGTCGTGGACGGCGAGACCTACCTACGGCTGGTGGTGGAGCGCGTGGTGGACGAGATCGGTCGGCGACCACCCGTCGACATGCAGGACGCGGGCTCGCGCCTATCTCCGTTCTGGCGGGTCAGCGAAGCCCTGGTGGCGGCCGGTGCCCTCGACGCCGATGTCGCCGGGGGTATCCTGGGCGACCTGAGCCTGGCGGTCGGGCTACGGACCGTGCACTGGGCCAACGGCCTCGAGCCGAACAACTCGGGGCCCCGGTACCGCCCCCACGGCGTATTGGCCGACGGGGCGCTGCCGCCCCTTCGGCGAGTCGTGCGCGGGTGCCAGGCGGAGCTGGAGGTCACCGACGGAACGCTGCAGCTCCGCTATCTGGTGGACGACGACAGCGGCACCGAGCTGGTGGCCACGGCCCGCGAACGGACCGGGTCGGGGGGGCGATCCCCCGGCGCATGGGCGGTCGCGTCCGCCGCAGCCCCACCGACCGGCGGGTCGGTCGTCAATATCAGGCGTCGGGTGGTCGCCGGTTCCCAGCCGAGGACGTCACCGGCCGGCGGCCATCGGATGCCCCAGTTCAGCGACTTCACCGTGGTCGACGATTCCGGCGACGAGCTGCACGTGTCGATGTTGTCAGCGTCCGGGGGCGACGACCGCTGGCAGCTGCGCTTCCGCCTGCAACCGACGCCGCCGGCGTCGGTTGCAGCTCTCGTGTTCGGTTCCGAGATCGGGGGCGCAGTCCGGGCACCGCTTGGCAATCCGGTCGCGGCCCGGATCAGCCCCGTCGAGCCGGCTGAGGCGCGATGGAACCCGGCCGAGTGGTTCCTCCTGGCGTCGGCGGAGAGGAGCTTTCGCTGGTGGCGAAGGGCGCTCGCCCATGGCGGCGTGCCGACGCCGCCGGTCGACGATCCAGCCGTCGCCGCCCTTGTCACAGTCGGGGTGCTCGACGC
>JBBQRO010000099.1:0-12316 GCA_038214685.1 Acidimicrobiales bacterium
ACCCCGAAGCCGTCCACGTCGGGGAGCATCACGTCGAGAACCATCAGATGGGGCCGGAAGCTGGCGGCCCGGGCCAGGGCCGAACGGCCGTCGGAGGCCACCTCCACTTCGAAGCCCTCGTAGCGCAGGGCCATGCTCACCAGCTCGGTGATGTTGGGCTCGTCGTCGACGACCAGGATGCGGGCCTTCTCGGTCATACGACACAAGTATCGCCCGGCTCGCTGGGAGCCACCTGTGAAGCGGCTGTGTCAGCCGGGGTCAGGTGAGGTGGACGTCGGTGGCTCCTTGTTGGTCGGAGTCGCCGGAGCGCTTCAGGAACGAGAACTTGCCGTCGGGCTCGAGGACGCCGACCTCGATGTCGGCCAGGTCGTTGATGCCCTGGTTGCGGGCCTCCTCGAGCAGCTCGTCGTGGGTCAGCCGCTCGATGGTCAGCACCTGGTCGAGCGGCTCGCCCCGGTGGATCACCACCACCGGTACGCCCTCCAGGACCGGTCGCAGGCGCCGGAACCGCCACGACAGGTAGGCGAAGCCCACGATCCACATGGCCAGCGTGCCCACGGCCAGGGCCGCGCCGGTCAGCGACATGTCCTCCTGGGTGGCGCCCTGCTGGATCAGGTCGCCCATGGTGACCAGGAGGATGACCTCGAAGGCGGTCATCTCCGACAGCTCGCGCTTGCCGACGCCGCGAGTCACCGCCCACAGGAAGAAGTAGAGGACCGTGGACCTGAGGATGATCTCCATCAGGGCATCACCCAGGTCCGGAAGCCCACCGTTACCGCCGGCGGCCCGGTGGCGCTGTCCAGGACCTCGATCTCGCCCTTGAGCCATGTGAGCTGGACGCCGGGCTCGATCCGGGCGTCGAATGAGACAGCAAGGGTGTCGCCGGCCGACGGCCCGAAGCGCCAGATCGTGCGCTCACCGTCGGTGGTCTCCTCGACGGGCGCCGGGCCGAGGCCGTTCTCGTCGAAGGAGTCGAAGTAGCTCGACGTCACCGCCACGATGAGCCCTTCGGGGAACCCGCCCGATCGGCGGACCTCGAACGACCAGGGCGTGGCCAGGCCGGGCCGGGACACCGTGGCGTAGCGGACCTCCAGCGCGTAGCCGCCCCCTGCCGCCGAGGCGGTCCGGGTTCGGACCCCGTAGACGCCCAGGGCGCCGAGGGCCAGGAACAGCCCGAGGGCGGCGACGAAGATCCGGCGGACGGCCCGGGATCGCAGCTGACGGGGGACGCTGGTCGGCGCCGGCTCGGTCGGGATGCTCCGTCGACCCCCGCCACTTGGCACGCCCGGGACCATACTGAGATGGCCGGGCGATCTGGTGGACCATGTGTGGAATCGTCAGCCGCCCGCAACCTCGATCTGGCTGCACCAGCGGTCGCAGACGACCGTCAGTGCAGCCAGATCGGTCCTGGCTCAGTCCATGTACTTGCCCTCCAGGGCCGAGCAGCAGGTGTCGGTGATGGCCCGGGTGACCAGGTAGGGGTCGCAGTTGGCGTTGGGGCGGCGGTCCTCGATGTAGCCGCTCTTGTCCACCTCCACCTGCCAGGGGATGCGCACCGACGCGCCCCGGTTGGAGACGCCGTAGCTGAACTCGTTCCACGGGGCGGTCTCGTGCAGGCCGGTCAGGCGGGCCTCGATGCCGAAGCCGTACTGGTGGACGTGCTCCATGTACTTCTCGCCCAGGGCCTCGCAGGCGGCGATGATGGGGTCGTAGCTGGTGCGCATGGCCTTGGTGGAGAAGTTGGTGTGAGCGCCGGCGCCGTTCCAGTCGCCGTGGACCGGCTTGGGGTCGAGCGTGGCTGACACGTCGAAGTCCTCCGCGGTGCGGTACAGCAGCCAGCGGGCCATCCACAGGTGGTCGGACACATCGAGGGGCGAGCCGGGGCCGATCTGGAACTCCCACTGCCCGGGCATGACCTCGGCGTTGATGCCCGACAGGAGTAGTCCGGCGTCGAGGCAGGCCTGCATGTGCTTCTCGACGATGGGCCGGCCGAAGATCTCATCGGAACCGACGCCGCAGTAGTAGCCGCCCTGAGGGGCCGGGAAGCCCTTGGGCGGGAAGCCGAGCGGCCGGCTGCCCTCGAAGAAGGTGTACTCCTGCTCGATGCCGAACCACGGCTCCTGAGCGGCGTACTTCTCCGCCACCTCACGCAGTGCGGCCCGGGTGTTGGTGGGGTGCGGCGTCATGTCGGTGAGCAGGACCTCGCACAGGACCAGGACGTCGTTGCCTCCGCGGATCGGATCCGGGCAGGAGAACACCGGCTGCAGGACACAGTCGGAGGCGCTACCGGGCGCCTGGTTGGTCGACGATCCGTCGAATCCCCAGATCGGGAGCGCGCCCCCGTCGGCCATGATCCTGGTTTTCGACCGCAGCTTGGCCGTCGGCTCGGTGCCGTCGATCCAGATGTACTCAGCTTTGTAGGCCACGTCACTCCTCGGGGTAGCGGGTCGGGGGCCTGCGCGCAGCCGGGCCCGACATCTCTGACCCCTCTAGTGAGCCTCATCGGCGTTGCCGAACCAAGTCTGCTTTGTGAACGCTCTGTGAACCCGATCTTCAGCGTACGGTCGGGCCGTCCTGCGGTCCAGTTCCGCTCGGTCGCCGGCTCCCAATCTAGGCTCATTCGGCGGTTCGATCGACCATCGCTGGGAGCCCCCGTGATCATCCACCCCTGCTACTCACTCGAGACGTGGTGCATCCGGGAGACGACGCTCGATCTCGACGTGCTGGCCCAGTCCGAGTCGGTTTTCGCCCTGGCCAACGGCCATCTCGGCCTGCGGGGGAACCTCGACGAGGGCGAGCCCTACGGGCTGCCTGGTACCTACCTGAACGGGTACCACGAGCTGCGCCCCCTGCCCTATGCCGAGGCGGGCTACGGCTATCCCGAGTCCGGGCAGACGATGATCAACGTCACCAACGGCAAGCTGCTGCGGCTGCTGGTCGACGACGAGCCGTTCGACGTCCGGTACGGCCGGCTGAAGTCCCACGAGAGGGTGCTCGACCTGCGGGCCGGCACCTTGACCCGCAACGTCGAGTGGGTGTCCCCGGCCGGCCAGACCGCCCGCATCCGGTCGGTCCGGCTGGTGTCGTTCACCCAGCGTGCGGTCGCCGCCATCTGTTACGAGGTGGAGGCCGTCGGCGACCGGGCCCGGGTCGTCGTGCAGTCCGAGCTGGTGGCCAACGAGCCGCTGCCGATGCCCGGACGCGATCCGCGGGTCGCCGCCGCCCTGGCCTCGCCGCTGGTCTCCGAGGACCACGGCACACGAGGGCGGACCGCGGTCGAGCTGGCTCATCACACCGCGGTCAGCGGCCTGCGGATGGCTGCGGCGATGGACCACGTCGTGGAATGCCCGCCGAACACCGAGATCCTTGCCGAATCGGGACCCGACACCGGCCGGGTCACGGTGACGACGGTCCTGGAGCCCGGCCAACGCCTGCGCATCGTCAAGTTCCTGGCCTACGGCTGGTCGAGCCTGCGGTCGCGTCAGGCCCTGCTCGACCAGGTGGTGGCCGCCCTGACCGCGGCCCGCCAGACCGGGTGGGAAGGCCTGCTCGCCGAGCAGCACCGGTACCTCGACGCCTTCTGGGAGCGGGCGACCGTGGAGGTCGAGGGCGACCCCGAGATCGAGCAGGCCACCCGCTTTGCCCTGTTCCACATCCTCCAGGCCGGCGCCCGGGCCGAGGGCCGGGCCATTCCGGCCAAGGGCCTCACCGGCTCGGGCTACGACGGGCACGCCTTCTGGGACACCGAGTCGTTCGTGCTCCCGGTCTTGACCTACACCTTCCCGACGGCCGCCGCCGATGCGCTCCGGTGGCGGCACAGCACCCTGCCCGTCGCCCGCCAACGGGCGGAGACCCTGGGGTTCTCCGGTGCCGCGTTCCCATGGCGGACGATCGCAGGGGAGGAGTGCTCGGGCTACTGGCCGGCGGGAACGGCGGCCTTCCACGTGAATGCCGACATCGCCGACGCGGTCGTTCGCTACGTCGACGCCACCGGCGACGAGGACTTCGAGCGCGAGGTCGGCCACGACATACTGGTGGAGACGGCCCGCCTGTGGCGCTCCCTCGGCCATCACGACCGCGACGGCTCATTCCGCATCCCGGGCGTGACCGGGCCCGATGAGTACAGCGCACTGGCCGACGACAACGTCTACACCAACCTCATGGCCCAGCAGAACCTGCGCGCCGCGGCGGCGGCCGCCCAACGGCACCCGGCGCAGGCCGAGGCCCTGGGAGTGGACGCCGACGAGGTCGGGGCGTGGCGGGAGGCCGCCGAGGCCATGTACGTCCCCTACGACGCGGAGCTCGGCATCCATCCCCAGTCCGACGGCTTCACCGGTCACGAGGTGTGGGACTTCGACTCGGTGAGCGCCGACCAGTACCCGCTCTTCCTGCACTTTCCCTACTTCGACATCTATCGCAAACAGGTGGTGAAGCAGGCGGATCTCGTGCTGGCCATGCACCTGCGGCCCGATGCGTTCACCGAGGAGCAGAAGGCCCGCAACTTCGCCTACTACGAGGGCATCACCGTGCGGGACTCATCGCTGTCCGCCGCCACCCAGGCCGTCCTGGCCGCTGAGATCGGCCACCTCGAGCTGGCCTACGACTACCTGGCCGAGTCGAGCCTGGTCGACCTGCAGGACCTGCACAACAACACCAGCGGGGGCCTGCACCTGGCCGCCCTGGCCGGCGGGTGGTCGGCCCTGGTCGCCGGCTTCGGTGGATTTCGCGCCCTGGACGGAACGCTGTCGTTCGCGCCTCGCCTGCCGTCGGACATCACCCGCCTGGTGTTCCACCTCTGGTACCGGCAGCGCTGCCTGCGAGTGGCCGCCACCGCCGACGAGGCCACCTACTCCGTCGTCACTGGCGAGCCGATCGGGCTGCGCCACCACGGCGAGGCGCTACAGGTCGGGATGGAGCCGGTCAGCCGCCCCATCCCACCACCCGTTCCTCGCCCGAGCCCCACCCAGCCGCCCGGGCGGGCGCCAGCGTCCCGTCAGGTCGCAGGTCTGGGGTAGCCCAGGGCGCCGGGGTGGGCGGCTGCCGCGCCCCTCATTGCCTGCGCTCCACGTCGGCGAACACGTAGGTGCCATCGGCCCGGTTACGCGCGCGGACCACCTGCGGCACACTGTCGTGTGATCGTTGTCAACATCGAGACCGTGCCAGGTCACCGGATCGTCGAGCTTCGTGGACTCGTCCAAGGCAACACGATCCGCGCCAAGCACCTTGGGCGCGACATCGGGGCCGGCCTCAAGAACCTCGTCGGCGGTGAGTTGCGCGCCTACACCGAGCTCATGACCGAGGCCCGGCGGGAGGCGGTGGAACGGATGATCGAGCAGGCCCGCCAGCTCGACGCCAACGCGGTGGTGAATGTCAGGTTCACGACCACCAATGTGGCGAGCGGTGCCGCGGAGCTGTACGCCTACGGGACGGCGGTCGTTGTCGTCGCCGACTCCGCCCCGCCGACGGGCTGAGCCCCATGGGCCGATTCGAGCTCGTCTACTTCGTCCTGCCGGTCGTCGTCCTCCTGGTCGGCGCCCTCGCCGGCTCGGTGATCGAGCGGCGCCACCTTGGGTCTCTCGCCCGGCGTGAGGAGCTGCCCGGTCCGGTCCTCACCGACCTCGGCGCGCCGCCGGCGGGTGTCGTCGTCAGCGACGCCCGATTGGTCTCCGGCGAGGCAGTGTTGGGCGCCGACCGGGGCAAGGAGTTCGTTTCAACGCTCCGCAACCTCGTGGGGGGCGAAGTCGTCTCGCTCCAGAAGCTGATGACCCGTGCCCGCCGTGAGGCCCTTCTCCGCATGGTGGACGAGGCTCGCGCCATGGGAGCCGACCTCGTGCTGAACGTCCGCTTCGAGATGTGCGAGGTTGGCGGCAAGGCCACCGACGTGATCTGTTACGGCACTGCGGTCCGTCAGCGGTGAGGTAGCTGACGAAGGTGGGCGGCGATCGTGAGTCCTTCCCGGATCAGCTCGTCGACGAGCCGGCGCTGGCGTGGCGGGGCGGCACACTTGCGGCACGCGACGATGCCTGGGCGCCGGCTGCGCGGTGGCGTCAGGCAGCTGCGGCGATCGCCGCCGCACTGGCCGCTGGGCCCTTCGCCGTTGTATCTGCGCTCGTCCTGAACTCCAGGACCGCCCTCGGGTTCGGCTCGCTCGTTCTCGTGGTCGTCATCGGGCCCTTGATCGAGGAGCTGGTGAAGGGCGCCTCCGCCATCCATCTCGTCGAGCGCCGGCCCCATCTGGTGGCGTCGGGGTGGGTGCTCATCCTCATCGGACTCTTCAGCGGCCTCGTCTTCGCCGCGCTCGAGAACGTCTGGTACCTCGTCGTCCTCATCGACGAGCCAAGCCGGGAGCTCGTGAGATGGCGGTGGGTGTTCGGACCACTCGTCCATGGCACCGGCTCCGTCCTCGTCGGGATCGGCGCGTCGCGGGCGTGGCGCGCAGCCGAGGCCGACCGAGCGTGGCCTGAGTTCGCCACCATCCGTCCCTGGGTCGTCGCCGCTGCGGTCGTTCACGGGACGGCCAATGCGGCGAGTCTCGCGGTCTCGGCGCTCGGAGTGATCGAGTGACAGGCGGAGCACCTGCGTGGCCTGTGGAGGCGCCCACGACGAGAGGGTGATCTCCAAGGCGCCGGAGAACCGCGGGCTCCCCTCCAGCACGCCGAGAGCGTCCGCCTCGGCCGTGACCCGGCAAATTCGGGCTGGCTTGGCAGCACGTTGCCGGTGCAGTTTCGAAAGGCGTTCCGGCTCAACACCGAGCGCGACCGCGTGCCCGACGCGTTGGTTCTCGGCCGACCCGCCCGTGAATCACGATCACCAGGGGATTTCGGCGCGCGGTGGTGAGGTGGAGCGGACGAGACCCTCGGGACCGGTGACCTCCAACGTGGCGTCCGGGAGGAGCTTGGCGTGCCAGCCGGGTTGGTGGAGAACGTGGTGGTGGCGGGAACAGACCAGAACGAGGTTGGCCAACTCGGTCGTCCCGCCATGGGTCACCCACACCACGTGATGGCCCTCGCACCACACCGATGGGCGGTCACAGCCGGGGAAGCGGCAGTGCTCGTCTCGGATGACCAGGGCGCTCCACAGGGGAGCGGGGATGGTGCGGGTGGTGCGGCCGTAGTCGAGGACCGCCGAGCGTCCGGCCATCACCACCCGGTGCACAGCGCTGTCGCAGAACAGCCGTGACATGGTGGGCCCGTCGAGGCCGGGCCCGTCGAGCACCCGGCCGCCCCGGCCCCCCAGCAGGTCCTCGATCTCGATCACCACATTGACGTGGGGGCGGTGACGGCCTCCGGCCCGGCTGCGCTGGTGGTCGAGGAAGAACCGGCAGGCATCGACAAGTGCATCGGCCCGGCGGGTGGCGGGGTTGGCGGCGGGGTTGGCGGCGACATCGGCCCGATCGGGCGTGGCCAGGCGGAGGGCGGCAGCCACGACGGCACCACCCTCGGAATCGAGCGCCCCGTCGAGGGCCCAGCGGTCCTCCAGGGTGCGCGACAGGTGCAGCGAGCGTTCCGGCTCCTTCGGCTCCGACGGTTCCGGCCGGGCACGGACCAGCCACGCGGCCATGGCCTGGCTCACACCGGCGACCGTCAAGGGCATGAGGTAGGGCACCAGCTCGGCCTCGTGGGCCGCGAAGATTTCGGCCACCTCGTCGTCGAGCAGGGCCACGATGGCTTCGATCTGGCCTCCTGAGAGCGTGCCCTGCGCGTAGGCACGGCTGCACACCGGGAGGCCGCGCAGGCGCTTGGCCAGCGACCGCAGCCTTTGTGCCGACCGGCGGGTCATCAGGGCATTGGCCCGGAGCCAGGCCGTCATCGACGCGGAGGCATCAACCGCCCACCACCCGTCGGCCTCGAAGCATCCCACCGCGTCGGTGATGCGGGCGTCGAGCCGGTCGCGCAGGGCGATGGCCTCAATGAGGGAGTCGCGGTCGGCGGGCACTTCCAGGTCTTCGATCGCCACCGCCAGGTCCTTCAACACGTCTCAATCGTACACCTGTTCGGCTAACTGGCGCAAGGCATATTGAGGCTTTTGAGCACATTCTGATTCAAACGACAGCGCGCTCGGATTGTCGTTCCGCCGAGCGGAACATTCGAGCGGCCCGATGGGCCTGATCGCCTCGACGAAAGTGACCCTGAACGCCGGCTCGGATAGCCGGCGCTGTGTCCCGGGGGTCCCGGATACGTGCCACGCACGTCGCTTACGAGACAGTGCCGGCGGGCAGGATCCACTCGGTCGGTTGGCCGGTGATCTCAGCGATGAGGTCGAAGCCGTGGTCGTAGTGCAGCACAACGAGCCCAGCGGCCTCGGCTGCTGCGGCGATCAACAGGTCGGCGATCTTGGCCCCTCGCTGCTGGCTTCGCTCGGCGAGTGCATCCTGGACTGCGACGGCACGGTTCAGGATCTGCTGGGTCATCTCCGCTGAGGGCCACGCCGAGCGCTCCTCCCGCATTGCCCGATGTGACGCCGGGCTCGTCGAGGAGAAGCCGGCCTCGAGATCTGTCGGGGTGCAGCGGGCGACCAGTCCGCTCTCCAGCAGCGGTACGAGCCGGTCGGCGACCAAGGACTGGCCGAGGCGGGCCAACGCCGACGTGTCGCCGAGGTAGAAGGGCCTCAGCCCCATGCGTCGTGCCGGGCCGCAGGATCGGCCAGTGCCTCGGGGTCGACGCCGCGCTCCGCCAACAACGCTCGGCGGCGCTGCGCAAGGGCAAGAACCTCGTTGAAGGCATCGTCGACCGTTGCCTTCAGCGTTCGCGTCCCGAGGAGCGAGCGCACCGCATCCAACTTGTCGTCATCGACTTCGATCAGTCGCTTCGTCACCCGGCCAGGATATCTCAGAGAAGAGCCATGGATAGCCTGGAGTCCGCCGCTGCCAGGGGCAAGATGTAGCAGACGCCCGAGCCGACGTCCGTCGAGAAGCCCAGCTTCAAGGAGGCGGTTCACCTCACGGGAAACGGTCTGCTGGGGATGCTGGTTGCGCCCGGAAGGGCTAGGCCGAGAAGGAGTTACAGCATGAGCGGTGAACGCTCTGACGATCGGCCATCAGCGGCTGGGAGTAGCTTCGCGACGATGACGCCTGCTCGCGGAGGCCGCCGGCGTTGGATGTGAACTACGTGTTCCTGCTGGCCGAGCCCGCAGGATTCGCGGCAGGGGCGCTGCTCCTGCACTTCCGGGCGGGAATACTCGACGAGCGGCGGAACGTAACCCTTGGCCTGCTGGCCGTCGTGTCGGCGGTCGGTGCGGTGCTGGCCGGGGCGTCACCCACGGGGTGGGCGCCGCTCAACGTGCTTCTTTTGGCGGGGATGGGCGCGGCCGCCGTAGCCGTCGGGCTCGTAGCCAGCACCCGGCTGTTGCTGTTCGCATCGGTCGTCGGAGCGATCGCAGGGCTCGAGTCGGCGGCGCTCCCGCTGGCGCTCGCGGCCAGTGGCATCCTCGTCGCCAGCCTCCTGCTGGGCAGCGACTCCTTCCTCGACGCCGCCGCCGCCGCGCTCGTCACCCAGGCCGCCCTGCGCCTCACCTTCCCCGAGGGCCGGGGCCTGACCGCGGTGGTGGCCGCCGTCATGCTGGCCCCGGTCGTCATCGACGCCTTCGTCCACGCTGCACCCCGCTACCGCCGCATCGTCACCCGGGCCGCCCTGGCTGCGGGCGCCTTCACCGTCGTCGGAGCCGGGGTCGGCGCTCTTGCCGCCTATTCCTCCGTCGAGCCCCTCAGGCGGGGTTTGGCGGCGGTCACGGGGGTCGTCAGCCCGGGGACCGGGGCCGACGTGGACGCCACCAGCTCGAAGCTCGTCGACGCCGGCAAGGACTTCGCCGACGCCCGGCGGACGCTGGAGGCATGGTGGGCCCGCCCGGCGGCGGCGGTGCCCGTGGTCGGCCAGCACTGGCGGGTGCTGCGGGCGGCTGCCGTCACCGGCGACCAGTTGGCGTCGGTCGGTCGGGAGACCCTCGACGCCCCGGCCCTCGCCGACATCCGCGTGGTCAACGGCCAGGTGCCGCTCGACCAGCTCGCTGCGGTCAGTGTGCCCGTGACCCGGCTCGCCGACAACCTCACGGCCGGCCGCCGGCGACTGGCCGCCGGGCGCTCGCCGTGGCTGGTGCCTCAACTGAGCGACAAGCTCGACGCCCAGCTCAAACGGGTGACGGAGATCGAGCGGACCACGCGGTCGGTGGCCCGCACCATGCCCCTCCTGCCCGGACTGTTGGGCAAGGACGGCCCCCGCCGGTACTTCCTGGCCGTCCTGTCACCGGTGGAGCTGCGGGCCGGCGGGGGCTTCCTCGGGAACTTCGGGGAGATCGTGGCCGACCAGGGTCGCCTGACCCTCACCCGCTTCGGACGGCCTCAGGAGCTCGATGACGCCGGGGGAGACCAGCGCCGCCTCATCGCATCACCGGAGTTCGTCTCCCGGTACGGCCGGTTCTCCCCCGAAGCCGAGTGGGCCAACGTGAACCCCTCGCCCGACTTCCCGTCCGACGCTGTCGCCATTGAGGGTCTGTACCCGCAGTCGGGTGGTGCGCCGATCGACGGCGTCATCACGGTGGATCCCACCGCCCTGGCTGCGCTGCTGAAGGTGGTGGGCCCGGTGATGGTGCCGTCGTGGCCCACACCCATCACTACCGAGAACGCCCTGCAGATTCTGCTGTACGACCAGTACCTGGAGTACGAGAACAGGGCCCGCATCGACTTCCTCGGCGACGTGGCCCAGGAGACGTGGAAGCGGCTCACCACCGAGTTGCCGCCCCCGCCGGCGCTGCTGGCGGCCATGGGCCCGCCGGTGCGGACCAAGCACATGTTCTTCTGGAGCAACCGGCCGGACGAGCAGCGGCTGTTCGAGGACCTGGGAGCGGCCGGGCACATGGCGCCGGTCCAGGGCGATTTCGTCGGCCTGGTCACCCAGAATGCCAGCGGTAACAAGATCGACTACTTCCTGCGCCGGGCCCTCGACTACAAGGTCCGGGTCGACCCGGACAGCGGCAGGTTGGACGCCACGGCCACCGTGACCCTGCGCAACGGGGCGCCGGCCTCCGGCCTGCCGATCACCCTCATCGGTAACGAGATCATTCCGCCGATTCCGAATGGGCAGAACCGGCTCTACCTGTCGTTCTACACACCGTGGCAGTTGGTCGAGGCGCGCCTCGACGGCGCGATCATTGCCCTCGAGGACGCCACGGAGCTCGGTCGCAAGGTCTATTCCACCGGCCTCATCGTGCCGTCGATGGGGGAGGCGGTGCTCGAAATCCGCTTGTCGGGCCGGCTGCCCGGTGCCGGCGACTACCGGCTCGACGTGTATCGACAGACGACGGTGGCGCCGGATGAGCTGACCACCACCGTCTCGGTCGGTGGTCGCCAGGTGACGGCCACCCACCAGCTCGACAGTGACCTCACCGTCGAGATCCCGCTCGACGGCTCCTGAGCCGGGACAGACCGAAGGCCCGGCAGCTGGGCGACCGGGCCTTCGGGAGAGTGAACCGGGTGGCTAGCCCTCGCTGAGGCCCCGGCGACGCTTGAGCATGTTGCGTCCGACTGCCACCTGCAGCAGCACCAGGAGGGCAACCGCGCCGCCGATGAGCAGCAGACGGCTGTCCGAGGAGTTGTCGCCCGAGAGGTCGGCCGCAGGAAGGGCAACCTCGGGCGCCGTGTCACCGGCGGAGGCGACGTCGACCGCCAGGGGGTAGGGAAGCGGTTGACCGCAGACCACCCGACCGACGATCGTGCCGGCGCCGGGGCCACCGGTGAAGACGATGGCCTCACGGGTGACCGAGGTTGGGGTGACGGTGATCCGGTTCAGGATGGCCGTGGAGCCGTTGGTGTACGTCACCGGCGTGTTGGGAGCTACGACGGGTGTCGTCGTCGTCACGGCTACCCCGTTCACGATCGTGCCGGCGGGGACGTCGACGAAGCCGTTCGTGTTGCCACCGTTGCTCTCACACTGCGACGAGAACCGCAGGCTGGTCGGCAGGGGGGGCGTCGCCCCGACGAGGGCGTACACGCCGTCGGCAGACGCGGCGTTCCCCGTGCACCGGGCTCCTGCCGGGCTACCTACCGAGACGGGCCCGGCGGTGGAGGTGCCGCCCGAAGGCGGCTGTGCGGCCGCAGTCGGGCACGTCGACTGAATCAGGGGCGTGCCTCCGACCAGTGCCGTCGCCCGGGCGCCGACCGGATACGGCGGCGCCGCCGAGGCAGGAGTGGCGCCGCTGAGGACGACGAGGCCGACCATGAGCAGCCCCACCGCCGCTGCGAGTGATCTGCGAAATGACATCATGTCGCCCTCTCGAATGGTTCCCGGCTGTACGCACATGCGTTGTCCGCCTAACTGTCCTGTCT
>JBBQRO010000100.1:0-12304 GCA_038214685.1 Acidimicrobiales bacterium
ACGACTAGACGGCGGACTGACGCTGCCTCCGCGCTCACGGCTGGCGCCTGCGCCTGAGCCAGCCCGCCGCCTGCTTACGGGCGGGTGGTGAGCCCAGGAGTCGACGAAGCTCCTCGCCCGCCCGCAGGACTCGCTGACCGAGCCCCCGGCGGTGTAGGTGGCGAGGGCCACCTGCAGCCGCAACCTCGCCTATGCGCAGCTCGCCTGGCGCCAGGTTGGTGGCACAAACCCCGGGGACACTGCGCTCAGGCGACGTGCCGGTCTCCCGCACCGGGGGCACGCTCGGCCAACAGCTCAGCCGCCGTCCGGAGGCTGGGGTCGAACCACAACGTGGTCTCGGCGGGTCGAGGCACCGCCGATACCAATGCGACCTCGGGTCGGTGACCCCGGTACCTGGCCGTCAGCCGCCGGAATTCGCCATCGCGCTCTCGTCTGCCCACCGCAGGATCCTCCTGTTGCACCGAACCTGCAATAAGGATCGGCCGGCGGGGCCGGTTCTTGAGAGGCGGTGCGCTTGCTGGTCCAAGACGCCCCACTTCGGCACGTCGCGAGCGCGCAGTAACGGGTGCGGGTGGAGCGGGACCGCAGGAGGGGATGTTGAGCGCTGGACACGACGCGCTGTGCTGGTACCTCGACGCCCGGCTGGTTCCCCCAGACCCGGCAGCGATGGGGGACAGTCGAGGCACAGCTACGTAGGCGACATCCGAAATGCAATCTACGCGTCGGGGCTACTTTGCTCGCGCTGGATGAGCCCGCTCCTCGAAAGTCTTCGGACCTCTCGGGAAAACGCCTTGATCGTCGCACGATCGAGGACTTCAGGGCGCTCGGACAGCGCTCTCCGCAACCTCAGTAGCGCCGGGGCCCCAGAAAGCAAGCGCCGCTTCCACCTCAATGTCGTGTTCAGCGAGCCCGGCGCTCCAACCGGCTTGTCCGATGAACGACGCTCTACTGCCACCGATCGCCTTCGGCGTCACCCAGCGGCAGCGCTGTGAAGATATCCTGCGGAGATGGCTGTGGTGTTTTGAAGCGAGGCGAGCCGCACGGGGAGGGAGCTATCAGTGGTAGTACCGGTACCGAGCTGTCCGAAGTAGTTCCACCCCCATGACCACGCAGATCCATCGGAGGTGAGGGCGAGACTGTGGTAGCCGCCGGCGGCGACTTCGGCTACTCCGGTGATGCCGACCTCGGCTGGGGTCCAGGCGATGTCGCCGGTGCGGCCGATGCCTAGTTGGCCGACGCCGTTCCAGCCCCATGAGCTCAGCCTGCCGTCGTTGGACACGGCGAGGCTGTGCAGGCCCCCTGCCGATACCGATCGGACACCCGAGAGCCCCACGACGCGCGCCGGCACGCGGCCGATCTCGCCGGACTGCTGCCCGGTACCGAGCTGGCCGGTCACGTTCCACCCCCAGGCCCATACCGTGCCGTCTTCCTTCAGCGCCAGGCTGTGGAAGAGCCCGGCGCTGATCGCTACGACGCGGTCGAGTCCAGGAACCCGCAGTGGGCGGTTGCTGTCGGCCGTTGAGCCGGTACCAAGTTGTCCCACAACGTTGGACCCCCAGGCCCATACCGTGCCGTCATTCTTCAAGGCCAGACTGTGGATGCCTCCGGCGGAAACCGAGCGCACCCCGGAGAAGTCCGGCACGAAGGATGGCCCTCCTGTCGTGTCGTTCCCTAAGCCGAGGACGCCGTACTGGCTGGACCCCATCGCCCACACGGTTCCCTCGTCCCCGGTGACGAAGAGGCTGTGGAGGACCCCGGCCGAGATGTCCCGGACGTCCCGAGAGTTGGTAACGTCCAGGGGGGCGGCGCTGTTGGACAGACCGCCATTGGCTTGACCGAACTGGTTCCACCCCCAGCCCCGGGCCGCCTTGTCCTTGCGCAGCGCCAGGGTGTGGTAGCCGCCAGCGGAGAGCTTGGTGATGCCCGCCAATCCGGTGGTCAGGCCGGGCGCGGTGCGGTCGGTTGTCGAGCCGGTGCCCAGCTGGCCGACGTGGCCGAGTCCCCAGCTGCGGACGGTGGAAAGCTCGAGGGCCGGCGGGGGTGGCGCCGGTGCGGGCTTCGGGCTGAACGAGGAGAGCACGCCCGCTGAGTTGACGACGAAGACGTGGCCGTCCACCACGGTCACCTCGCTGCCGCTGACCTGCGGCTGGGTGCGCCCGCCGACGTCACCTACCCAGATCGGGGGGCAGATGGCGTTGGTGCAGCCCGTGGTGGGCCAGGCGTAAACCTTGCCCTCGTCACCGGAGGCGTAGACCAGACCGTTGGCGACCGTGGGTGGGCCCGGTGTGGCGAAGTTTTGGCCTGCAGCGACCGTGGCGCCCTCCCACAGCAGGCGACCAGTGGAGGCGTCGAGAGCGTGGATGTAGCCGTCACTGAAGGCCTGATAGACGACGCCGCCGCTGAACGCTGGCGCCGAGCTGAACCCGCGCGAGGAGGTGTAGGTCCACAGAGGCTGGCACGGCCCTGTGGCGCAGGCGGCTAGGTCGAAAGCGGCGAAGCTGGGAGCTGGGGCGCCGAAGTAGCCGTTGTTCAACGGCACGTAAAGACGACCGCCACTCACTACCGGCGATTGCAGCCGGTCGGCGGACTGAGCCTCCCGCTTCCACAGAACCTGACCCGTGGTCGCCCTGAGAGCATAGATGCTGCCCCCATTCGCCCCGGGGGCCTTTGCTCCCCCCACGTATAGCACACCATCCGCGACTGCCGGGGGAGAAGGCAAGCTGACATCTGTCACCCACCGTTGCGCCCCGGTGAACGCGTCAAGCGTGTAAATCTTGTCGTCGGCGACGGCCTGGTGAACCAAGCCGTCGGACACCACCGGCGGACCCTGCACGTCGTAGGTGCGCACCGCGATCTGCGACGACCACAGCACGACACCGGTGGACGTCGCGAGAGCGGTGACGGTGGCAGGCCGGGACCAGCCGACGTAGACGATCGCTCCACTGACGACAGGCATGCGCGGGGCATAGTCGTTGCCGACCGTGGTCCGCCACAGCAGTCGCCCCGAAGCCGCATCGACGGCGCAGACGGCGGCCTTCTCACAGCTCAGATAGGCGACACCACCCTGAACCGCGGGAGATGACCGGTAGGGGCCCGTCATGCTCCAGTCGAGGCCGAGTGTGGAAGCGTTCGCCGGAGAGATCACGGTCTCCGTCGTAGACGCGCCGGTGTTCGCCAGATCGGAGCGGTGGTTCGGCCAGCCCCCTCCGGACCCGCTCCCACCGGCTGGAACGACTGAAGACCCCACTGCAACGGCCACCACGGTGCCAACCACAATCCAGCCCCGCAACAAGACCGTCATCCCCCGCGACGGGAACCTCCGACCGTGACCGATTCTGCTCATGGGATCCTCTCGAGTCAGCCACGACCCACTCGGCCCGCCACCCACATCGTGGCGATCCTTGCCACCATGCGCAATAGCCCGAAGGGACCCTTCTCCTAGCACCAAGTAACTAGGCGAGGGGGCGCCGGACCAGCGACCTTCGCCGTGGACGGCCTGGACGAGGTGTGACTCCGTTCTCGCCGAACTCTGGAACCTGTGCCCGTTCTGCGGGAGGAACCGGTCATCGGTCGAGAGCCGGTGCGATGCCGCAGCTGCTCGAGCTCCGTATCTCGCGGGTGGTCTCACTGCCCCTGACTGCGGTACCTCGATCCTCCCGTGACCTCGGTCCCGGCGATCGAGAGCGGCGGGTGGAACGTCCGGTATCGCCAGTTGCGCACCCAGTAAGGCTCATGTTGGCGTTAAGTTAAGGGCGATCACGGCGATGCCTTGACAAGGCTCACCTTGGCGCATACAGTGGTTTCTCGACGCTCCACAAGCGCCTCGTTCGATGGCGAAGGGGACCTAACGGTGTACGTTTGATCGTTAATGGGCTAATGATTGTCTTGATAGTTGTCTTGGCAGTTGGGACGCCAGCCTCAATGGTGTATCTCTTTGTGAAGTTCGGCGACTTAGGTAAGCGCAATAGGCGCAAGCCTTGATTGAACCCGAAGCCGATCCACGTCCCCGGCGGGCCCGACTACCTCCACAAGCGGTGCCACCAGGCACGTCGGAGTACGCGGGTTGCCTCTGTCACAGGCCAGACTTCGATGTCGCCGAGCCGGACGATTGGGGTTCCGCCCTCCGACGGATCACCTCTGACCTCTGCCTCCCTCCACTCACCTGACGGGATTTGAGGAGGGACATTCACCGCCTCGAAATGCACAGCGTCGCCGTCGGGGTCGGCTGACGTGAGAGGGGCGAGGGAGACCATCGCCGCCGGTCCTGATCCCCTCCCGGTGCTCCACCACAACCTCACCCTCATGCGTTGGGGCGGAGCACTTCGTGCATGACGAGCGTGTCGAAGCGCCTTCATGCTCCTCTTGGCTTGGATGACGCCGACGAGGCCGGCGCAGAAGAGCCCAACGCCCACTGCGCTGGCACGGCCCCTGCCGCCGGTGGCCAGGAGAATGGCACCGCCGACGAACAAGACGACGCCGACGGCCACCGACATCACGCCCTCGCGGTGCTTGCGGACCAACAGGGCCTCCCAGGCCGCCACGGAGGATCCGCTCAGGCTCGGTGCCTGACGCCAGGAGCGACCGGTGCCGACGACGTCTGGGTGGGCGAGGACTTGCGCACCTCGCTCGGCGAAGACCCTGAGGGCATGCGAGCGAGGCGACCGGACCGGGGAAGAAGGTGCGATAGCCAGGCCGTCTTGACATCGAAGCGTCAACTTCGTCCCCGGGAGGGGCGGGGTGTCGAGTTCAACCAGGTCACCTACCGGCACACGGGGCAGTTCCTGATACGGGTCGAGCGGGACGACGCCAACAGGTGTGGCATACGCGTTGGCGTCAGGGGGGTAGAGGAGCGCGACCGCTCCTTCCTCTCCCTGCTCGAGCACCAGTCGGCACCGAATGGGAGGCGCAGCGGCGTCAGGATCGCTCAAGAAGGCCATCCTGCCTCAGTGATGGAAGGACACGGCGCCCATACTTGTCCCCCCGAGCTCTGCGGCGGCCACGCTGGTCCTTGCCGGGGGCGTCGCTCCCTATGCGCCAATGGCACGCCGCTGCAGCCGACCTCACCGCAGGCGCCCCCGGCCGCCCGAGAACGGCACCTACTTCGCGCTCCATAACCCCGAGCCTCATCGGCTGGGGGACCGCCCCACAACGCCGGCACCGGGTGACATGCACACTCTTGCTGCTTGCAGCGAAGATTAGTTCTCCAAGTGAGTTTGAGCGGCAGGGGAGTGCCGTGGAACGAACCGTACTGCTATCGTGCGATCGTGGTTGAGTCGACTGGGCCCGGAGGCGGCATCTCGGTGTGCGCCCTGGCCGGATGCGAGGTGGCCATCGAGCAGCCGGTGCGGCATTCTGATGGGTCGAAGCGCAGCGCGGCCGGTGTAGCTGCTCCTCTACCTTGCGGCTGGTGACCACCGACCCGAGCACTGGGCCCACTAGGGCGCATCCGAGCGGCGGCCGAGCATCGACCGTGCGGCCAGATCCTTCAGCGGACCGGACGCCATCGAGCCCTCGGCCACCGGGGCCATGCCGATAGAGGCCGTCACCCGTCCTGCGGGGACACGGTCGGTGCCTGCCGCGCCCACGATCTGGCCGACGGCTCCGGCGACGACCGCCACGCCGCTGCCTTGCTCTCGCGGAATAGATCACCGCGAGCTCGTCTGACTCCCAACGTCCAACCAAGTCCGTCGCCCGCAGGCGGCGGACTTGCGGAACGTTTTCCCGCGAAGATGGCATGCTCTGGTGGAGACTACGAAGCGAGGAGAAGAAGCCCCTTGGCAGCAGATGCCGCACCCGATCCCATGACGCTGCACCCTGTCGCGGGCCACCAGCGTGTCGTGCTTCTCAAGCCGCTGATCACCAGCCCGCTGATCGAGGTTGGGGAGTTCAGCTACTACGACGACCCCGAGTTCGCGGACGAGTTCGAAACCCGAAACGTCCTGCATCACTATGGTCCCGACCGACTGATTATTGGAAAGTTCTGCGCCCTCGCCGCAGGCACCACATTCATCATGAACGGTGCCAACCACCGAATGAGTGGCGTCTCCACCTTCCCGTTCCCGATCATGGGAGGTGCCTGGACTGCCTACACCGATCTGGTCACGGACCTACCGTCCCGCGGCGACACGGTGATCGGCAACGACGTCTGGATCGGTGGGAACGCCACGATCATGCCTGGAGTGCACATCGGTCACGGCGCGATCGTCTCGACCGGATCGGTGGTTACGAAAAGCGTGCCGGATTACACCATTGTCGGCGGGAACCCTGCAATACACATCAAAGACCGCTTCACCCAAGACGAGGTTCGGGTCTTGGTCCACCTTGCATGGTGGGATTGGCCGGTCGCGGTCATCACCGAAAACATCGGAACCATCTCCGCGGGGCCGGTCAAAGACCTCGAACAAATTGCCCAGACGCTGTCGCGCTGACCGATCCGCTTGCGGTGGCGATAGAATCGGCCGAAGGGGCTGTCGCGGATCCCTCGCCGTGGGACGGGTGGATCGAGGCTATGGGTGAAGGCTGAAACAGGGGGCACGTGGAGAGCCGGATGCGGTGGAAGTCGCACGTCCGGTTCGGGGAGCGGATGCCGGCTGCATGTACCTTCCTGAACGTTGGGGAGGGCTACGTCGGACGCGAGCAGGTCGCCTGGGGGTGCGGAGAGGATGTGCCCCGTGACGGCCTTTCGGAGAGAACACCCAGCCTGCCGGGCTCGACGGCACCGCTTCGCCCGGCGCCCTCGCCGCGGTGTCGTTGATGCCCGGCGTCGCCAGGGCTTTCCGGCTGGCTCGACGGTCGTCCTGATCGCCACGCACCTGGGCGATCGGAAATTCTGCTAGCCGTCACGCGGCGTCGTTGATCGCGGTCCAGCAGACGTTCCGCTTCCCCGAGAGCCGCTGAAGTCCCTCGCCCCGGCGGCGGCCGCTCCGTATCGTGTGCCTATGCCGGCGTGGGCGGACGTGCGGCGACGGCTCGTCGACGGCGGTCTCGACTTGCTGCGCGGCCGCCTCGGCGACCTTCTGCGCCGGCCCGTCGTCGGGCTCGAGCCGCTTGCGGGCGCGGGCGGCTACACGCCAGCACTCCGCCTCATCGCCGAGCTCGACCACGGCCGGACCTGCTTCGTGAAGGCGGCGGTCGACGAGCAGACCACCGACGGGATCCGGGCGGAGCACCGCGCCTAGACGCACTCGATGGCCAGACCTTCGTCCACAAGCGCCTCGGCGGCGACGATGAGGTACTCGTCCTGGAGGACCTCCGCCACGCCCACTGGCCGCCATCCTGGGACGACGGGCAGGTCGAGGAGGTGTTCGAGACAATCGCGCGGGTCGGCGATGCGCCGGTGTCGCCGGGATCTACCCCGCCCGCCGGGCGGTGCGCCTCGCGCCAGCCGAGGCGCTCCGCGGTGGGTGACGGGCGTGGGCGTTCCCTCAGGCGGGCTTGTCGGCCAGGGTCACGGGTTGCTTCGACCACCCGTTTGGTTGTCGAGAGAGCAGACCGAGGGACAACTGTGTGACACCGACCGACGACGTGGGGCCTCGATGCCCTGCTGAGCGCTGGCCGGGCGCGCTTCGAGGCCGGCCCGTGGCGGGCCGGCCTCGTGGCGGATGGCTATCTCAGTCGCAGGTGACCCGGGGGTTCCAGGCGGCGAAGGTGCCGGTGGGGTTGTGCTTCCAGATCCAGGCGTGCAGGTCGAAGTGGATCGGCATCCCGGGGCCGTGACCGGGCATGGGCCCGTCGAAGGGCTGGCCGAACAGCTCCGGGCGCCCGGCGTCGGTGGCCAGGTCCTGGTCGGGGTCGGCGGCGAACCACTCCACCCCGACGAGGCGGAGCCTTCCGTCCTCCTTGGCGTAGAGGAGGATGTCGGGGCGGACCGGGTCGATGACCCCGTCCTGGAGCCGAGCGGGGTTCACGTAGTGGAGGCCCATCCCGCCGACTCCGGGCAGCTCGGCGCACTCCTCGGTGGGCACGAAGCCGTCGGCCAGCGCCCTGTTGACGTTCTGGTAGCGGGCGGTGGCGGCCTTCAGCCGCTGCCGCGGCCCGTCGGCGCCGACAGGGTTGGCCTGGAAGAGGACGACGCTCGTCACCACGACGAGCAGGGTGAGGACGCTCAGAACGAGGCGGCGGGGGGACAGGGACCAAAGCAGTCGGGACATGGCGCGGTTCTCCTTGTTGAGGTGTGGGTTGTGGGTTGTGGGTTGTGGGTTGGGCTTTGCTTGGTTGCTCTTCGGGGTGCGACCGGGGAACGGTCACGGCAGGCCGACGCGGCGGGCCAGCTGGGCCCAGTCGTCGGCGGTCAGGGCGGTCTTGGCCGCCGCGGTGAACAGGGCGAAGACCTCGGGCGCCGCCGCCGCCATGCCACCGAGCATCTCGGTGCGCTCCTCCACATCCATGGCGGGCAGCATCCAGGTCATGGCCTCGGCCATCTCGGCTGGGGGGATGGTGGCCCGGATGGCCAGGTCGACGGCCAGCAGCTCGTCGGTCGGCATCACCGCCCGCAGGGCCGGCATCACCTCGGTCTCCTCCACCAGCTGGTGGGCCAGGTAGATGCTGGTCAGCCGCCCGAGGTCGAGGTACAGGTTGTGGGCCACCCCGGAGCGAGCCGGCCGACCCGCTGCGGCGAGTCGCCGGCCCCGCTCCTCGAGGCCGGCCAGCGCCCCCTCGACCTCGCCGTGCTGGGCGGCCACGGCCTCGGCGAGGGTGGGGGCGTGGGCCTCCACCAGGGGTTGGACGAAGGTGTCTTCCTTGTCGTGGTGGCCGTGGAGGAGGCCGAGCAGGCTGTCTTGCGCCTGGAGGAAGCCGTCCACCGCCTCGGCGTCGCCGACGTCGAGGGACCCGGCTCGCAGGGTCGTGTGGAACAGGGCCAGGCGTATGCCCTTGTGGATCTGGCGGTAGAGGTCGCAGGCGTCGGCATCGACGAGGTCGGCGCCGTTGCCGGTGGTTGGCAGCTCGATCGTGGTCATGCCTTCATCGTGCGGGATCGCAAGGGCTGCCGTTGCTGAGTGAACCGTGAGCAGATGCTGAGAGCTCGCTACTCGAGCCGGACGCGGTGGCCCGTCTTGCTGAAGTTTTGCTAACCAGGCCCGAACGCCTCCTGGATACGCTGGCCTGGTGGCTGCCAGGGGTCCGCTCCTCGACGACGAGGTCGGGCGGTTCCTCCGTTCCCCCGTCGCCGCCTGGCTGGCCGCCGCCGACCACCTCGGGGTGGTTGACTGCGCCCGGATCGCCGGGCTGGCGGCGCTCGACGAGCGGCGGCTGCGGGTGCTCATCGCCGCTGAGAGCCGGACGGCGAGGGCCAACGCCGTGGTGGGAGCCCGGGCGGCGGTTCTGGTGACCCACCTGACCAGCTACCAATCGCTGCAGTGGAAGGGGCGGGTGGTCGCCGCAGGCCAGGACCGCACCCCCGGCGACCTCGCCCTGCTCCACGCCCACGTCGACGCCTTTTGGGGGGTCAGCGCCGCGGTGGGGACAAACCCCGACCTCGTGCGTCGCACGTTCCCTACTGAGGTGGTGCCGATCGTCGTCGAAGTCGACGCCCTGTACGACCAGACCCCCGGCCCCGGCCCCGGCGCCGGCCGCGCCCTCGCCGACGGGCGATGAGGGGGCACGTCAAGCCGGCTCCGGTCGCAGGCTGGCGCCCAGCGACACGAGTCCCCATCGCCGCTAGCCTGCCGCCGTGACCGGCGGCCGGAGGCTGATCGACGAGGAGCTGGGCCGTTTCCTCCACGGCTCGGTCTCGGCGCTGCTCGGCACCGCCGATCTGCTCGGCGTCCCCGATTGCACCCGCATCGCTGGCGTCGCCGCGGTCGACGAACGTCAGTTACGGGTCCTGGTCGCCGACCACGCCCGCACCGCTCTCGCCAACGCGCGACCCGGCGCCCGGGCGGCGGTCCTGGTCACCGACATCGTCTCCTACCGATCGGTGCAGTGGAAGGGCAGCATCGTGGCCGCCGGGGAGCGGCGCACGCCAGGTGACCTCGCCCTCCTCCACCGCCACGTCGAGGCGTTTCGGGCCGGCAGCGCCAGGGTGGGGATCGCACCCGAGCTGGTTGGCCGCCTCTTCCCCGTCGAGGTGGTGCCGCTGGTGATCGAGGTCGACGCCATCTACGACCAGACCCCCGGACCCGGAGCCGGGCGCCGCCTGGACGTCGGGAGCCTGAGATGACCGCCCTCAGCGAGATCTCCCGGTGCTTCGAGGGAGAGATCCCCTCGCTGCTGGCTACCTGCTCGGCCGAGGGGGAGCCCAACCTGGCCCATCTGTCCCGGGTCTTCCGCGTCGACGACCACCACGTGGCCACCTCCAACCAGTTCTTCACCAAGACGGTGGCCAACCTGGCCGCCAACCCTTCCGCCATGCTCGTGTGCGTCGACCCCCTCACCCTCCGCGCCTACAAGCTGCTCCTTCGCCACGACCACACCGAGGACGAGGGCGAGGTGTTCGACGCGGTCCGCCAGTCGATCGAGGTGATCGCCTCGCTGACCGGCATGACGGACGTCTTCGCTCTCCGCTGCGTCGACGTGTTCCGGGTGCTCGACGTGGAAGCCATCCCGTTGTCCGAGGAGGGGTGAGCGGGCCAGACGCTCGGCTCGGCGCCCTCGATGAGCTCGGGCGCCGCATCGCCGGCGTCGCCGGCCTGGAGGCGGTGATCGACGTCGCCCTGCTGGGTCTGGACGAGCTGCTCGGCCATCGCCAATCGCTCCTGCTCGTGCACCAGCCGGAGACCGACCGCCTGGTCACGCTGGCCAGCCGGGGCTACGACGCCGGTGGCATCGGCTCGGAGGTGGCGCTCGGCGAGGGCGTCATCGGTATGGCCGGCCAACGGCGGGGCTCGATGCGGATCGGCAACCTGCAACGCATGCTGGCCTACGCCCGCACCGTGCAGCGGACCAGCGGGGCCTCGACCGACCAGGAGATCCACCTCCCCGGCCTGGCCACCGCCCGCAGCCAGATGGCCGCGCCGATGGTGGCCCGAGGCGATCTGGTCGGAGTGCTGGCCGTGGAGACCGAAACCGCCCTGGCCTTCGACGAGGACGACGAGCAGGCCCTTGCCGTGGCCGCCCACCTGGTGGGCGCCACCCTCGACCGGGAGCGGGTCGCCTTCACCGAACCGGAGGAGGTGACCCTCGCCGTGCTCGAACCGCCGGCCCTGGCGCCGTCGGCGCCGGCCGCCTCTCTGGTGGGGCCGGTGCCGGCCACGCCGGTGCGGGTCCGTCACTACGCGGTCGACGGCAGCGTGTTCGTCGACGACCTCTACCTCATCAAGGGGGTCGCCGGCCGCCTCCTCTGGAAGGTGCTGTCCGAGCACCAGGCCACCGGTCGAACCGCTTTCACTAACCGGGAAGCCCGGCTCGACCCGGCCCTCGAGCTGCCCGCCTTCCGTGACAACTTCGAGAGCCGGCTGATCCTGCTGAAGCGTCGACTGGAGGAGCGGGGCGCCCCCTTGCGGATCAGTGGCACCGGGCGGGGCTGTTTCGAGCTGACCGTCGACGGACCGCTCAGCCTCGAGCACATAGCCTAAGCTGCGCCGCTCAGCCGCCCCGACGGCGGGTGACGGCTTCGCTCGGGAAGCAGTGGAGGAAGCCGCAGCCGAAGCAGACCTCGGCGAAGCCCTGCCAGCGGTGGAGGTCGCGCTAGGGCTGGATCATCGTGGCCGAGGTTTCGACGGCGGCTACCCGAGCGTGGTGCGCCGCCTTTGCGCCCGCTGCGGTTCCGCGCTTTCGCTCCGGCATGTCCGTCAGCGTGCCTCGAGACCGCCCCGGGCGAGGAAGCGCAGTTCGACGAAACACTCATCGACGGCGCAGTCACGACTCGTTCCCCGGGAACCTCGACACTTCAGGTGAGGTACAACCAGACGCCGTAGGCAGGCGGTCGCAGGGAAGTCGCCTGGATCTCAGCCGACTCGGGCCGGTCGGGGCACCCGGTAGCGGCACGTATCTAGGGGTCTGATGGGGGTGTCCTTGGTGTAGCCAGCGGGGGTGAGGGGCTGCGTGGGGGACGCGTTATCTGAGGGTGTCCTTGGCATCCCTGGCGCGGCGTTGGGCCTGCCGTAGGTTGCCTCCCATTCCCCTTGATGGTCTGGCTCGATGATCGCCCAGCGGGTGGTGATGCCGGTGACTGGGGCGGTGTCGTGGACGGTGCTCGGCGGTGACGGGGTGCCGGTGGAGCCGATCGAGGTCTACCTCTCGCATCTGGCGGCGTTGGAGCGATCGCCGAACACCCAGCGGGCTTACGCCTCGAGCTTGAAGCTGTGGTTCGAGCATCTCGAACGCGACGGGTTGTCGTGGTCGGACGTGGGTGTCGATGACGTGG
>JBBQRO010000101.1:0-12138 GCA_038214685.1 Acidimicrobiales bacterium
GATGCCCTGATGGACAACGCCGACTCGACCCGAAGTCGCTACTCCTACCGAGGAGACCGTTCGCCGCCGTGTCGGCCGAAGCCACCGTGGCGGGCTGGGATCTCGCATCCATCTTGTCCGGACGCAGGCTCCGAACGCGACGCCGCTACGCCCACGTGACCAGCCGCGAGCTGATCGCAGCCGGCTTCACCCTGCTGCCGACCTTCAGCCTGCCCCACTACAGCATTGTGCTCGGCACCTACACTGAGAACGAAGCCGAGCGTTTTCTGGTCGTGCTCGGTCCCCACCACGACAACCCTCACCACGTCCGGAGGCCCAAATGAGTGACACCCCATCCGTGCGGGTCGCCATCCGCGCTGACGTCCACCAGATCGACGAAACCGGCTACGTCTGGGCGTTCTTCGACCGGCCCGCCGAACCGGACAGAGTCCGACCCGGATCGCTCATCGTCGCCGGCGACGAGGACGAGCCCTTCCTGGCGCGAGTCGTCGATATCGTCGACACCCGCGTCGGACGCCAGATCGTGCATCTCGACGTCGTCGGAGTGCCTGAAGAAGCCATCGACGAGCTACGCCATGCCCGTCTCATCGCCTGAAACCAATCAGCAGCAGCAGCAGCCTGCCTTCAACGTGCACGGTCGGAGGGCGGCAAACTCGCCAACCCCAGGGCTGGACGAGATCCGTTGTTTCTCCCCGAGCTGGACCGTCGTCTAGGCGTCTTGAACGCATCTATGTCTTTCTGACCGGAGAGCAGGAACTTGAGAAGAGGTTTGCCTTGAAATCGGCACGTCTGCGATAACCCCAGGAGCAGCAGGTAGGACGGCACCAGCGATTCGGAGAAACTCCCCGAGATCTTCCGCTGTATCGCCAGGTGCCTGATCGCCCGTTCCCCCATATTGTTGTTCCAGGGGATCCCGTCGTACTCCATAAAGGTAAACATGCTCTGCCGATACCTTAGGAAACGTTTCTGATAGGTGCGGACCTGTTCGGATCCGCATATTATGGACGTGATATATTGCTTGTAAAATCGGTCAACCGATCGTGCGAACCTGCCGAGATGCCGCTTCTTCAAGCCATACTTGTTGGCAGCATCCAAGATAGGCACCAGGAGTTCTCGCACGGCCAGGACGAAGGCCTCCAACTCGGAATCAAAGGGCCGGCGCCATAGGTCGTCATTGAGGTCCCGGGATGAGATGGACCAGGCATTTCTGCTGCCGGCACGGAACTGCATCGTACCCACCGTAGAAATCGGTGATAGGGATACCACTGTAGCCTGCCAGTAGCTCCTGCACCACCGCAGTCTCTCTGGTCGCGGTAAGGCGGAACAACACGTGGCTGCCGTCCGTGAAGACCCAGACGTACTGGTTCACGCCTTGGATGCTGATCTTGGTCTCATCAGCATGAATGAAGGGGCTGCACAAAAGTTGTTGGAGACAGCGCTCTTCGGCCTCGGCGTAGTCACGTGCAAAATAGCGGACGAAGTTAACAATAGTGCTGCTGTTCACACGCTCCTGGAATTGTTCGTATATCGCTTGGACTATTGCAGCATAAGGTAGGCGCAACGCCAAGCGTTGGTAAATGGCCCAAGCCTGAAAACCGTGGCCAAAGTCACTATGGAGGAGGTCACTGATTCCCGGGGGAAGGTAAGAGCGCTTGCACCGCCGGCAGTACGCCCGAGCTCCCACGTACTTCGTGACGGTCTTCCGGCAGCCGCTGTCGGTGAAGACGAGGTCAACGATCGTCTTCTCGGCCAGCGTCGCAGAGGCCTGCAATGGGCTCTGGCCACGCCGAGGACATTCCTGGAGCGGCAATACCTGTACGACTTTTCGCGCCCTTGGCTGGATGCGGTGATGACCAGGATGCCCTACCGGGGCGCCGACTCTTCTCTTCTCATCAGGGCGCTCCGGCTCGTCATCGCACAAGCTGATCTTTGCATGCTCGTACTGGGCACTTGCTGAGCGAAGGATCGTTTCGAACTGGCGGTGAATCCTCTCGCCCGTGTCCGTCGTATACCGTTTGGGCTTGGTGGTGAAATCAACGCTGGGTTCTTCAGCACCAGTATCGTGCAAGCGCGTCAGTTCATTGGCCAACGCCCGTAGCGCTCGGCAATCGGATTCGTTGTACGCGAACAATAGCTGTTTCGATTCGTCATCGCGGTTATCTTCCCAGCGGCGTCGCCAGACAAGGCTGTCCAAACCGGAGGCCCCGTCAGTGGGCCAGGGCACTCCGAGCCAACGGCCGATATCCTTCAGCCGGTTGGATCGAAGGGGGAAGTACACCTTGCCAAACACGTACGCGTTGAGGTTGACGAGGCGCTCCAACAGGGGATCAGCGCTGGTCCCATGCCGTTTTGCCAGCGCCGTGATCGCCCGAGCCTCGTAATGCCCGTAGTGGTATATCGGGGCATCGGGATAGGACTCGAGCGTAGTTGTCAGGTCGCGCCAGATCCGAGCTTCATCGGCATCCGTGTCAGCCCAGAACGCCTGGTAGCATCCGGGGGCAGCTTCGCACGTCAGCAAGCCGAAGAGGTACTGCGTATGCCGGTCGGGTACCCCTTCGAAATCCATGAATATCTCGGTGTATGGCGCACCAACGCAGGCAGTTCATGAAGGTAGGTCTTGCCCGTGCGGAGGGCTAGTGCCTGCAATTCGAGCCGATGCTGGACTGGAGCTTTAGGCGACGGCTTGCGCCTACGCCGCGGCTTGTACTGATAGGACAGCTGCGCTACGGAGAATATTCCGCGATCATGGTATCGGCGTCGTGCCTTGGGTGTCACGCGCTCCAGGAGGCTCAGGTCAAAGTCGTGTTCCGCCTTTTGCAGACAGTCCGCCCGAAACTGACATTGAGGACAGTGTTTGCTCAATATGACCGGCGGTGCTTCTAGGGTCCGCGTCAAGCTGCGCAAAGTTTCGATTGTCTGTTCAATCTCAGCATAGCGCTGATGCAATAGAACTTTGTGGAGAAGTCCGTCTGTGGAGAGAATGGTGCCAGCCAGCGGTGCGGCGGTCGGATGCACCTGGCTAAGCACATAGCCCGTGAACAGGAGGGCCACGCGTTGTTCCGGACTGACTGTCTGAGTACCGATCACCAGCGTAGGCTCGTAGCGTTGGCCGCGTCCGCCTGTCCGTCGTGGTGCTGGGATCAAGCTGTCGCAATAGGCCTCACAATCTAGCGCCTTGACGGTAGCGGCCAAGATCGGGCTACTACCGGTGGTTGGTAGTCTCCCTTGGTAGACCGTAGCGTTGGGGTGGGCGAGCTTGAGCTCGCTGTAGTAATCCACCTGGTTCCGGCGCTGGTCATCGGCGATGAGACCTGGATAGCCGTGTGGAGAGCCCTGCTCCTCGGTACATAAAAGGAGGAAAGCTTTGCGCGGACAGTGACTATATGCAACGATAACATCTGAGGTAATCGGCTTCCGCATGCCACTCCCCTTCACCTGGGTCTGAAGACTAGGCTTATCTCAACCGGGAGCTGATAGCGAGGTTGAACACACTCATGCATGAGGTCGCCACCGGGCGATCGGGCATACTGCGCATCCCAGAACCCGCTACGGAGGTGACAGGCCGCGTCAACAATGTACCGGGTGCATCGCGAGATACGTCTCGTGCGACCTCTATCGAATTGGCGTTCGTCCCAGAGGCCACCCATAACCGGCTCAAAAAGCCGACAGACCCTCGCGCAACGTGCCGTCGAAGGATGGGTGGGCCTCCGGTCGCTACCGTCCGATAACAGCAGCTACGTCTCGGGCCGGCCTCCGGGCTCGGCACCCGACGCAGACTGCCGGATCCTGATCACGGTCGCACGGGCTCGGCCTGAGCGGTGACGGTGATCCGCCGCTGGCGCCCCCCGGCTCCGCCCTAACCGCCGGTCGTGGCCTGGCCGCTCCCGTGTCAGCGACTCATGGACGCCGCTGGACTGCGCCGCCGAGCGATGGGGTGGTGCTCAGTCAGGACGTCCGCGTAGCGGCCGACTCCCGGTAGAGCGTCTCCGGCGCAACGTCGGCACCGTTCGGCCAGACGATCGTCCCCTCGTCCGCATCGACACGGACCTTGGCGAAGAGACCTGGATCGTCGCGTAGCGGCTCGAACACAGGACCCCACAGGTGCGGGAGGAGGTCGACCTCGCCCACGCTGCCGTCGTCGAAGGTGAGGCCCACCACGAAGTCGTGGAGAACCTCTACATGAGTGACGACGGGGATCGGATCGGTCAACACATGGCAACGGCTCAATCGTACCCAAGGGTTCATGGGCAAGCGCGTGCGCCCAGGTGACCATGAGCTCTTCTCTGTGCAGCTCTCCCCACTCCCGGACGAGGCGCATGGCCCGGCCGGGAAGACCACTGGCGCGCACCTCCAATGTTGCGATGTCACAGCGACCCTGTGCTCGCCGTAACGGGCGTGGAAATGCGGAGGCGGATGCTCGGCCCAGTACAGGGAGATGACGATGCCGTAGAACTCGCTCAGCCTGGGCACCGGGTGAGTCTCTCAGCGAGCGACGTGGTCGGCCTGAGCCAGCACCTGCCCAACGCCGACGTCGACACCTGGATCGCTGTCGTCCCACCCCGCAGCGAGCCAATCTCACTCCGACCGGGGCCTGCGTGCGTCATCGATCCAAAGCTCGATCTCCTGCGGGTCGAAGCGCACCAGATGACCCCACTTCACGATGGGGGTGCGCTTCTCGGCCACGAGCCGGCGGATGTGGCGCACGGTGACCCCGAGACGCTTGGCCACCCATTCGATGTCGACGAGCTCCGTCTGCGTGCTCGATCCTGCCCGCTTGCCGTTCATGATCGGTAGTCCTTCCTGAGGCGCCGTCATGACCCCTCAACTATCTACTGGTGTGTCTGGAGCTAAAACGCGACAAAGAAGTCTGAGATTTCTGCGACGCGCTCCTCACCAGCGCGACGGGAGTGGAGCGAACGCCGCAGGGCGCAGCGATCGCATGCGATCAGCGATCCGACCACCTCGGCACAAAGAGCAGCGCCGGCCATCACATCGACTCGCTACTGCCCATTTCGTGACCGCCCACTGACCGCAATGAACCCTCATTCACCATGACACCCAAATGGCACCCTGGCCTAACCGCCCCATACCGCGATAGCCGATCAGTACTTAGACTCTTTACAACCCCGCAACATGGCTCCCATACTGCAACATCACTTGGACACGATTTCAAGGGTTCCCCTTGAAGGGAGGAGGCGGTGCTGCGGTGGCCTGGATGCGGATCATGGGAGCCGATTCGGTCGAGTACCACCGAGCCACCGTGCTGGCCCGGGGCGACGACCACCCGGGCCAGGCCCTGGCCTACTACGCCTCCCGGGGCGAGACGCCGCTGCTGTGGGGCGGCGCCGGCGCCCGGCTGCTGGGCCTGCAGGGCGCGGTGACCGACGAGCAGTACGCCGCCCTCTACGGCCCTGGCGGGGCCTGTGACCCCACCACCGGGGAGCGGCTGGTGCACACCAAGCGCCCGGGGCTGGAGCTGGTGATCTCGGCCCACAAGTCGGTGGCCGAGCTGGGTGTGATCGGCCGGGCCGAGGACATGCACCGGATCATGGACGCCGAGCGAGACGCCACCCTGGCCTACCTCGACGACCTGACCCGGCGCCTCGGGGGACGACGGGGGGAGGCGGCGGTGCGCACCCCGACCGAGGGCCTGATCTACGCCACCGCTCGCCACGCCACATCCCGGGCCGGCGACCCTGGCCCCCACGATCACGTGCTGATGGCCAACCTGCTGCGCATGACGACGACAAGGGCGGCTGGAAGGCCGCCGTCACCGCCCTGTGGACCGAGCACCTCCACGCCGCCACCATGGTCGGGCGCATGGCCTCGGCCGGCGTCGCCGTCGAGCTGGGCTACGGCATCGTTCCCGACGAGGGTCCGTCGGGGAAGCTCGGCCACTGGGTCATCGCCGGCGTGCCCGAGGCGGTCATGGACATCCACTCCAAGCGGGCAGCCGAGATCGAGGCTGAGATGCAGCGCACCGGCAACTTCAGCTACCAAGCCCGCAACGTTGCCGCCCGGGCCACTCGGGCGCCGAAGCGCCACCAGCCCGTCGGCGATCTCATGCCCCGGTGGGTGGCCGAGATCGGCGACACAGGCTGGAGCGTGGAGGCCGTCGCCCAGGCAATCGACTGCGAAGCAGCAGCGCGCCGCCGGCCGTCGCCCACGCTGAGCGCCGAGGAGGTGCGAGCCGTCGTCAACCAGGTCCTGGATGCCGATGGCGCCCTGGCCGCCCGCAAGGTGTTCACCCGCCGGGACGTGGTCGTGGCCGTGGCCCCGTCGCTCTACGGCCGTGAGCCTGGCGAGCTGGCCCGGGTGGTGGACCGCGCGCTGTCCGATCCCGAGGCGGTGCCGTTGCTGGGGGTGGCCGGCGCCAGCGAGCGGGCGTACGCCACCGCGGTGACCATCGCCCGGGAGCAGGCCATCGCCCGCTGCATCGAGACCCAGGTCGCGCGCTGCAACGCTGCGGCAACATCCGCCGCGGATGCGCGCGCTACAGCAGCGCGCGCTGAGGAGCGACTCGGACACACGCTCACCCCCGGCCAGCGTCAGGCGGTGGAGGCCGTCTGCATGTCGGGACGCGGCGTGGACCTCGTCGTCGGCGTGGCCGGTTCGGGCAAGACGACGGCGCTGGCCGCGGCGCGCGACGCTTTCGAGGCAGCGGGCTACGACGTAGTGGGCACCTCGACCTCGGGTCAGGCCGCCCGCACACTGCACCGTGAGGCGGGCATCGACAGCCGGACGCTGGCCTCGCTCAACTGGCGCATCGCCCACAACACCCTGCGCCTGTCGCCCCACCACGTCGCCGTGCTGGATGAGGCGGCGATGACCGATGACGCCGCCCTAGTGGCGTTCCTGCAGGCGGCGAGGGTCGCCGGCGCCAAGGTGGTCGCCGTGGGCGACCCTCGCCAGCTGTCCTCCGTCGGCCCCGGTGGCGGCTTCGAGGCCGTGGTGCGGCGTTTCGGGGGCTCGGTGCTCGTACTCAGCGGGAACGTGCGCCAGGTCGATCCTGCGGAGCGGGAGGCGCTCGCACAGCTCCGGTCGGGCAAGGTCGACGAGGCCGTGTCCCGGTATGCCGGTGCCGGTCGCATCGCCGTGTCCCCTGATCGAGACACGGCTCTGGACGCCACCGTGGCCGGATGGGCTGCCGACACGGCCAAGGGTGGTCAGGCGGCCATGTACGCGTGGCGGCGTGCCAACGTTGCCGAGCTGAACCGCCGGGGACGTGAGGCGTGGGACAAGCTCGGGCGGCTGTCTGGCAAAGAACTCGTCGTCGGCGACACCGGCTACCGGGCCGGGGACCGCATCGTCACCCTGGCCCCCGGCGCCGGCGGGGAGATCGTCACTTCCGAGTGCGGCACGGTCCTGGCCGTCGACCTGGAGCGAGGCGAACTGGCCGCCACCATGGACGACGGGCGCCTCCAGCGCTTCGGGCGCGATGAGCTCGACGCAGCGCATCTGGCCCACAGCTACGCCATCACCGTGCACCGCAGCCAGGGCGCCACCGTCGGCCGGGCCCACGTCCTGGAAGACGGCGGGGGACGTGAGCTGGCCTACGTGAAGATGAGCCGGGCTCGGGAGCGCTCGACCGTCTACGCCGTGGCCGACTCGCCCGAGCAGGCCGTCGACGATCTGGGCCGGGTTTGGAGCCAGTCCCGGCGTACCGGCTGGGCCATCGACCAGGGCACGCCGGCGCCGGGCATCGGGGCCGAGCCGGCGCCAGCGGTCCCCGCGGTGTCGGCAAGCTTGCGTCATGCCCGGCTGGTGGAGGAACGGGCGGCGGTGGCCGCCGTCGTCCCCTCCGACCCGAGCTCCGCCTACTGCGAGCCATCGACCGCACCGATATCGGACTGAGCGCGAGGTCAATCGGGTGGGCCGTGCTGCTTGGCCGAACGGGCCTACGCGTACCTGGGCAGCCGCCGGACCGGGCGCGGTCACGTCACCTCCTGTCTGGGACCCGGATCCGCCGGGCCGTTCCTGCGCTCCGAGACGTCTCGCCCACGATTCGCGCCGCCGTTCCCCGGGCAGCGGTGATCAGCCAGTCATGCCCTCAACAGCGACACCCGATCGAAGAGTTCAGCGAATCGTGAGGTGTTGCGGGCACACGGCGGGCACTCCGGTGGGTACAAACTTGGGATGCCCGACGCCATCCCGAGCCACTCCACCCCGCCTCCGCGTGTGCGTGAGGGCTTCAGCTCGAAGCTCGCTACCCGCCTGGCCGCGCTGGGCTTAGCCTTTGCGGCTGCCTGCGGGGGTGGCGGTGGAGGAACGGCATCACCGCGCGACGATGTCCCCGAGCCAGCCGAGGCGCCCGGTGCGGTCGCCGACCTGCCCGGTCGGGTCGTGCCCCTTCCCGGCCAGCCCGAAGGCCTCGTGTGGGACGCCACCACACAGACGATTGCCGCCGCTGTGCGCGCCCCGGACGGCGTGGTCCTGGTCGACCCGGCGACCGGCGCCGAGCGCCTGCGCATCCCCCTGGCCGGGTCGGCCCGCCACCTCGCGCTCCTCGGGCCGGGCGGGCCCGTCCTCGTCCCGACCGAGGGCAACGACCGCCTGTACCGGGTGAGCCTGCCCAGCGGTGATGTCACCGCCGATACACCGGTCGGCCGCCAGCCCCACGATGTCGCACCCGCGGCCGGCGGCCGGGTGTTCGTCGGCGACGAGCTGGCCGATACCGCCCACGTGCTCGGACCGGGTGCCGCAACCCAGGTGGTGCCGGCGCCCGTCCAACCCGGGGGCGTGGCCGCGTCGGCCGACGGCTCGGTCGTGGTCGTGGTCGGCGTGCGGGGCCGTCGCATCGCCGCCTATGCCCCCGACGGTCGCATGCTCGGGGAGGCGCCGTGCGGGGTCGGCCCCACCCATGTCCGTGCCGGCGCCGGCAACCTGTTCTACGTGGCCGACACCCAGGGCGACGCGATCCTGGTGTTCCGGGCCGACGCCGAGGGCATCCGCCAGGTCGGTCGCGTCACCACCGGCGGCGGCGCCCCCTACGGGCTGGCTGTCGACGTGGCCCGGTCGCGGCTCTACGTCACCCTCACCGCCAGCAACCAACTCCGGTCCTACCGCATCGACGGGGAGGGTCTGAGCGAAGAGCGCACCTGGCCCACCGTTCGCCAGCCCAACGACGTGGCAGTCGACCCCACCAGCGGCCGGGTGGTCGTAGCCGGCACGGGCGACGGATTCCTGCAGTTCCTGGACCCGACCGGGTGAGCGCAGCCATGCCGATGGGGCTGTCCGGAACCCGGAGACGCTCGCGCTCCAGTGGCAGTGTCTGCCGGAATCGAACTCCGGCTTGGCGGGCCCAGGCTCCACGAACTGCTTCTAAGGAAGGCTGGAGGAAGCGCCTGCAGGCCCCATCGGCGCGAGGGCCACACCCTCAGTGGCCGAGCACGGCGCCCCTTAGCGTCCCTGCGCGAGTTCGGCCCGTCACCGGCCGAGGCGGGCCGCAGTGGCGAAGGCCGAGAAGTAGGAATCGAGAGACTGCGCTGTCGACCCGAACTGGTTGTCGCCGATGAGGAAGTCGCACACGACGATTTGGTCCTCCGTGGTCAAGCTGTACGACGACTACCTCGACGACTTCAGTAAGGAAGGCTTGATCTGATGAGCGGCCACATCAAGTGGTCGACGCTGCGAGACGAGCTCCGGTCCATCCCTGGGGCCGAGGAGTCGATCGCACAAGCCCGAGAGCTGTCGCTGGAGGAGGTCCGTCTCTACGAGCCTTCGTCATGCTGAGGCGGTGAGTCAGGCAGAACTGGCCGGTCGGCTGGAGATCACCCAGGGAGCCGTGTCCAAGTTCGAACATGTCGACGATGTCCCGCATCTCGACCCTGCGCCAGTACCTCGAAGCGCTCGGCGCTCGGCTGGAGCTCGCCGCCGTGTTCGACGACGAGATCGTCGCGTGCCCATCGAGCTCGGCAAAGAGCCGGCGGCCTAACCCGGTCAGCACTTGGGCTGGCCACGCCCCGCCGCTGTCACCGGCCTATATGACGCCGAGGATCTTCAGCAGGACGATGATGACGAGAACGGCGATGATCACGTAGAGGACGTAGAGGGTGCTGGTACCCCTTTCGTTGCGCGCCGCGCCCAACCTGTCCAAGCAATCGAGAAGATGAGTCACGATGGAGCTATACCCACCCTTCCGGACGACCCACCTCGAATCAGGAAGTATTTCCCGGGCCGCATCCTCGTGAGGGCTCGGCCCGCCGTGATTCGACTGGCGACGCCGCCGCCACCCGAACGACAACCGGGCAGCGGGACATCACCCGTCAAACGTCGTTGTTCGGGATTGAAGCCGAAGCACCGCAACTCGTCGTAGCGATTGATGATAGGGACGCCGTTGCCTTCCTGATCGAACCGGAACCCGCCCGACGCCGTACTGGCCGTCGCCGTCCCGCCGTGCCTCGACAAGGCCGACGACAAACCCCGACGGCGGCCTCGACGACGCCACGATCGCCGGCCTCGATGCCGGGGGTGCGCACTGACCGGACTAAGCCGAGTCTCAGCCGGGGCCGGTGGCCCGTGCGCCGTCCCGGCCGGACCACACGGCCAGGGCCAGCATCGCCGCACCGAGGATCCCGAAAGAACCAACCGCCAACGACAGGCCGGCCCGGTCGGCGATCACGCCGATGCCGACCGGGATCCACGAACCCGTCGACTCCAGGGCGCCGAGCACGGCGTTGGTGGTGCCCACCTGTCCGGGGCGCAGGGTCAGGGTGCGATGCTGCACCGCCAGCCAGGCCAGGTTGAGCCCGATGGAGGTGACCAGTCCGGCCACCGCCACCATGGCCAGCACCGGCACCACGGCGATGGCCACCGCACCCACGGTCATGGCGCACACCGAGCCGATCAGGAGCCGGTGGTCGGTCACATTCGCGAAGCGTCGGGCCAGAACGGCGAAGGCCAGGACCCCGCCACAGATGCCGATGAAGGCCACCGTGGTAGCCAGCGCGGTCGAAGCGCCTCGATCCCGCTCCAGTAGAGCGATGGTGAAGCCGATCAGCGGCTCGTCGAAGGGCACCATCAGCAGCCCGATCAGCCCCATCACCCAGACGGCGGGATCCCGGAGCACGGCGATGAGCCCGGGCCTGGGCCCGCCGCCGTCGCCATTGTCATCGCCGTGGCCCGCCGGCGGGGTCAGGGGCGCGCCGGCCAGAGCCAGCCCGTAGAGGCCCATGAGCAGCGCCCCGGCACCGAACGCCACCCGCCACGACAGGCCGAGGGCCACGGTGGCGGCAATGAGGGCCGGCCCGAGCAGGTCGCCGACGGTGGCCAGCAGGTTCGAGCGGGCCAGGTAGTGGCGCAGGTCGTCGCCGGCCATGTCCACCAGCGCCACCTCGGCGCCGTCGACCATGGCCGTGGACGCCATGCCCATCACGAAGCCGCCCGACAGGAGCACGACGAAGGATGCGCCCATGGCGAAGATCGCCAGCGACAGGGCGAAGCCGAAGGCGCCCCCGGCGACGATGACCCGCCGGCTGTAGCGGTCGGCGGCCGCAGAGAACACCCCGCCCGCAAGCGCCCCGGGGGCGATCGCGGCCAGGACCAATCCGGCCTGCGCGTAGGTCAGCCCGAGGTCGGCCCGGAACGACTCGAGCGTCCCGAACGGCAGGAAGATGGCCGACTCGTCGGCCAGGCGCACGAGCAGCACGGCGGCCAGCGCCGACACCGGCGCTCGGCCGGCGACCGGCAGGACATGGCGAAGGGTGCGACGTCAGAAATGGGTGAGGCGGCTCATGAACCGACGATACGCGAACGGTCACTGCTCTGCCCGTCCTGCGCCCTCCCTCCGGTGCGACGACGTTTTCCTCATCCCGGCGTTCGGGTAGGCCTCACGAACCGTGCGGACGACATCTAGGAGGCGCCACCCATGGCCCAGAAGGCCATAGTCCTACCCCGGCCAGCCCCTGCGGCCCGCTCTCGCAGGCCCACGACCAGAAGCGCCAAGCCTGGTCAGGCCGCGGCCGCAGGCGCCTCGGAGACCAAGCTGGTCGCCACCCTGGGAGGCCCGTCGGGTCAAGGCCACGGCCTCCACCCAGGCCAAGCGGGTCAAGGGCACGGCGGTCGGCCAGACCAAGGTGGTGGCCCGAACCGCCAACCAGGACGTGCGCGAGCTGGCTGACACCGTCCGTAGCTCCGCCG
>JBBQRO010000102.1:0-12111 GCA_038214685.1 Acidimicrobiales bacterium
CGTAGGTGGGGTCACGGTCGCCAACCCCCCAACTGGCCGCCAAGTCGCAGGCGCCGACTGGCTGGACGAACGTTGTTGTTGACCGGGAGCCGCCGGTTGGAGGACGTACCTACACGCGATTCTGTCGATTATCGCGTGTAGCAGGCTAGGGTGAGAGGGGTGGCTCTCGAGGTGTCCCCGGCAGCTTCCTCCGACCCGCTGGAGGTCGTCGAGGTCGGCGTCCTCAACGAGGCGGAGGCCGGCTACGTGCGGGCCGCCCGGGCCGCCAACACCCTTCGAGGCTACCGGTCGGACTGGACCGAGTGGTGCGCCTGGTCGAAGCGCGAGGGCTACCCGGATCTGCCGGCCACCGCCGAGGGGATCAGCCGCTACCTGACCTTCCTCGCCGGCTGCGGGGCCAAGGTCGGCACGATGAGCCGCCGGCTCTCCGGGATCCGGTTCGCTCACAAGATGCGGGACCTCCCCGACCCCACCGCCGCCGCCCGGGTCATCGCCGTGTGGGAAGGGATCCGCCGGACTCACGGCGCCCCCGCCGAGCAGGCCGCTCCGCTTATGCCTCCCGAGCTGTGGGACGTCATCGACCGCTGCCCCACCAGCAAGACCTGGAAGACGGCTAAACGGCCACCGGAGCCGGACCTGGCCGGCCTCCGGGACCGGGCCCTGCTCCTCGTCGGCTTCGTCGCCGCCCTCCGCCGCTCCGAGCTGACTGCCCTCACCGTCGACCAGGTCGCCGAGCACACCAACGGCCTCGTCCTGACCATCGGCCGCTCCATGACCAACCAGACCGGCGAACAGGCCGAGCTGGCCGTCCTCCCTCGGGCCCGGATGACCAGCCGATGCCCCGTCACCGCCCTCCAGGCCTGGCTCACCGCCGCCGCCATCACCGACGGCCCCGTCTTCCGGGCCGTCTCCACCGGCAACCGGCCCGGGACCCGGCCGATGAACCCCGCTTCGGTCAACGTCCTCGTCCAGCAGGCCGCCGCCCGCGCTGGTCTCGACCCGGCCGTCTACTCGGCCCACAGCCTCCGAGCGGGCTTCGTCACCTACGCCCACCTCCGGGGCGCCTCGGACCGGGCCATCGCCCACCAGACCCGCCACCAGTCGCTCGCCACCCTCGGCCAGTACGTCCGAGTCGCCCAAGCCTGGGACGACAACGCCGCCACCCAACTCGGCCTCTGACATCCCTGCGGAGGGCCTACAAGACGGAGCTGGTCCGCAACGCTCACCAGCCTGGACGCCGACGAGGGTCCCGGTGACCGTTCGCCGCTGGCCTCCGGTGTGTGAGTCACCGCATAGTTCTCCGGGTGCCGCCGCTTGCGAACGGTAGGAGGCGCGCCGGCGGCTACCGGCGGACCACACCGTTCACGAGTCACACCTACGGTTCGGTGCCAGCATGATCAGAGGCACGACAAGGAGTGGGAGCGCATGGCCGTGAGGAAGGACGAGGTCATACGCAACCATGCGGCCTTCATCTGGTCGGTGGCCGACCTGCTGCGGGGCGACTACAAGCAGTCCGAGTACGGCCGGGTCATCCTGCCCCTCACGGTGCTGCGCCGCCTCGACTGCGTGCTCGAGCCGACCAAGGCGAAGGTGCTCGCCCGGGCGGCCCAGCTGGAGGGCAAGGTCGAGAACCTGGAGCCGATCCTGTGCCGGGAGTCGGGCGAGCAGTTCTTCAACACCTCCAGGCACGACTTCAAGACGCTGCTGGCCGCCCCCGACGACCTGGCCGACAACCTCCGCCACTACATCGCCAGCTTCTCCGCCGGCGCCCGCGACGTCATCGGCAAGTTCGACTTCGACGCCCAGATCACCCGGCTCGACCGCTCCAACCTGCTCTACCTGGTCGTGTCGAAGTTCGCCGCCCTCGACCTGCACCCCGACGCCGTGTCGAACCTGGAGATGGGCTACCTCTACGAGGAGCTCATCCGCCGCTTCTCCGAGCTGTCCAACGAGACGGCCGGCGAGCACTTCACCCCCCGTGAGGTCATCCGGCTCATGGTGAACCTGCTGTTCATCGAGGACACCGACCTGCTCACCAAGCCCGGCATCGCCAAGACCCTCCTTGACCCGGCCTGTGGCACCGGCGGGATGCTGTCGGTGGCCGAGGACCGGCTGCGCGAGCTCAACCCGCAGGCCCGCCTCCACGTCTACGGCCAGGAGCTCAACGCCGAGACCTATGCCATCTGCCGCTCCGACATGATGCTCAAGGGCCAGGACGCCACCAACATCGTCTACGGCAACAGCTTCTCCGAGGACGGGCACGCCGGCTTCAAGGCCGACTACCTCCTGGCCAACCCGCCCTTCGGCGTCGAGTGGAAGAAGGTCGCCGACACGATCCGCGACGAGGCCGACAAGAAGGGCTTCGCCGGCCGCTTCGGGGCCGGCCTGCCGAGGATCAACGACGGGTCGTTCCTGTTCCTCCAGCACATGATCTCCAAGATGAAGCCGGTCGACCAGGGTGGCTCCCGGGTCGCCATCGTGTTCAACGGCTCCCCCCTGTTCACCGGCGGCGCCGGCTCCGGTGAGTCCGAGATCCGCCGCTGGATCATCGAGAACGACTGGCTTGAAGCCGTCGTCGCCCTGCCCGACCAGATCTTCTACAACACCGGCATCTCCACCTACTTCTGGGTCGTCACCAACCGCAAGCACCCCCGGCGGCGGGGCAAGGTCCAGCTCGTCGATGCCCGCGACTACTTCGTCAAGATGCGCAAGAGCCTGGGCGAGAAGCGCAAGCAGATCAGCGACACCCAGATCGACGACATCGTGCGCCTCTACGGCGACTTCACCGAGAACGACCGGGTCAAGATCTTCCCCAACGAGGCGTTCGGGTTCCTCCGCGTCACCGTCGAGCGCCCCCTCCGCCTCCGCTGGGAGATCACCGACGAGACCCTCGCCCTCGTCCGAGCCGAGAAGAAGCTAGCCAAGCTCCCCGCCGACGTTGTCGACACCATCGTCACTGGCATCGCCCAGCATGCGGGCGCCACGACCACCGAACGCCGCGAGATGGGCAAGGTCGTCCTTCGGCACCCGGAGGTTGCTGGACTCACCGTCCCGCAGCAACGGGCCGTGATCGACGCCCTCGCCGTCGCCGACCCCGAGGCGCCGGCCGTCACCGACACCAAGGGCGAACTGGAGCCCGACCCGGACCTGCGCGACCAAGAGAACGTCCCTCTGCCCACCTTGCGCGTCGGTTACGAGGACGACCCGACTCACCGGCTAGCGACGATCGAGTACAGCGCCGCTGTCGTGGACCACCTCACCGCCGAGGTCCACCCCTACGTCCCCGACGCCTGGGTCGACCACGACAAGACCAAGATCGGCTACGAGATCCCCCTCACCCGACACTTCTACAAGTACGTCCCTCCCCGCCCCCTCGCCGAGATCGACGCCGAGATCAAGCAACTCGAAGTTGAGATCCAGGAGTTGCTCCGGGAGGTGACGGAGTGACGGCACAGACGCCGCTGAAGCGAGTGGCCTGCGTGATCGCAGGTCAGTCACCCTCTTCGGACGACGTGGCGGACTTCGTGGGTGAGGGTCGCCCCTTTCTTCAAGGCAATGCTGAGTTCGGAGTGGTGCACCCAACGCCTAAGAACCGGTGTGATGGTGGACTCCGCCTCGCCGCCAAGGGCGACGTTTTGGTGTCCATTCGCGCTCCAGTGGGGGCCTTGAACATCGCCGATCAGGAGTACGGGATAGGGCGAGGCCTTGCCGCGATACGTCCCGGGCCGGCGCTTCATCGCCGGTTCTGCTGGTGGTGGATGCACTCGGCAGTCGATCTGCTCAAAGCTGAAGGCACGGGATCAACGTACGATGCAGTAACGGCAGCGGAGATCGGCGCGCTGCGGGTGCCTGAGGTCGGGCCGGCCCAGCAGCGGGCGATCGCCGACTTCCTCGACACCGAGACCGCCCGCATAGACGCCCTCATCACCAAGAAACGCCGCATGATCGGACTCGTTGAAGAGAAGCGACAATCGGCTGCCGAGGTAGTGGTACACACCAAGAGTCACGCGCCCCTCCGTCGGATAGCGAATCTGCTCCCTGGATACATGTTCGCCAGCGATGACTTTGCGCCGGATGCCGACGGCCCGCTGCTGCTTCGAGGCTTGAACGTGTCAATCGGGTCGGTGCGGTGGAGTGAAGCCGTACGTCTCTACGCTCGGTCCGCAATCCCCGACCGGTACAGGCTGGTTGAGGGTGACGTTGTGGTCGGGATGGATCGTCCATTCATCGCCGGCGGTACGCGGGTAGCACGGATCGACAAGGCGAGCGAGGGGGCGCTACTCGTGCAGCGGGTGTGCCGTGTTCGAGCCTGCGCACCGAGCGCCGCAATCCTGATCGAGCACGTGCTGCGTTCACAACGGTTCGTCGCGCATGTCGAACCTGACCTCACCGGTGTCTCGGTACCCCACCTCAGCGATGAGCAAATCGGGTCGATGCTCATGCCTGTGTTCGATCAGAGTGATCTGCCAGCGATTGCCGCACGCCTAGTCGCCGTCGGAGCGTGGGCAGCAACGCTTACCCGCTGTCTGAAGCAGCAGCTCTCGCTTCTCCAGGAGCACCGTCAGGCCCTCATCACTGCCGCCGTGACCAGCGAACTCGGCGTCCCAGGGGCCCCGGCGTGACCAAGGTTGACGAGGCGGCGTTCGAGTCGTTCATCTGCGACTGGCTCGCCGGCCCGGGGGGCTATGACGCCGTCAAGGTCGGGACGGCGCAGGGGGCGCCGACGGACTTCGACCCGGTGCGGGCGCTGGACACCCCCGAGCTGTTCGCCTTCATCGGGGCCACGCAGATCGACGCCTGGAACCAGCTCATTACCCTTCACGGCAACGACGCCGACAAGGCTCAGCGATCCTTCGCCGATCGCTTGGCCAGGGAGGTCGACTCCCGGGGCACCGTCGACGTGCTGCGCCACGGGGTCGTTGATCTCGGGGTGACGTTCAAGCTGGCCTACTTCCGTCCGGCGTCGGGGCTGACGCCGGCGCTGCTGGAGCGCTACGGGAAGAACCGCCTGACTGTCACCCGCCAGCTCCCCTACGGGCTGGGGTCGACCAGGACGCTGGACCTGTGCCTGTTCGTGAACGGCATCCCGGTAGCCACGGCTGAGCTGAAGAACGCCATCACCGGCCAGGGCATCGACGAGGCCATCGAGCAGTACCGCACCGACCGCGACCCGAACAATGCCCTGCTGCGCCGGGCGGTGGTGCACTTCGCAGTGGACACCGAGCGGGTGGCCATGACGACCCGGCTGGCCGGGAAGGGCACGCGGTTCCTGCCCTTCAACCGGGGCCACAACCTCGGGGCCGGCAACCCGCCCAACCCGGACGGGCACCGGACGGCCTACCTGTGGGAGCGGGTGTGGCAGCGCGACGCCTGGTTGGACCTGCTGAACCGCTTCGTGCACGTAGAGCCGGCCCCGAAGGGCTCCAAGGCGCCGGCCACGGTCATCTTCCCCCGCTTCCACCAGTGGGATGCAGTCCTGGCTCTCACCGCCGGCGCCCACGAGCACGGGCCAGGGCACGACTACCTGGTCCAGCACTCGGCCGGCTCCGGCAAGTCCAACACCCTGGCCTGGCTGGCCCATCGGCTGTCGTCGCTGCACGACGCCGCCGACGGCAAGGTGTTCGACAAGGTGGTGGTCATCACCGACCGGCGGATCCTCGACCGCCAGCTCCAGGACACCATCTACCAGTTCGAGCACGCGCATGGCGTGGTGGTGCGGATCGACCAGAACTCCCAGCAGCTGGCCGACGCCCTTGAGGGCGAGCAGGCCCGCATCGTCATCACCACCCTGCAGAAGTTCCCGTTCGTCACCGACAAGATCGAGGCCCTCCCCGAACGCACCTACGCCGTGATCGTCGACGAGGCCCACTCGTCCCAGACCGGCGACTCGGCCACCGCCCTCAAGGCTGTGCTCGGCAACAAGGGGCCGGAGCCGAACCCCGGTGAGCCGCTGGACCCGGCCGAGGACGCCCTGGCTGCGGCGGTGGCGGCTCGGGGAAAGCAGGCGAACTTGTCGTTCTTCGCCTTCACCGCCACCCCCAAGGCCCGCACGCTCGAGCTGTTCGGCGGATACGACCCGGTCACCGACCGTCACGAGGCGTTCCACCTCTACTCGATGCGCCAGGCCGTGGAGGAGGGATTCATCCTCGACGTGTTGGCCAACTATGTCACCTACCAGAGCTACTGGCAGATCGAGCAGGCCACCCCGGAGGACCCTGAGTTCGACCCCCGCAGGGCCAAGGCGGCCATCGCCCGGTTCGTGTCCCTGCACCCCCACCAGCTGGCCCAGAAGGCCGAGGTCATCGTCGAGCACTACCGGGCCAAGGTGCGCCACAAGATCGGCGGCCGGGCCAAGGCCATGGTCGTCACCGCCTCCCGGGAGCACGCGGCGCGCTACAAGACGGCCCTGGACCGCTACATCAACGACAAGGGCTACAACGATGTCGGGGTTCTGGTGGCCTTCTCCGGGAGCCTCGACCTCGACGGCGCCGACGTGACCGAGTCGTCGATGAACGGGTTCCCCGACACCCAGACGGCGACCGAGTTCGACACCGAGGCGTGGCACGTGCTGGTCGTGGCCGAGAAGTACCAGACGGGGTTCGATCAGCCCAAGCTCTACGCCATGTACGTCGACAAGCCCCTCACCGGCCTGGCGGCGGTGCAGACCCTGTCCCGGCTCAACCGCACCTACGACCGGGACGGGATACGCAAGGACGGGACCTTCGTCCTCGACTTCCGCAACGACGCCGAGGACATCCGCGCCTCCTTCGAGCCCTGGTACGGGGCCACCGTGGCCCCCCCGACCGACCCGAACCTGCTCTACGACACCCGCCACGCCCTCGACCCCTTCGGCGTGCTCTGGCCCGACGAGATCGAACGCACCGTGACCCTGCTGCTGGCCCGGGGCAAGGTGGCCCACGACCGGGTCCACGCCGCCCTGGCCCCGGCCATCGACCGCTTCGGTGAGCTGACCACCGACGAGCAGGACCGGTTCCTCGACGCCCTCAAGCGCTTCATCCGGACCTACGCATTCCTGTCGCAGGTGGTCTCCTTCACCGACACCAAGCTGGAGCGGGACTACCTGTTCTGCAAGGCCCTGGCCGCCTTCCTGCGCACCGGCGGCAGCGAGGCCGTTCATCCCGACGTGGAGCTCACCCACCTCCGGATCGACCAGACCTTCGAAGGCTCGGTCACCCTCACCACCAACGAGGGCGTGGTGACCACGATCTTCGGCGGCGGTAAGCTCCACGAACCCGAGACCGAACCGCTGTCGCAGATCATCGAGCGGCTCAACGAGCGCTTCGGCACCACTTTCGCCCCCGAGGACCGGGTTTTCTACGACGCCATCGCCGAGAAGCTCACCAAACGCTCCGACATCCAGCAGGCCGCCGCGGCCAACTCACCGGAGAACTTCGGGCTCATCCTGGCCAAAGAGTTCCAAGGCGGGGTGCTCGACCAGCTCGGCGTGGCCGAGGACATGGCCCTGTCCTACATCGACAGCCCGGCCATGCAGGTCCAGATCCTGGCCGCGTACCTTCCTTTCGTCCAGGGCAAGGCCAAGGTGGCCCACCAGGAGCACTGCGACATCGTCGACCTCCTCGGCCCCGACAAGGAATCGGCCCACCTCGAGTACAAGGCCAGCCTGCGGACCCACCAGGACTCCGGCGAGACGTTCAAGCCCCTTGAGACGGCCTCGCTCAAGACCATCGCCGCCTTCCTGAACTCCCGGGAGGGCGGAACTCTGCTCATCGGGGTCGCCGACGACGGGACCGTCCATGGCCTCGACGCCGACTATGCCAGCCGCTCCGAGGTCAACAAGGACCCCCGGGACTGGTTCCAGCAGCACCTGGCCAACATCATCTCCACGGCGATGGGCGACGCCGCGGCCACCAACGTCCGGCCCTACCTCCACCACGTCGACGGACACGACATCTGCCGGGTCCAGGTCGACGCCTGCGGCTTCCCCGTCGACGCCAAGGTCATCCACCAGAAGCCCGGCGGGCCGAAGGAGACCCGCACCGAGTTCTTCGTCCGAGTCGCCAACGGCACCAAGGCCCTCGACGTGGTGCAGCGTGAGAAGTACATCGCCGGCCGCTGGGGCTCAACCGCAGGAGGAATCTGATGCCTAGCCTGTGGACTATTGCCGCCGGCAGGACCGAAGGCCCCTGGGTGCAACCGTCGCCCGTGGCGAAGTTGGGGGTCGACACGGTCAACGGCCTCCTGCAATGGGCCCCGGCTACCGTCGATGCCGACCTTCCCGGCCAGGAACCAGCTCCGGAGCCCTTACGGTGAAGGGCGACATCATCTACCTGTTGAGCGACGACGGCCCAGTCGAAATGCGGGCTTCGCTGTTCGACTCGGAGGACGACCTCCAGAACCTCGTTGCCCGGTACCCGAGCCTCCTCGGCGGTGCCCAGATGACTCCGGGTGACCCTCGGCGGTGGCTGCTCGTCCAGCGCGAAATGGGCGTCCCCATCCAGGCAGGTGGCAGCGACAACTTCAGCGCCGACCACCTCTTTGTCGACCACGAGGCTGTGCCGACAGTCGTCGAGGTCAAGCGCTCCACCGACACCCGCATCCGACGCGAGGTCGTCGGTCAGATGCTGGACTACGCAGCGAACGGCGTCCGGTACTGGCCAGTCGAGCGTCTCCGCATGATGTTTCAGGAGCAGTGCGCCAGGGACGGCCGAAAGCCGTTGGAGTACCTGCGGGAGGTCGTCGATCCCAGCGTCAGTCCCGACGACTTCTGGGGCCGAGTGGGCGAGAATCTAGAGATCGGCCGGATCCGGATGATCTTCGTTGCAGACGTCGTCCCGCCAGAGCTCCAGCGCATCGTCGAGTTCCTCAACGAAGGGATGACCAGGGCGCAGGTGTACGCCGTTGAGATCCCGCAGTTCCGGGCCAACGATGGTCGACGCAGCGTGGTCCCACGCCTCATCGGCGCCACAGCATGGGCGACGTCACGTCCGGGGCGAGACCGGGACCAACCGACGCTCGAGGAGACGCTGGCCGACGCCCCGGAGCACGTTCGGACAATCAACGACATGCTCTCGGCCTGGGCTCAAGGTCATGACCTCGAGTGCCGAAAGACCCGCACCGCCACGATTGTCAGTGCCGCCGGCCGCGACATCGTCTGGTTTGCGCCGAAGGATGGACTTCTCTGGCTGTACCTGAACCACCTTCGCGAGGCAGGAAGGAGCGAGGTTGCTGACCAGCTCCTTGCCGAGTTCCAAGCCCTCGTTCCGGCCAAGCGCCTGACCAAGGTCCAGCCGGGGCTTCCCACCGAAGTTCTCGCCGGGTGCTGGCCCGAAGCCACCTCTCTGCTCGACCGGTACCTCGCAGCTACGTGTTCGGCTGTCGGCGGGACGTGACCGACCTCCCGAATCCCCTCGGCACGTCGATCAGGATCTTCCTCGCCAACGGCGCTGCCGACGGCGTCTGGGTGGTCGAGAAGAGCAACTGGACCGGCAAGGCCCTCATGGCGCCGAGGACCAGGTACAAAGAGCTGCGGGCCCGGCCGGACCTCGACGGCCCGGGTGTGTACCTGCTGATCGGCCCGACCGAGTCAGGCGTGCCGGCCTATCGGGTCTACATCGGGGAGACCGATGACTACCGCCTGAACCCGCCGCTCCGCCTCCGAGAAGACCTGCGTCGCCACGCCAACCCACCTCCACGACCGAGGAGCGCCACCCTCCCACAGCCGCCCGTCTCGGTCTCAGGCCGGCCCTTAAGCGTTGGCTATTGCGCCGATACTGCCGCTACGTCGACAGCGAGGAATACCGCCGGGCCATCCTCGTTCAACTCAACCGAGGCGAAGCCCGGCACGCCCTCGCCCGCGACGTCTGCCACGGCCGTCGAGGCAAAGTCATACACCCCTACCGGGAAGGCCAAGAGGACCAGCTCGGCGCTCTCGGGCTGGTCCTGAACGCCGTCGTGCTGTGGAACACCCTGTATTTGGACCGCGCCCTCGCCGTTGCCGAGGGCGCAGGCATCGACGTCAGCGACGACGACATCGCCCGCCTCGGCCCCCTCGGCCACGACCACCTCAACCTCGAAGGCCACTTCACGTTCAACACCGACCTCACCAGCAGTGGCCGCGAGCGGCCCCTCCGCGACCCCGAGCAACCCGAAGCACCCGACCTGTGAAGCCCGCCTATCCGACTTTTCGTTCCACTGCTACCCGAACCCCATCACACGGAGCGGGAGACGGGTCAGGTCGAAGCAAGTCGGGGCGATCGGGCGTCCGTGGCCGCGAGCCGGGCTCGGCGAGGCCATCATGTCGCTGATGAACCAGAACGAGGACGGCGCCGAGGTCGGTGACTGTCTCGAAAGGGCTGCTGTGCATGAGAGTGGACATGTCCGCATGGCGCAGCTCGAGGGGGCCACCGTGGTGTGGGCGAGGGCAAAGCGCTCCGGCGCTGGCAAGACCAACGTTGCGGATCTCGAGACGCTCCCAACGATGACACGTGCGCGGGTGGCTGTCGCAGGCCGGGTGTCAGAGGAAGTACTTCTCGGCGCGGCCCGTCAGACGCTCTCTCCGAATGATCGTGAGCTACTTCGGCGCGCGCTGCAAGACCTGAATGATTCTGCAGTTTCGCAGGAGACCCTCTGGTCTGGAGGTGTCCGAGGGGGTGATCCTGACGAAGCGGCGCTCCAAGACCGACCAGGAGGGCGCCGGAGAGCAGCTCGGGGTGCCTTACGGGTCCAACCCGTCCACGTGCCCGGTCCGAGCCGTCGACGCCTGGTGCCAGCAGGCCCGACTCTCCGACGGTCCCCTGTTCCGGCCCGTCGACCGGCACGGCCGCCTCGGCCCGGGCCGGCTCAGCGCAGCGGGAGCCAACCGGTTGGTGCAACGGGCGGTGACCAGGGCCGGTCTACCACCCGGCCGCTACTCCGCCCACTCGCTGCGGGCCGGTCTGGCCACCTCGGCAGCAAACGCCGGGGTCTCAGAGCGGTCGATCATGAACCAGACCGGCCACCGCAGTCTGGTGGTGGCCCGGGGTTACATCCGCCAGGGAACGCTCTTCGTCGACAACGCCGCCGCCCAGGTCGGCCTGTGAGACACCCCTCAGCGTTCCAGCCGGTGCAGTGAAAAGGGTGCGGTCCCCGAACCGCCGGCCCGGTAATCCGGCGCGATCCGCCTTATCTCAAATGGATGTGGCTGTTGACCTCGTGGGCATCCTGAGCACAGATCTGGTTTCGGCACGACGGGCAGTCGGTGACTGACGCCGTGACTGACGGGGTCGCCGGCACGGTCGAGGGGGTGGAGGGTGTGCTCGTTGCACGGTTGCGGTCGCTGGCGGATCGGGCGGGCGGCTGGGATCGGGCCGATCCGTACGTGTTGCACTATCTGATCTCCCACGCCGAGCAGGCGGTCGGGGCCGATGCCTATGCGGCCATGTCGCCGCTGGCGGATCTGCTGGATGACGCGCAGTTCGTAGCTCGGGCGGAGGCGACCCGGCTGGCTCGAGCCGCCGTTCGCTTCCGGGGCCGGATGAACAGGCCTGTGGCGCGACTGGTCGAGCGTTGCGTCCATGAGTTCTCTGGTCTCCAGCCAGCCGACCGGCTAGGCCTGCTCGGTTTGGTGGCAGTGCAGGACGGGCTTGGCGGGAAGCCCTCGTCGCCGCGATGGCAGGCGGCATGGGCGTCGTGGCTTTCCTCATCTGCACACGTCGTGCTCCCCGGCCACCAAGGTGGAGTGTCGGGGGTGGCGTTCTCCCCCGACGGGGCCACGGTCGCCTCCGCCGGGAACGATGGGACGATCCGGTTGTGGGCGGCGGCCACCGGCGAGGCCCACGCCACACTCACCGGCCACCAAGGCTGGGTGGAGGCGGTCGCATTCTCCCCCGACGGGGCCACGGTCGCCTCGGCCGGGGGCGATGGGACGGTCCGGTTGTGGGCGGCGGCCACCGGCGAGGCCCAGGCCGCCCTCACCGGCCACCAAGGGCCCGTGCTGGAGGTGTCGTTCTCCCCGGACGGGGCCACGGTCGCCTCCGCCGGGGGCGATGGGACGATCCGGTTGTGGGCGGCGGCCACCGGCGAGGCCCACGCCGCCCTCACCGGCCACCAAGGCACGGGGGAGGCGGTGGCATTCTCGCGCGCCGGGGCCGA
>JBBQRO010000103.1:0-12110 GCA_038214685.1 Acidimicrobiales bacterium
TGCGACGCCCATCGTCTGATCCTCCACGTCGAGTATCCGACTCCCAGCGCCGCCGCGGGTGGACCCTCCAACGGCCCGGGAGACCGCGCCCCCGAGGGCCGGTAAACGGACATCTTGATCATGCGGAGGTCCCGTTCGGCCTGGTTGTTGTCGAACGGCACGCGGGTGTCGTCGAGGAGGCGGAGGACCTGGTCGGCGTCGCGTCGCATGCGGGTGGCGAGGTTCCAGGCGTCGCGTTGGGCGGTGGTCCACCCGCCGGTGTGACGCCGTGGGGGCGGCGGGCCGTCGGGGAGCAGGTGGAGGGCGACGTCGAGCGTCTGGTGGTAGCGGGTCCGGATCCGGCGGGCGGCCCGGGGAGTGACGTTGGGTTGGCCGGCGGCGGCCGCGGTCTCGCTGATCCGCTTCGCTTCGATGAGGATCTGGCCCATCTGGGTGGTCCAGCGGGCGAACGGTGGGTGCTCGCCGACGGCGGTGAGGTGGCGGAGGAGGTGGGCGCCGCATTGGGCGTGGAGGGTGCCGGGCCCGTCGATCGTCTCGTAAGGGGTCCAGCCGTCATGGACGATGGTGCCGTCGAAGCCAGGGAGGACGCCGATGTCGAGGAGGGCTTCTGCGCCCCGTCGGCGGTGCACCGACAGCAGGGTAAGCAGTTCGGTGGCGGCCACGTGCACCCAGTGGCGGCCGACGCCTCCTTCGACGGTGACGATGCGGGTGCCGGTCTCATCGGCGTGGACGACCGGTGCGGCTCGGAGCCGGTCCTTGATGGTGCCGATGAACGGCCCGAGGCGGCCGGCGGCTTCGAGCTGGACCTGGCAGAGCCAGCCGGTCGAGACGGGGGCGCCGAGCATGTCACGGAGCAGTTCGGCGCAGCGGCTGACCGGCAGGTGCTGGCGGACCAGCAGGTACACCGCGAACGCCCGGACCTCAGGGCCCCAGCACACCGAGGCCCGCGCCTCGGGCGGGAACTCCGCGGCGGTGATCGTCCCGCAGGCGCAACGGCGCTTCTCGATGACGTGGTCCGACACGACCGCCTCAATGGCCGGCAGGTCGATCACCTGACGGACCTCGGTGCCAACGACCACCGCGTCGGCCAGACCCGATCCGCAGCACGAGCAGGCCACCGGGCGACGGATCAGAGTGACGTCAGGCTCTCGGCGGCGGAGCGATGCTCCCGGAGCTCCAGGCTGACCGCCCTGGCGCTTGGCGCTCTTGCGGGCCTCAGCCCGACGTTCCGCCCGCTTCTTCCGGGGCTCGATCGGGTCAGCCGACGGCGGCTTCGACGAGTTGTTCGAGTCGCGGGCCAGCTCGGCCTCCAACCGGGCCACCCTGTCCCGCAGCGCCTCGTTCTCGGCGATCAGCTCAACCAGACGGGCCTCCAGCTGAACGACCCGCTCGGCCAACCCCACAGAAACGTTCTACCCCACCGCGCGCGCCCAGTGGCGGACCCTCGCGCGGAGCGCGCGAAACGACCTGAACAGTTACCCCACGGAAGGGTGAGGGGAGCCAGAACATTCTCCGCAACCCCTTGACTTCGGTTGACAACTCAACGGTTCGAAGCGTCGCTGGTGCTGGGGCCGCGCAAGCCCAAGGATCCGGGAGTGATTGGAGTACCGACCAGGGCGGTCTAGGTGAAGCAGCCGCACCAAGATCGTCGGGCGGCTGCGTCTCGTCGGCGGAGTCGATCGGGTAGGCGCACGCCGAACCTGCCGACTCGGGGTTCGTGGGACGACTGGTGCCAGAAGCGCTCCTGAATTCAAGCCGATGGTCCCTTCGTCGGCGGCTCCGCAGGACTGACACGGCTCCTGCGCGACGCTCGTGTGGGTAGGATTTCGACGACGTCAAGTGCGACCATGGATCTCCTCGGACACGCGGCTTCCGTCCACTGCGCCAGTCGGCTGACCTCACGTGGGACTTCGCCTTCGTCCCATGTCGACCCGAACCCGCGACCGGTCGTCCGGCTGGCTGTAGCCTCCGCTAACGTGCATGACTGCGTTAGACACCGCAAGCGGTTCAGGCTAGCAACCGAGATCTCGTTCCAGACCCTCGCCGGGTGTCCTCGGGAGAGGGATCTTTGATACATGTTTGGAAGAGTCTGCAAAGTCTTCTTCCACCCGGCGCACGGGTATCTTCGCTTATCCTTGCAATCGAGTCCTTGGTAGCAGGCATAATGGAGGCAATCCTCCTGATCATGGTTGTTAATGCGAGTCTTTCGGTAGCGAATGCTAAGAGCGCCTCCACCGCTAAGCTCCCCTTCTTAGGTAGCGTCCCTCTCGACCCGAGCCAGGCACTGATCATCGCCGCCTCTGCTGGCATACTTGTTCTTGCGGTGCATCTGCACATGGCTCGCCTGACGGCACGGCTCTCGACCGCAGTACTCCGTTGCGCGCGAGACAGGGCGCTGGATGCATTCGCCAAGGCCGCATGGTCCCGACAGGCTGACGAGCGCGAAGGAGCGCTTCAGGAGACAGTAAGCACCCTCGCCACTCAGACGTCTGCCCTCGTCGTCTACTTCGTCAGCCTGGTCTCCGCTGTGATCGGCCTCGGCGCACTCTTTGTAACTGCCCTCTTAGTCGACACCCTCGTGACCTTGGTTGTGATGAGCTTTGGCGGTGTTCTGTTCCTCGCTCTCCGCCCCATAGGAGCACTGACCCGACGGCGGTCGACACGCTTCGTCGCCATCAACAGCTCGTTCGGAGAGAGCGTAAGCCAGTGGGGAACCCTTGCCCTAGAACTTCGGGTCTTCGGTGTTGACGGCCAAGAGGCGCGGAGACTGTCATCTGACAACCACCGGACTGCAGAGGCCCTGAACCAGACACGCTTCGCCAGCCGGGCCGGCAGTCTCCTCTATCGAGACCTCGCAGTACTCTTTCTCGTAGCGACTGTTGCCGGCCTGAACCTTTTTACGGACGTGAACCTGGCCTCAGTCGGTTCGGTTGTGCTTCTGATCGTTCGGTCGCTCTCCTACGCTCAACAGGCACAGTCGGGTGTCCAACAGGTTCACGAGCAGTCACCCAATCTTGATGCCTTGACCGATCGTCTTGAAAGTCTTGAACGCGCAGCGGCTACGTGCGGGTCAACTGAGCTCCTCGACCTTTCACCCATCGTCCTCGAGGCCGTAGGCTACGACTACATGGTCGATCGAACGGGAATCGACGGCGTAACGATACGCATGGAGCGCGGCGAGGCAGTCGGAGTGATCGGTCCATCGGGTGCAGGCAAGAGCACGCTTGTGCAGGTGCTGATGCGTTTACGTCCTCCCACTCGCGGCACACTGTCCGTGGCCGGGGTACCCTACCAAGAGGTCGAGTCTAGACAGTGGCATCGACTGGTCGCCCTAGTCCCTCAGGAACCTAAGCTCTTCCAAGGGACTATCGCCGCCAACATCGCCTTCTTCCGCGCCGGGATCACCTTAGAACAGATCGAACGCTCCGCAGCCGCTGCCCATGTCCTAGACGACATCCTGCAGCTACCAGACGGCTTCGAAACGGAGTTGGGCCCGCGCGGAGGAGGCCTCTCGGGTGGCCAACGTCAGAGGGTAGCGATAGCACGCGCCCTGGTAGGGGAGCCTCTACTCTTGATACTCGACGAACCAACAAGTGCGCTAGACGTCAGATCAGAGCTCCTCCTTCAGAACACGATCAGGGAGCTCCACGGAAGAGTGAATCTTGTCATAATCGCACACAGGATCGCGACCCTTGCGGTTTGTGATCGCGTCATGGCAATGGAAGATGGCCGGGTCACGAAGATCGGAACGCTTGAAGAGGCGCTCCAGCACGCATCTTTCACTCGAGAGAACCTCCTTGGCGTTCCAGCGGACCCAAAGGACCTAAGCGAACCATAGCGTTGGATGACCCCAGAGGCCAATCGTCAGGTAGGTCCAGGCTAAGTCAGTCTGGACCCCTGGCCGGCTCCCAGGTATCAGGCGCACCCAGTTCGGCAGTCACCACTCGGAGTTCCTCGAGAGTGACAGCTTGTCCGGGACGGTGGCGCACAAAAGCCAACTTCATCGCCTTCAGATACAGTCCGCGCTCCGGCACTACACCGGACCGCAGGCGCAACTTAAGAGGCATAGCCACAAAGATGTGGAGCCGAAAGGCCCACGCCCACATCGCTCGCCATCCCCGAGAAAGATACTTCTCCGAATAGAGCAGCCGGTTTCTTGTTCCGCCATATCCATTCAGAACAGGATGACGTGCGTAGCTGCCACCGTGGCTGTGGAAGCCGATATACTTCGGCTCATAGGCGATCAAGTGACCGCTACGAAGTAGGTTTGTGGAGATATCCCACTCCTCCTGACCAAAGAAATACTCCTCAGGAAGAAGGCCTAGACGTTCAAGGATGTCTCCGCGAAACACTGACATCGCTCCCGAAGCCCAGCCAGTATCACCCGAGACATCAAACTGCGGGCCATCCTGGCAGCCATTGCCCACGGCAAGACCCATGACGCGACGGTGGCTGATCCTCCCGCCGGCCTGCCAAATCGTTCGGCCATCTTCCATGAAGATCTTGCCCGTGACGGCACCGGTGCGTTCGCCGCTATCTAGTCTCCCGACGGCCGCCGAGTAGGCATGTCTATCAAGAATCAGGTCGTTGTTCACCAAGCCGACATACTGCGCGCCGTGCATGAGAGCGTGGCGGATGCCTACATTACAACCCCGGCTGAAGCCGATATTCTGCGAATTCTCTAGGATCGTACAGGAAGGAAACCGAGCACGAAGTCGGGCTGCAGATCCATCCTCTGAACCGTTGTCCACAACGACTATCGAATGGGGCTCGTAGGTGCTGTTCAGGAGCTCCGTGACACATCTGGCAGTAAGCTCATCGTTCTTCCAGTTGAGGACGACACTCCACAGCGAGCCGGGCCGAACGGGATCGGAGCCAGAGCGCATCGAGCGCATCGTAGTCCGGCTCCGGCTAATCGACCGCTACCGTCAGGCGGTGCGTGTCGCGATGAGAGCCGCAAGGATCTCGGCGGTGACCTACGGATCGAACTCACAGCGGAGGGCGGCTCACGATGCCCAGCGCTAAGGTTCCGTGACACGCCTACCCGGAGGTGCGGACGACGTGACTGAACCAATCGATTCTTCCCGGACCGGCGATTCTTCCACCGCTCCATCCGCAGCAGTCGTACCCCTACCCGAGAACGCGCTGGGTCAGGTCCTCGACCTGTTCAGAGAACTTTGGCCAGGCAAGGCTCACCTTGAGGACTCAACGACCTGGGCCTTTGGCCAAGGCGCGCTTGGTAGGGCTCCGCTGGTATGCGCCACCGACAGGATCTCCCAGAAGGTTGTCGGCGTACGTGGCGGAATCGTCTGGCCGCTTGGCGGGGCAGGTGCAGATCCAGAGGCGAGAGTCATCCAACTCGGCGGCACGGGCGTAGCCAGGAGCCACCGGCGGCAAGGACTCTTCACGTCGATGACCGAGAGATTCATTGCCTCAGCGGAGGCCGAGGGATTCTCGCTTCTATTCAACGTCTCCGTCGATGCGGCCCGAGCTGGCTACGAGAAGTTGGGTTGGCAGTATATTCGAGGCTTTCGTAGTCACTTTCTGTTTCCTCGGCCGCTAAGGGCCGCTCGCCTGGTGGCCCTGCGCTCGTCCGAGGCTTCAAGCATCGCCGTAGAAGCCGCTCGGACGCCGCACCCGGCGTATCCGGATGTGGTCGGTGCGCTGCTGGTCCGAGAGGAGCGGCTAAAGCATCTTCATCACACCAGGTATACCGAGGAAACGTTCGATTGGAGGTTCTCTGGGACCAGGCATTGCTTTGCCGGTAATGCTCTGATCGGCTTTTGCCCCTACATGGTTCGACGTCGTGGCCCGTTGCGAGAGGTTGTCTTGGGTGATCTTTGGCCAATCGACCATGACCTCAAAGGTCTCGTGAGGTCGGTCGTCGATGCGGAAGAGCCAGACCTCGTCACATTATGGATGAGTCGCTCCCACCCCTACCGTCGTAGCTTGGTGCGACTGGGGTTCGTTCCCGATCCTCGTAAGGAACTAAACTTTGGGGTGCGTCCTTTATCGGCTGCCAATCCGCCCACCTACCTGGATCCCGATTCCTGGGCATGCATGCCGGCTGACATTGATACCTTCTAGATACACCGGTACCTAGTTGCGAGGCTTCCCGCCGAGTGCAACCTGGAAAATTCGCCACATCGTCAGGGCCGATTCGTCCCATGAAGGCCAGGCCTGCAGGTACTCGACGGTGGCTGATGCATGCTTCGCGACTCGTGGCTCAACGGTGGCGAGTTGTGAGCGAAGCTCTCCAATATCACCGGTCACAAAGTAGCGGGCACGGCTGCCCAGCATCTCCCGGTGAACAGGAATGTCCGAACAAATGACCGGGCATCCGAGGGAGAGTGCTTCGACCGGTGCAAGCGAGTACGACTCGAGCGCTGATGGCACGACTGTTGTCATAGCGTGTTCGTATAGCCAGCGGATCTGACTTCGGTCGGTGACGTTCGCCAGGTGGACGAGATTCCGGCCGGGCCGGAGGTCGCGACGCCATCGGCACACGCGGTCCGGGGATGCGGTGCCAACCATGACCAGGGTCGCGCAGCGGTCGGCCGGTAGGAGCGCCCAGGCCCGGACCAGGTCATCGAGACGCTTATGTGGATAGTCCGCTGCGATGCTTAGAAAGTAGGGCTGGTTTGGCGGCACATCTGCAGGACGGCTACTTGCCGCGGGCCAGGACGGGCGACCCAGCGGCACGACCTCAACCCTGGCTAACTTCAAGGATGCGCCAGCTAGCTCGTCAAGGAGTGACCTAGAAACAGCCACGACTGCTGCGGCAGAGCGAAGGCCACGGCGTGAAACCTCGATCTTCAACCTGCGGGGAATGGATCTGTTGTGAGCCATCAGCGCCCCCGTACCAAAGTAATTCGCGTTCTGGATGGTAACAACGTTTGGTCGCCGTGAGGTCACAAGTGGACCGAAGTTTGCGGGGTAATAGAGGAGGTCGCATCGGGCTTCAAAGGGGAGAATGCATTGCTCGAACAAATATCGCTGGGTTGCGGAACGAATACTGAGTCGTCGAAAAGCTGCCCCCGGGACTCCGCTGAGCTCCTGGTGGTTCCAGGGCGCTGTGAGGACGGATATTTGATGTTCGGGTCCCGTTCTTATCAAGGCGGGTATCTGCTGCCGTAGGAAGGAAAGGCCCCCACCGGATCTCGCTGAGGTGGCATTGACAAGGAGATGCACTTGGCTAGTACCAGACTCGACTTCGATCAAAAAGGCGTTGATAGGCGGATCTATAATCCCGCCCGCCGGTCATTTTCGAGATAAAATCCTGTAGTGAGTCAGACGCGGCTATCTCGCAGCGCGGTAATGCGAGGATGTCGCTCGACGGCTTCACCCGGCCCCACATCGTCGTGGCGGCTGTCGTGTACCCCGCTTTGTGAACTAACGCGCGTGTTTCTGGTGAGAATGCGCCCCGCTGCCCGTTCGGATAGGAGAAGCTCAGAATTGACTGGCCTACGAGATCCGTGAGGACTGACCTGCTGAGCGACAGGTCATCGAGCAAAGATTCAGGCGATAGCGCTGCGAGTTCCGAGGCCTGCCGATGGGTGTAGCTATGACTACCGACCTCTACGCCCTCTGCGGCTAGTTCCCGAAGTTCCGGCGCGGTGAGCATGTCTCGGTTCGGATAGAGCTTGTAGCCTCGGTTAGAGGAGTTCGCTCGGCTCTCACCCACCATGCCGGCAACAACGAAACAGGTTGCTGTGAAGCCATACTTGTGGAGAACCGGCAGCGCGAACTTCAGGTTATCAGCGTATCCGTCGTCGAATGTGATCGCCACCCAAGGCTGTGGGGCATCCGGCTGGGGCAGGCTGGACCTGACCTCGGAAAGTCGAACCGAGCGGTAGCCGTGGTCGGCAAGCCATCGGAGTTGTGCATCGAAAGCAACTACGGTGTGGCCGCCAACTCCTTCGGGCGTTACGCTGTGATAGTAGATAATCCGATTGCCGTGGCAGGAGGGCCGGAGAGACCAGGCTCTCGAAAGCCCTGTTTCAGCAACACATCTAAGCCGCTTCCTGATGTCAACGGACTTGGGAGCCCGGCTTGGCGTGTAGGTTGTCATTAGTTGGATCCACCTCTCTGCGCAAGTCGAACAAGCTCACTCCCAAGGAGCCGGACGCTCCGGTTGCTGTCGAAGAACTCCGCATAGATTGAGCGTGATCTTGCGCCCATCTCCGCTAGCCGGGTCGGACTGAGGGTGAGGATGTGTTCCAATTCAGACCGGAAAAGGTTGGGTTCCTCGGGATTGTAGATCCATCCGTTCTGGCCCTCTACGACGAGGTCTTCAGCGTTGCCAGCAGCCTTAGATAACAGGAGCGGGAGGCCAGATGCTGCCGCTTCGATGGCGGAAAGCGGATTGGGATCGCGGCGGCTCGGCAGGACGAATACATCTGCTGCACGAAAAAGTTCACCCATAGAGGCCCCCGTTAGCTGGCCCAGGAAGCGGACGGGTAGGCTATATTTAGAAACGAGTTGCTCGAGAGTTTGGCGTTGACTGCCGTCCCCGGCGATAGCGAGCGTGACTCCCTCCAAGCCTTCGAGCAGCGGAAGAAAGGCATCCAGGCCCTTGAAGGTCTCCAGCCTCGCAACACAGACCCAAAGCTGATCTTGCTCGGGTACCTTCAGCCTCGAGCGGACCAGACCGCGTGCGGCCACTCGTTGCTCTTCAGTACCGGAGAAGCAAAACTTGTCAATAATGTTTGGGAGGCGGAGAATTGGAAACTCTGGCTGGCCTTCCCGTATCCGGCGCACATAGTTTTCGGCTAAACGGCCTGGAACTATCGCTCCATTGTACCTGCATGTCAAAAGCCTCTTGAGGTACCGAGCAGTCCGTCCGGTGCGGGAGACTGATTTGAGGTGGGACTCCGACGCAAGGAGCCGAAGCGCACGACGAGGAGCAAAGAACGGGGCCAACATCAAGGTGGGTGCGGAGAACCCTCCAACCACAACGATGTCTGCCGGCGAACGTCTCAAACGTAGAAGTAGGCCAGGGTTGAAGTGAAGGAAGAGGCCAGCGAAGCTACCGTGGAGGCCACGGAAGATCCGCAACGGGTACCTGAAGTCGCTTGGTTCGAATGTCCAATGACGTCCAGGTTCAGTCGGGGCCATGTACCAGACCTCAAATGTGAGTCCAAGGTCTGGGAAGACCTCGCGCATTGTCTCATAGCGATGATTCCTATATGGCGTGGGGATGTTCGTTATCCAGATGAGGTGTGTCACGAATTGACCGCCCCAATGAACTTCGCCGCTGGCTGGCCGCGAATGCTTCGTGTGGTGGCTTGGTGAGACCGAGGATTGGCCGTCAAGCGCCGATTGCGTCTACTCCGATCTTGAGGCTTTCCCACCTCTAATCCGCGGTTCATACGGTGCTCCTCTCTAAGAGTTGCCGGAGGTGGTCAGCCATCTTCGACCTAGACGCATGTGCATCGAGATAGTCGCGCCCCGAGCGACCCATCGCGGAACGGTCGACCTCATCGAGATCGGCGAGGAAGGCGGCTGCTCTGGCAATCCCCCTCGGTTCAACGGCGCGTCCGGCCCGAGCTACTGAGACGAACTGAGCCACCTCGCCGGGGCAGTTGGTCAACACTGCGATACCCGCCGCCATGTAGTCGAACAGTTTGTTCGGGCTGACGCCATGGCGGAAGAGGGGTACGTCGGCAAGGACGTGGAGGCCGACGTCGGCGGCCGCCAGCAAGGAGGGCATCTCCTCCTTGGGCACCGGATTGTGGAAGGCCACGTTGGTCAGGCCCCGGCGGGCGGCGTCGGCTTGGAGGTCCTCCTTCAGCAGTCCGTCGCCCACCAGCCAGAAGCGGATCGCCGGGCGGCTGGCTTTCAGCTCCTCGGCGGCGTCGAGCACCAGGTCGAGACCGTTCGCCTTGCCGTGGGCACCGGCGTAGAGGAAGACCACGCCCTCCATCCCGTAACGGGCCCGGAGGACCTCCCGGTCCTCGGCCACCTCGAAGTCGGCGGGGTCGGCGCCGTTCGGGAGGAAGACGACGTTGTCGGCGCGAGCACCGTCGGCGACGACGGCGGCACGGTTGCCCTCGGCCAGGATCACCACGGCATCGGCCTGGCGATAGAGGAGGCGCTCGAGCAGCTTGAGGCCCCGGTACAGCCGAGAGGATGCGGTCAGCTGGTCCATGTCCACCAGCACCTGGGGCCACAGGTCGCGCACCTCGATGATCAGGGGCACCCGCTTCACCTCCGCAAGGGCCCAGCCGGCTAGGCCCGCCAGCAGGTGAGGCGAGGAGGCGTAGACCAGGTCTGCGGGCTGGCGGAGGCCGGCAAGGAAGGCGGTGACGGCGTAGGAGGCCCAGTGCAGGACGCGGGAGGGGCCGCTGGCGGCCACCGGGGTGGTCCAGACGGTGTGGATCGAGTCGTCTCTGGCGCCGACGGCCCTGGTGAGCAGGTTGCGGTTCGAGGCCAGGATGACGTGGTCCCATCCCTCCAGCCGGCCGAACAGCTCAACGTGGCGGGTGCCGCCCGGTGCGGAGCGCGGCACGGCGAAGTGGTTGAGCACCAGCACCCGGCGGCGTCGAGCAGCCGAGGTCACGTGGCCACCGTCGCCGAGGACGAACCCGCCGCCAGTGTCACCGACGCGTCACCCCACGTGCAGCCCAGAGTCAACGCCTCGAGCACGACCCGCCCCCCGTCCTCCTCCACCACCGGAGGCACGGCTGTAGCGATCGCCCACCACAGCAGTGACCGTGTTGGGCATGCGACCTCGATGCGGGTGGCGGGCACGATCGAACCGTAGGTCGGGCTCCACCACCCGTCGAAGGGAGCGGCCTGTCCCGACACCGAGGTGGGCAACCCCGAGCCCGCCAGCTGAAGGCGGCGGCCGGAGGGCAGGGCGATCTGCGAACTCGCCGCTTCCCAGGTGCAACCGGGGCCGAGGGGCAGGGACGTGGCCAGATCAGTCGGCGGGCCCTCCGCCCAGTCGACGACGACCACGGTGCCGGCCCGCAGGGCCACGGCGCGGACGACCCGGCGGGGTACGTCGAGGAAGCGGTAGGCGTCGTGGGCCCCCCACGTCACCAGCCAGCCGTCGATCTTGAGCGGTGTTCCGATGACTCCTTTGGCGGTGCGTTGCCAGCGGAAGGCCCGGTGCGGGCCCAGCTGGTCCTGGTCCTCGACCCGCAGCACGCTGTGGGCCACCGAGGTGCGGAAGTGGTTTCGCTGCTCGAGAGGGCCGTTGTAGGTGCCCGTGCCGGGGTCGCCCACCACCCATTCGCCACGCCACAGGATGGGCGTGGACAGCAGGTCAGCGTGGCCGTGCGACGCGGCGCTGCCGGCCTTCAGCCAGAGCACCGTGTCGCCTCGGGCGGCGCGGGCCATGCCGCCGCCGATGTCGTGGCCGTCGCACTCCGCCGGTTCGGGAGCCACCGGCACCCCATCATCGGCGTACCAGGCGCACTCGTCGTGCTCGGCCCGCCACTCGGCGGGCGCCCCGGTGCCGGCCAGGGCCAGGGCGCAACGAACGGTGCCGGACAGGTCGTGGGGGTCCTGGGTGCTGACCAGCACCCGGCCCTCGTCCCAGTCGCCGTACTGCGGCACCGGCCCCTCGAGCACGCCGAGCCGGGCGAGGCACTGGGCCGAGGCGGCCAGCGCCGGCCGGGGCGGCCCGGCGGGGTCGAGGAGGCGCTCGACCACCAGCATCTCCAGCACGAAGCGGTGGTAGGAGAGCGAATCCTCGATCATCGACCCGTCGGGCCGGAAGTGCCGGGCGGCCTGGGCCTCGAACATGCGCTTGGCCACCGCCATGGTGGGCGAGCCTCGGCCTTCTCCCCGGCCTAGGCCGCGCTGCAGCAGCTGCATGCCGAGAGCGTCGCCCAGCAGGTGGTTGTTGCGCATGGTGCTGAGCGTGTAGGGAAGGTCGGCCACCAGGTGGCGGGCGCAGCGGGCCAGGTGCTCCTCCACGTCGGCCACGAGGCCGGGAGGCAGGAGGGGGCCGGCCCGCTGCAGCACCTCGGCCCACACCACGGCCCGCAGGGAGATCTCCAGGTTCGAGTACCAGTGCACGCCCCGCTCGGGCGGGTTCTGCTGCAGCCACGACGCCACGTGGCGGCGCAGCACCTCGGCTGCCCCGGCGCTGCCGGCCT
>JBBQRO010000104.1:0-11635 GCA_038214685.1 Acidimicrobiales bacterium
GGGCAGGGGGGCGGTCTGGTCCACCACCCGCCCGTCGCGCAGGAAGACCACCCGATCGGCCCACGACGCCAGCTGGGCGTCGTGGGTCACCACCACGCCGGCGACGCCCCGCTGGCACGCGGCCCGCACCAGGCGCATCACCGCCTCTCCGTTGGCCGAGTCGAGGGCACCGGTCGGCTCGTCGGCGAGCAGGAGGTGACGGTCACCGACCACGGCGCGGGCGATCGCCACCCGCTGGCGCTCGCCGCCGGAGAGCTCGTCGGGGTACCGCGTGGCGCGGTCCGCGAGGTCGAGCTCGTCGAGCGCGGCCATGCCCGCGGCCCGCGCCCTCCGGGCGGCCACGCCGTCGAGCTCCAGGGGCAGGGTTACGTTCTCGACGGCGGTCAGCCCGGCCAGGAGGTTGAAGTCCTGGAACACATAGCCGATGGACCGGCGCCGGAGGCGGGCCCGCTCGTTGCGCGACATGGCCGAGAGCGGCGACCCGCCAATGAGCACCTCGCCGGCGCTGGCATCCTCGAGGCTGCCGGCGATGGTCAGCAGCGTGCTCTTGCCCGATCCGCTCGGCCCCATGACCGCCACCAGCTCGCCGGCGGCCACCGACAGGTCGACGTCGAGCAGGGCCCGCACCTCGGTCGGTCCCTCGCCGTAGATCTTGGACACCTGCCGCAGCTCCAGGGCGTTCATCGCCGGACCTCCACCCGCCGGCGGAGCCGGGGCAGCGCCGCCGGTCCCTCAGCCGGCCCGGTGCGGTCGTGGCGCCTCAACCTGCCGTCGGCGGCATCGAGCCAGCGGATCACCGAGTCGAGCCGGAACAGCTCGGCGTCGACCACCAGGGCGAAGGCCAGGTCGGCCTCGGCCGCGTCCTCCTTCAGGCGTGTCCACTGCTGCATGAGCTGGACGACGTAGCGGCGGTGGACCTGGATCACCTCGTGCACGTCGACCCCCGGCACCTGAAGGGCGACCAGTACCTTGATGACCAGCTCGTCTCGCGGTGGGGAGGTCAGGTCCGGGGGCGTGCGCAGCCACTCGCCCAGCTCCTCCAGCCCGCCGGGGGTGATCCGGAAGTTCCGCTGCGGGCCGTCGTCGCCGGCGTCGGACTCCACCAGCCCGTCGCGTTCGAGGCGCTGGAGCGTGGTGTACACCTGGCCGACGTTCAGTGGCCACACCTCGCCGGTCCGGGCCTCGAACTCCTGGCGCAGCTGCAACCCGTAGCGGGGGCCTTCGCTCAGGAGGGCCAGCAGGGCATGACGGACGCTCATGGTGCGTGCTGCTTGCTCAGTAGCATACTGAGTATCATACGGTGCGAACGACGAAACGCAAGGGCGTTTTCGGGGTCAGGGACGGGTCGCCGGCGTGTCGAACTTGTAGCCGAGTCCGCGGATGGTGACGATGCTCTGCGGCTTCGACGGGTCGATCTCCACCTTGGCCCGGAGGCGCTTGATGTGGACGTCGAGGGTCTTGGTGTCGCCCACGTAGTCGGCGCCCCAGATCCGGTCGATCAGGATGTCGCGGGTGAGCACCCGGCCGGCGTTGTCGAGAAGGAAGGAGAGCAGCTCGAACTCCTTGAGCGGCATGCTCACCGGCTGATCCCGGACGAATACCTCGTGGCGCTCCGGGTCGAGGCGGACGTCGCCGACCTCGAGCATGGACGGGCTGGGAGGCGCATGCTCCGGCCGGGGGGCCCGGCGCAAGGCGGCCCGCATACGGGCGACGAGCTCTCGCAGCCGATAGGGCTTCGACACGTAGTCGTCGGCGCCGATCTCGAGGCCGACGACGGTGTCGATCTCCGAAGTCCTGGCCGTGACCATGATGATCGGGACCCTCGACCGGGTGCGGATCTCCCGGCACACGTCGACGCCGGAGATGCGGGGCAACATGACGTCGAGCAGCACCAGGTCTGGCTGGACGAGGTCGAAGAGCTCCAACGCCTCCACGCCGTCGCGGGCCACCCTCACCCGGAAACCCTCGCGCTTGAGCCCCACCGTCAGGGCTTCGACAAAGGACTCCTCGTCCTCCACGACCAGGATGGTGGTGGTCGGCTCACTCATCGAGCACGGCACGGCCGATGAACGACGCGGCGTCGGGGCGGTCATCGGTCCGGATACCGACCAGGGCGGTTACGGTGACCCACCCGTTGCGCAGAAGGGCGCCGTCCGTGCCCGTCTCCGGTTCGGGTTGGTTGAACCGGAACTGGGCGGTGAAAGGCCCGGGCCGGCGCTCGGTGACCGACGCCTGCACGGTGCCGAAGGTGGCCAGCGGTGCCTGGCAGATACCGGCCAGCGCGTCGAGGGGCAGGTCGGGCACGTTGACGTTGAGCAAGGTTCCCGCCGGAGCGTCGAGCAGCCAGTCGAACGCGGCGGCCGTCACCGCGGTGGCCGTCTCCAGGTGCGCCGGCTCGAAGGCGTCGATGCTCATGGCCAGGGCGGAGAGACCGAGGTTGGCGGCGGCCAGGGCGGCGCCGACCGTGCCTGAGAACAGCACCGCCACCCCGGTGTTGCGGCCGAGGTTGACTCCTGAGGCCACCACCGACGCCGCGGCCGCCGGGCCGCCCAGCTCTCCGAGCCGGGCGCCGAGGACGGCGAGGGCGGGCGGGCCGTCGACGGAGTAGGCGATCATCTCGTCGAACGCGGGCCCGTCGAGGCCGGCGATCGTCACCGGCTCGATGCGCACCCCGTCGGGTGGCCGGGGCGCCACCGCCGCCGAGGTGCCGCTCTGGTCACTGGCAGGGGCGGTCACGACCACCCGACGGCCCGGCCCGGCCACGCCCCGGACCAGGGCGGCCAGGCCCGGCGAGGCCACGCCGTCGTCATTGGTGACCAACACGGTGACACACGCCGGGCCGGTCACCGGGCTTCCGCCCGGTGAGTGCCAGCGGACCGGCCTCCCGGGCCGGTCACCGGGCTTCCGCCCGGTGAGTGCCGCCGGACCGGCCTCCGTCGCGTTCGGGCACGCAGCCAGCCGGGCCGGTCACCGGGCTTCCGCCCGGTGAGTGCCGCCGGACCGGCCTCCCGGGCCGGTCACCCGAACCGTCCGGTGATGTAGGCCTCGGTGCGGTCGTCGTCGGGCTTGGTGAAGATCTTCGACGTCGGCCCCACCTCCACCAGCCGGCCGGGATCGCCGGCCACCTCCAGGGTGAAGAAGGCGGTCGAGTCGCTCACCCGGGCGGCCTGCTGCATGTTGTGGGTGACTATCACGATTGTGTACTGATCCTTGAGCTCGGCGATCAGATCCTCAATCCGCAGGGTGGACACCGGGTCGAGGGCCGAGCACGGCTCGTCCATCAGCAGCACCTGGGGCTCGACGGCGATGGCGCGGGCGATGCACAGCCGCTGCTGCTGGCCGCCGGAGAGGCTGGCGCCCGGCCGGTCGAGGCGGTCGCGCACCTCCTTCCACAGCCCGGCCCCCTGCAGCGCCCTCTCGATGACCGGATCGAGCTCGGCCCGCTTGCGGGTGCCGTTGAGCCGGAGCCCGGCCGACACGTTGTCGCGGATGGACATGGTGGGGAACGGGTTGGGACGCTGGAACACCATGCCGATCGTCCGCCGCACCGAGACCGGGTCGATGCCGGCGGCGTAGATGTCGTCGCCATCGAGGAGCACCTCTCCTTCGATGCGGGCGTTGGGGACGACCTCGTGCATGCGGTTGAGGGTGCGGATGAAGGTGGACTTGCCGCAGCCGGACGGGCCGATGAGGGCAGTGACCTGCTTGGGCTCGATGGCCAGGGTGACGTCGTCGACCGCCTTGAACGCGCCGTACCAGGCGCTGACGGAGTTGGCCTCGATGCGCTTCATTTCAGAGCAGTCGACCATCGGGCTTCCGCCCAATGAGTGTCATCGGGCCGGCCTCCCGGGCCGGTCCTGCCGGGTCACCAGGCGTGCGGCCACGGTGAGGAGTAGGACCACGGCGATAAGCGTAAGCGCCCCCGCCCACGCCCGGTCGACGGCCGTGCCGAACGCCGACGATGCCTGGCCGAATACGAACAGGGGCAGCGACGACTGCGGGCCCGAGAACGGGTCGTTCTGGATGGAGTCGAATCCGAACGCGGTGAGCAACAGGGGGGCGGTCTCGCCGGTGACACGGGCCACGGCCAGCATGACGCCGGTGGTGATGCCGGCCGAGGCGGTGGGCAGCACCACCCTGAGGATGGCCCGCCAGCGCGGGATGCCGAGGGCGTAGGCCGCCTCCCGCAGCGAGGCGGGCACGAGCTTGATCATCTCCTCGGCCGAGCGGACCACGATCGGCAGCATGAGGATCGACAGGGCCATGGCCGCAGCCAGGCCGGAAAAGCCGCGGCGCAGCCCAAGCACCCAGAACGCATAGATGAAAAGGCCGGCGACGATGGACGGAATGCCGACCATGACGTCGACCACGGTGCGCACCAGCGAGGCCAGGCGGCCCCGCCCGTACTCGGTGAGGTAGATCGCCACCAGGAGGCCCGAAGGAACCGAGAGCAGCGTGGCCAGCAGGACCTGCTGGAGCGTGCCGACGATGGCGTGGTAGGCGCCGCCGGCGTCGTCGCGGGGACCGACCCCGGCCATGGAGTGGGTGAAGAAGTACCAGTCGAGCGCCTTGAGCCCGCGTGCCGCGGTGTAGATCAGTACCGAGCCGAGAGCGAGCAGGCAGATCCCGACGCTGGTCACCATCAGGATCGCAGCCAGCCGGTCGACAACCGATCGCCGGCCTTCGGCCCGGGCCGCAGCGGTGAGGTAGGCGGCCATGCCGGCCAGGTAGGCGATGACCAGAAAACCGGCCCGGCCCTGCAGCGGCGTGAGCCAGAAGGCCACGGCGGCGAGGGCGACGCCGGAGGCAGCCGCCGCCGCCGCCGGCCCGGCGGCTAGTCGCCCCGACCGCAGTGCGCTCTCGCTCACGTGGCCCTCGTGGGCGCGCCGGCGGCCGCCGCGCCCGTCCGGCGAATGACGCCTCGGGCTGCCATCGTGGCCGCCAGAGTGATGGCGAACAGGACGAGACCGCTGGCGATCAGCGCCGAGCGGCCGATCTCGCCGGCCTCGCCGAACTTGGTGGCGATGTTGGCGGCGATGGTGTTCCCACCGGGCTGGAGGATGCGAAGGTTGACGTCGAAGGTGGCGGCCAGCACGAGGGCCACGGCGATGGTCTCGCCGAGGGCCCGGCCCAGGCCCAGGATCACCGCGCCGATCACCCCGCTGCGGCTGGGCGGCAGGACCGAGGTGCGGATGACCTCCCAGCGGGTGGCGCCGAGCGCCAGGGCCGCCTCTCTGAGCTCCCGGGGCACCTGGCGGAACACCTCGCGGGAAACGGCGGCGACGATGGGCAGGACCATGAGGGCCAGCACTACCGACGCTGCGAACACGGACTTGCCGTAGACGCCGTCGGGATTCTCGAAGAATGACAGGAAGCCGAGGTGGTCGGCCAGGAAGCGTTGGGCGGGGACCATCCGGGGCACCAGGAACAACAGTCCCCATAGGCCGTAGACCACGCTGGGTACTGCAGCCAGCACGTCGACGAGGTACCCAATCCAACGTCCGACCGCGGGCCGGGCGTACTCGGTCACGTAAAGGGCCGACCCCAGCGCCACCGGAAGGGCGACGGCCAGGGCGAGGACACTGGAAACCAAGGTGCCCCAGACGAGGGCGGCGATGCCGAATCGGGCGGGCGTGGCGTCGGGGAACCACTGGCGTTCGGTGAGGAAGCCCAGCCCGGCGGTGCGCACCGCCGGCCACGCCCGGACCAGCAAAAAAGCGGTCATGGCCAGGAGGACGACGACCACCACTGCGGCGACTGCGGTTGTCACGACCTGGAACACCCGGTCGCCGGCCTGGGCGTTGCTCCCACCGGGCCGAATCCTGTTGGAGTCGGGCGCACCCGGCTCGGCGGAGACGGTGGAGGTCAGAGCTTCACCGCGCCCAGGGCGGTCACCTGCACCGGTCGGGGAAGGGGCGCGTAGTCCAGTTCCTCGGCCAGGTCCTGGCCCTCGGTGAGCACCCAGGCGGCGAAGTGCTTCAGGGCGACAACCCTGGCCTGGTCGGAGACGGTCCGGTAGAACATGAGGTAGCTGGCGCTGCTGATCGGGTAGGCGACGGGGTCGGCCGGCGTGAAGTTCAGCTCGAGCGTGCCCTCGGGGGTCACGGTCGCCGCGGCCAGCGCTGCGCTCACCGCCCCGGCGTCGGGACCGACGAAGCGACCGGCCTGGTTGCGGACGGTGGCGATCCCGAGCTGGGCCTGCTTGGGAAAGCTGGGCTCGGCGTAGCCGATGGCGCCGACCGACTGCTTCACCGCCGCGGTGACCCCGTCGGAGCCCTTGGCGCCGGTTCCGGCGGTGCCGGCAGGCCAGTCCTTGCCGGAGGGGAAGTTCCACACCGCGGGCGCCACCGCCTTGAGGTAGTCGGTGAAGACCTGGGTGGTGCCCGAGCCGTCGGAGCGATGGACCACCTGGATGCCTGAGGCGGGCAGCGCCGCGCTGGGGTTCTCGCCCGCGATCGCCGGATCGTTCCACCGGGTGATGCGCCCGGCGAAGATTCCGGCCAGCGCCTCCGGCGTCATTCGCAGGCGCTCGAGGCCGGGAAGGTTGTATTCCACGGCCACGCCGCCGGCGGTCCAGGGCACCTGCACCACCGCCCCCGGCCCACCCGTCGCCTCCACTTCGCTGTCCTTCAGGGGCACGTCGGAGCCGGCGAAGTCGACGGTCCTCGAGGTGAGCTGCTGGATCCCGGCGCCTGAACCTATCGGCTGGTAGTTGACGGTGACCCCGGGGGCGAGCGACCGGTACTGCTTGATCCACTCCTGGACGATGGTGGCCGGAAAGGTGGCGCCGGCTCCGGAGAGGGTGGCGGAGTCATCGGCGCCGGCGACGGGGGCTCCCGACGGCCGGCCCGCCGACAGCCGGGCGCTGTTGTCGTCGGTGCCGCACCCGGCGGCGCCGACGAAGAGCGCCAGGGCCAGCCCCAGCATCAAGGCCGGACGGCGTCTCATCGACCGAACGTACCGTCGGCAACCGTCCGGGCCATGGACGGCAGATGAACAGGAGGTGAACGGGAACCCAACCGCGGCCGGCCGGTTGTGCGGGCCATGGGCGCCCCCGGTAGGGTGACGGGACCGGGTCGGGCGGGCGGAGCGCGCCGACCGGAACAGGCGAGCCCTGCCAGGGAGGCTGATTGGCCGCACCACCGCAAAGGACGATCGGCGCCATGGCCATGGTGCTGCTCGCCCTGTTGGTCGGTGTGGCGCCGGTGGGCGCCGGTCAGATCGAGGACAAGCGGGCGGAAGCGGCAGCGATCGCCTCCACGCTGGAGGAGCAGGCCCGGGGCATCGTGGCGCTCGACAAGGAGCACCGCAAGGCCCGCGACGAGCTGGTGGCTGCCGACGCCGCAGTTGCCCGGGCCGAGGCCGACCTGGCCGTGGCCGGGCGGCGCCAGGACGAGGCCCGCCGCCTGCTGGCCGCCCACGCCCAGGTGGCCTACGTGGGCGGCGGCACCGTCACCTTCCTGGCCCAGATGGCGCGGTCCACCGTCCTCGACGCCGGCGCCCGGAAGACCTACCTCCGGGTGGTGGCCGGCGAGGACCGCCAGGCCATCGGCCGCCTCCAGGTGGCCAGGGAGGACCTCGAAGTGCGCCAGCGGAGCCTGGACCAGGCCCGGAAGGCCGCAGCCCAGCAGACCGACGCCGCCGGCGCCGACCTGGCCGGGCTGGAGAAGGCGGTGGCGGGGCAGCGCGCGCTGCTGTCCCGGGCCAACGGTGAGCTGGCCCAGCTCGTGGCCGCCGAGCAGGACCGTCGCGACGCCGAGACGGCCCGGGCGGCGGCGGCGCGTCAGGCCTCGTCCGCTGCCGCCGCCACCACCAGCGTGGCACCCACCCCACGGGCCGGCGCCACCACCACCGCACCTCCGCCCACCCGATCATCGGCGCCGGTTCCGGCGCCGCTCGGGGAGTCGTCGTCGTCGGTCGACGCCACCTTCGCATGCATCCGCCAGCTGGAGTCGGGCAACAACTATCAGTCGCCGGGCGGCGGGGCCTATCAATTCCTGGACTCGACGTGGCAATCCCTCGGCTACACCGGCACGGCGTCGGACGCGCCCCCCGCTGTCCAGGACGAGGCGGCCCGTAGGCTGTTGGCCAGGAGTGGGTGGAGCCAGTGGACCACCGCCCCGCTCTGCGGACGGGTCTGACCGGCTACTTCAGACGGACTCCTCGCTCGGGGGTGACCGTCACTCCGGATTGAACTCGCCGGTGACCATGTAGCCCACCCGCTCCCCGATGTTCACCGCGTGGTCGGCGATGCGCTCGAAGTATCGCCCGAGCAGGGCCACCTGCACCGCCCGCTGCACCTCGGCCTCGTCGTGGGCACCGGCGGCGAAGATTGTGCGGTACAGCTCCTTCTGTAGGTCGTCCATCACGTCGTCCATGTCCTCCAGCGCCGAGGCCTTGGCCGGATCGCGCTCGGCGAAGGTGTCGCTGGCCAGCTGCAGCTGGTCCGTGGCCTGGCTGCGCATGCGGTCGATGATGCCCCGTATCCTCGGATCGAGCGGGCCGGGATAGAGCCGGCGAGCGCCCTTGGCCACGTTGACCATGAGGTCCCCGATGCGCTCGAGCTCGTGGATGATGCGCAGGGTGGTGACCAGCATGCGCAGGTCGACCGCCATCGGCTGCTGGCGAGCGAGGAGCAGGTAGGTGCGCTCTTCGATGGAGTGGGTGAGATCGTCGAGGACCTTGTCGCCGGAGATGACCTCCTTGGCTGCACTCAGGTCGAGGTCGAGCAGGGCTGCGGTGCCGGCCTGGATGGCCTCCGACGCCATCGCCGCCAGGCGCACCGCGTCGGCGTGCAGCTGGTCGAGCTCCTCGTGGAACACCTTGCGGGTGGCGGGCATGGGTCAGGAAGAGGGTAACCGCAGGGTGAAGGTCGACCCGCGACCCTCCTCGGAGGCCACCAGTACCTCGCCGCCGTGGTTGGTGGCCACGTGGCGGACGATGGACAGGCCCAGGCCGGTGCCGCCCGTCTCCCGGCTGCGGGCCCGGTCGACCCGGTAGAAGCGCTCGAAGATGCGCTCGAGGTCCTTGGCGGGAATGCCGATGCCCCGGTCGCACACCACCACGTCGACCGAGCGGGGTGACGTGGTGGTCACGCTCACCTCCACCGCCGAGCCCTCGTCGGAGTACTTCACCGCGTTCTCGAGCAGGTTGACGACTGCGGAGACGAGCTGGTTCTCATCGCCCTCCACCGCCACCTCGATGGCGCCGGCCTCCGTCACCAGCTCGACACCCTGCTGCTCGGCCAGGTGACCGACCCGCTCGACGGCGGCGGCGATCACCGATCCCAGCTCGACCCTGCGGCTGCCGTGCAACCCCGCGGCCTCGATGCGCGACAGGTCGAGGAGGCCGTCGATCAGGCGCCCGGCCCGCTCCGCCTCGCCGGTGATGCGCGAGGCCAGCCGGCGCATGACGTCGGGGTCGCGCTCGTCGGCCAGGGTCTCGGCCAGCACGCCCATCGCCCCGACCGGCGTCCGCAGCTCGTGGCTGACGTTGGCCACGAAGTCACGCCGGACGGCCTCCAGTCGCCGTAGTTCCGATACGTCGTCGACCAACACCACGGTGCCCGACGGCTGGTCGGCCCGCCCCATGGGCGTCCCGGTGACCTGGAGGGCGCGGGGAGGCGGCCCGTGCAGCTCGAGGGTCTGGGTGACCGGCATAGTCCCCCCGCCTGCGGACACCACCTCCTCGACCGCCCGCTCGACCAGTGCGGCGGCGTGACGGCCGCCCTGGAGGTCGAGGCTCCGCCGGTTGCGCAGGACCACGTTGCCGCCGGTGTCGCAGACCACGATGGCGTGGGGGAGGGCCTCGATGGCCTCGCGCAGGCGCTCTGCATCGGCGGTGGCCTGACGGACCCGCTCCTCGGCCTCGGCGGCGCGACGCTCAGCCGCCGCCAGCTGCTCGATCAGTCGCTGCTTCCTCATCGCCGCGCCCAGCGTAGGGGTGAGGGCCTCCGGTCCGTGGCCCGGAGTGCTCGATGCCACGTGCACCCGAGCTGAGCGGGCATGTTCGGTCGTGACCTCGGCGATTGCGGTCCGGATCACGACCCAAGTTGCACAGGGTCGAGGTCAGACACCGGGTCGCCTCCCTCGAAGGCCCGCCACATCGCCGCGTACCGTCCGCCGTGGGCCAGGAGGTCGGCGTGGGCGCCCTGCTCGACGACCCGGCCGTCGTCGATCACCACGATCCGGTCGGCGCCCTGGGCAGTCTGCAGCCGGTGGGCGATGAGCAAGGTGGTACGCCCTTCGGCCACTGCGTTCAGCGCCAAGGTGACGCGGGCTTCACTCGCCAGGTCGAGGGTGGATGTGGCCTCGTCGAGCAGGAGGATGGCGGGGTCGACCAGGCGGGCCCGGGCCAGGGCGATGAGCTGGCGTTGCCCCGACGCCAGGGAGCGGCCCCGTTCGGTCACCGGGTGGAGGTAGCCGCCGGGCAGGCCGGCGATGAAGCGGTGGGCGCCCACGGCCCGAGCCGCCTCCTCTATCTCGGCGTCAGTGGCGGCCGGGCGGCCGTAGGCGATGTTGTCGCGCACGGTGCCCGAGAACAGGAACGCCTCCTGGGGGACGTAGCCGAGCTGGCGCCGGTAGGCCCCGAGATCGAGCTCCGAGAGCCGATGTCCGTCGACCAGGACCTCGCCGTCGGTGGGGTCGTAGAACCGGGCCAGCAGCTTGAGCACGGTGGACTTCCCGGCGCCGGTCTCACCGACCAGGGCCACCGATTCCCCGGGGGCGATGTCGAGGGTGACGCCGCTCAGGGCCTCGTCGGCCACGCCGGGATAGCGGAAATGCACCCCCTCGAAGCGGATGGCCCCCCGCAGCGGGCCGGGGTCGACGGGCGCATCCGCCTCCGCCACCGACGGTGGCGTGGCCAGGAGCTGGCGGATCTGGGTCAACGACGCCCGGGCCTGCTGGTAGGTGTCGAACACCTGGGAGAGCTGCTGGATGGGAGCGAAGAGGAGGTTGAGGTAGAGGAGGAAGGCCACCAGCTCGCCGGAGGACAGTCCGCCGTCGCCGACCAGGCCGGCACCCACGCCGAGGACCACCGCGCTTGCCACCTCCGACAGCAGTCCCACGAACGGGAAGTAGGTGGCCACCAGTCGCTGGGCCCGCATGCGGGCGTCGAGGTGGCCTTTGGACACCTCCTGGAAATCCTTGATGTTGCGGTCCTGGCGACCGTAGGCCTGGGCTACTCGCACGCCCGTCACGCTCTCCTGCAGGTTGGCGTTCACGGTGGCGATTCGTTCGCGGGCCGTCCCGTATGCCCGGTTGGACAGGCGCCGGAACCAGACGGTGGCGACGACCAGCGGCAAGAGCACGGTGCAGGTGGCCAGGGAGAGCGCCGGGTTCATGAACAGCAGGACCAGGCCCACGCCGGCCAGGGTGAGGAGGGCGACGACCGCGCTGATCAGGCCGTTCTGCAAAAGGGTGGACAGCGCCTCCACATCGGTCGTCATGCGGGTCATGATCCGACCGGCCATCTCCCGCTCGTAGTAGTCGATCCCGAGGCGCTGAAGGTGGGCGAAGATGCGGATACGCAGGGCGAAGAGCAGTCGTTCGGCCGTGCGGCCGGTGTAGCGCTGCTGGAACCAGACGACCACCCACGCGATGAGGACGACCCCGACCAACAGCAAGGAAAACGC
>JBBQRO010000105.1:0-11336 GCA_038214685.1 Acidimicrobiales bacterium
GCCATGCTCGAGCTGGGCCGAGCCCAGAGGACGATCTTCGTGTGCCGGTACCTGCGCGACCGCGACCTTCAGCGGGAGATCGAGGAGGGGCTCAACGTCGTCGAGTCCTGGAACCGGGTCAACGCAGTGATCTTCTTCGGCAAGAGCGGCGAGTTCGCGACCAACCGGCGCGACCAGCAGGAGCTGGGCATGGTCGCCCTCCACATCCTCCAGGCGGCGATCGTCTACGTGAACACCCTGATGGTCCAGGAGGTGCTCGCACTACCGGAGTGGGAGGGCGTGCTCACCGCCAACGACCGGCGCGGGCTGACCCCGCTGTTTTGGAGCCACATCCTGCCGTACGGAGAGGTGAGGCTGAACATGGCCAGACGGCTCGCCCTCGGCAGCCCGACGCCGCCGGTCCTGGACGAGGACGCCTCGTAGGCGCGAGGGCCCCGCTACTTGTCGGTTGGTGCCAGCTTCCTTAACGGAGGGCCAACCGGTCGAATCCGGGGCACCCCTACCCCTCTTCTGCCCGATCCAGCGCCTCTACGGGGCCTCTGACGAGGATCGGTGCAGGATCCTGAACGCGAGGGTGGTTTTCAGCGGCGTAGCCCGCCGCTGGGGCCCCGGGACGTGCGTGCCGCTGGCTGGGTCCGGCGTCGGTGCTGCCGCACAAACGGTGATGAGCGCACCTTCTGAGACACTGATTGTGGCCACGGGTTGTGAACGCTCTCCGGTGCTCGGCGGCGGCGGAGGCAAGGCCCGTCTCAGAAACGTCCGTTTGAGAGCGCCCCGTGCCCGCGGTCCCGGTGCCACGGGCGGGGGCTCGCGGTCAACCCCCTTTTCTCGTGGCCGGTTCGGGGGGTGCCCGCCGGCGGGGGGGCGGCCCGGTTCCACGGGCGGGGCTCGAGGGGGCAACCCTGCTTCGTTCGGGTGGTACAGTGGAGTTGGGCCAGCACAGGCCGCCCTCCAGAGCCAACCCGCCCACGTCGGCAAGGCAACGAAGGACAAGGGTCTCCGACTCGTGCGACTTCTAGTTCATCGGTCAATCGATCCTGTGATCGTGGACGTGGGACGCGGTCTGAACGGACGAAGATGACGAAGAACAAGAAGCCGAAGAAGGACGCCCGTGCGCTCAGCCAGACGGCCGGCATCAAGTACACGGCCGCCCTCCGGGTGATGGCGAACGCGCAGACGGTCGATGACTGGGAGGTCGAACCGAAGTCGCTGGAGGAGCTGCTCGCCGGCGGCCCGCAGGGCGCCTGCAGCAACCTCATCGGTGACCAGATCGCCGCTCCGGGCTCCCACTCCATCATCGAGATGGACATGCCGGCAGGGATGTACGACCCGACCGTCCAGTCCTTCGATATCCCCGACCACACGATCGACGTCCAGGTCGACGAGGAGTTCGACGGCGGGACCCAGGCGTGCAGCGGCGCCGCCACCGGCACGATGAGGGTGCACGTCGTCATGTCGAATGAGGACGCCGAGGCGGCGATCGCTGCTGGACGGGCCACCTACGAGGAGCAATGGAGCGACAGCGAGACCGCGGTGACCATCGAAGTTGAGGTCGACGTCGCCTTCGGCGCCATCGTGAACCCCGGGTACGAGAGCGTTGAGGACGTCACCCTCGACGGCATCGAGGTCTTCGGGGTCCTCTGAACGCATCGGCCCGGCCTCATCGGCGGCCGGGCCGATTGCAACGCAGCCTCCAAGGGCTCCCCCCGCACAAGCCCGTCGAAGTTCGGACGCTCGACCGTCCCGAACACCAGGCGCGGACAGCGGGCCGTTCAGGATCCTGCACCGATCCTCCTCACAGGCCTAGATAACCGGGAGCCTCGTTCTCGACGGCAGCAGTCCCGTGGCGCTCCCGAGGGCTTCTGCGTTCCACTCCGCCTCTGAGCCGGTTAACAAGCCGGGAGGGTACGTTCCATGGAGGCAGAGACAGCTGCGAACGAGCGACGGGAGATGACCGATGACCGTTGCGGGTGATCCGCTGCCGCTGGTGGGCCTCGTCGCCTTCGACCTCGACGGCGAGGAGCTGGGCGAGGTCGCAGGGGTCTACATGGGGCCCGAGGAGCCGGAGTGGGCGGCGCTTCTGCTCCCCAGTGGCCGTTTCGTTGTCGTCCCGCTGGCCGAGGCCGAGATCTACGAGGACAGCCTTGACCTTGCCTTCCCCGCTGCCCTGGTCGGCGCTGCCCCTTTGCAGCAGAGGGTGCTGCTCGAGGACTTCACCAAGAGCCAGGAGGACGAGCTCACCGCCTACTTCAGTGGCGTGCCCCGCCCGGGGACCGAGGTCGCCTCGGCCCCGATGGAACAAAGCCGCCAGGTGGCCTCGACGGCGGCGGACAGATCCCAGGAGGCGGCCTCGACCGCCAAGCGGGCGAACACCGACCCCACTGGGGATCTGCTGAGAGTTGACGAATGGTCGTCCTACGTCGGGCAGGACCGCATCAAGGCCAGGCTCCGCACCCACATTGAGGCTGCGATCGTCGACGACCGGATGCCCGACCACATCCTGTTCGAGGCGCCCCCCGGCTACGGGAAGACGTCACTGGCCATCATCATCGCCGATGAGATGGGGGCCGAAGTCGAGGTCCTCAAGATGCCGGTGACCACCAGGGCGCTGTCGGCCGTGCTGCGGGATTGGGACGGTGGGGTGCTCGTGTTTGACGAGATTCACCGCGGCAGCCGCAAGGAGCAGGAGGACCTGCTGCCGCTGCTCGAGGAGGGGTTCGTGGCAATGCCGACCGGGCGGCGCACCTACATGAGCCCGGATACAACGATCGTTGGAACGACTACGGAGCCGGACAAGGTGATCGCTCCGCTGCGTGACCGCTTCCCGATCCGCCCCCGGTTCGTCGATTACACCGATGCCGAGATGGCTCAGATCGTGAGGGGCATGGGCAAGAAGATCAAGATCAGGTTCTCGACGGACGAGGCCCGTGCTCTTGGTGCTGCGTGTGCTGGCACCCCCCGCCAAGCCCGTGGCTTAGTGCTCGCAGCCCGAGACCTGCGGACCACCAACGCCGCCAAGATCCTCGACATGGTCGAGATCGACCCGGAGGGGCTCACCGCCGAGCACATGCACTACCTGCGAAGCGTGGACAGCGCCGGGGGCATTGGCGTCGGGCTCGCGACGATCACCACCCTCATGCAACTGCCTGTCTCAACGATCCGGGACCTGGAACGGCTCCTCCTGAAGAGGCGCTTCCTGACCCTGGAGAACACAGGGCGAAAACTGACCAACGCTGGGTTCGCCAAGGTGCGCCCTGCCCCAAGAAGAAGAGGACTCGACGACTGATCTCATCGCATGGCTGACGAACCTCACCGCAGCCAGGTCCGACATGCAATCGCCGCCGTCGGCCAGCATCACCGCCAGGTGCGCCAACGTCGTCCCCGGATCATGCCGGCTCGCCCGGCTACGGGTATGGCCCATCGCCGCCGACAGTCCAGCGGTCAGTCCGCTCCGGTCCGCCATCTCCGCCAGCACAACGACCCGGCATGCGACGCCAGCCCCGTCCCATCCGCGGTCACCCGCAACCCACCAACCGCGCATGTACCGTTCACCTTGCGAGTGCCCTCCTGGACCTGGGACTTGACGCCTCAACACCGTCAGAATCCCTTGCCACGAGGGCTCTTGCGCGGATGGTCGACCCTCAGACCCCCACCGCTACTGAAAGATCCGGGTTAGGACGGCACAACGGGCGGTGGTGCTTCCTCCCGAAGAAAGCGAACAAGAGCAAGCAAGCGCTCCTCAAGATCAAGGACATCGATGATAGCTGGCCGCCGTGCAACTGCTGCACTGATAGCCACCTTGTCAGGCGACTCAAGCTGATTGCCGTTCGTCATTGGCATAGAACGCAGTGGATCGGACGACGGATCTATCGACCCCAGTCGCTCGACCGACGGATGAACTTCACGGACTGAGGCTAAGAGCACATCTGCCGGAACATAACATTCGACAGTATACCCTTTAGTGATCCAGGTTCCACCCCTACCCGTAGCAGCGATCTCTCCAGTGAGTCGTGTGACAGCCGGCTTGAGCGAAGCACGAGTACCCATGTCCGAATCCATCATGATCCACATACGCTGATTGATCCGCCATAGATCTACTAGGGACGGGTCATCAGGACCCTCCGGCATCGCAGATAGCCTCGCGAGTAAAGCCCCGCCATAGAACAAGATGGAGAAATCGATACCCTCCTTTAAATCTGGAGCTACCACGGCGAGCCAATGTAAAAGGTATATCCTATCTGACGGCCCTTCAACCCACACAAGAGAATTTGCCTGCAAGATATCCGACGCTCTATAGCCTAAACGGCGGAGTTCCTCGAACATCTGTGGGTACGCGATCCGTGTGAGGACAGACCTCCCGGCTTCTCTGCGAACGCCAAGTACATCGTCCGACGCAACATCGACGATGTGAGCGCTGTGGGTCGCGACAACGCTCCCCGCCAAGCGGGAGGGTCGGAGCATTTGCATCAGTCGGCGTTGCAGTATCGGATGCATGTGAGCGTCAGGCTCTTCGAGGCAGAGCAGGTGATCTGGGTAGACGTGAGCCGCCGCCAGAATCAAGATCGCATGCTCGGTCCCAGTACCGAGCGCTTCGAGGGGAAAGAAGTCCGCGCCCAGTTGGACGTTTACAGTTGAGAGATCATGGGGGACTTCAAAAACCAGTTCGGGCTCATTGAGGAGAATTCGTAGGTCAGCCCGTATTGCAAGCGCCTGCCGACGCAGGGGGGCCTCGTCGAACTCAGGATTTAGGATCCGGTGGAGCCGTTCGATCACACCGGAACCACTGAAATCCCAGTCCCGACTGTCACTGTTTGAACGGATACTTCGTGAGGCGGGTACGTATATAGTCTCGGGTGGAGGAACCAGACCCCTTCGCAGCACTTGCATAACGCGCTGCGTGTCGCTCCCAAACTCTCCACCGCGACTACCCGTGAGGAGCATTGACAATTCGGTCCATTCCACCTGCTGGCTTCGTACTACAATCGCCTGGGCCAATTCCAAGCTTGTTGCTGTAGGTCCCGCCAGATCAGGTGCTGTGATCGGGAGCGCAAAAATCCCGTAGTCATTGAACGCGTCTGAGGCAACGAGAGGTTCTATGGCGTCCTGCTGCTGCTGGGACAACCCGAGAGACCCTCGGTCTATAGGCCAGTGGATGACTACGCTCGCGTCAGCAGCCGATCGAGGAGCATCATGTCGTGTATTGAACGAACTTAGATGTCCTGACGTGATGTCATTGTATATATGATTCATATGAAGATGTATCAGCCGGAGGATGTTCGATTTGCCGGCGTTGTTCTGGCCTAGGAGAACAGTGGTCGAGGTCCCGAGGTGAATCCACTGTGCTTGATCATGAAGGCTTCGATAACCACTGAAGGCGAATCCAGGGAAGTCCACGAAGTTACGTTAGCCTACGACGCACCCGATCTCCGGCCGAGGTAGTTGGCGTCGGCCTGGTGGCCGCCGCCCGTGAAGGGTGACGCTCCTGCGCAGCTGCCCGACCCCTCTCGAGTCTCTCCTTGGCTTCTGGTCGACCAGGCGGCCTACCGTCGGCCGCGACCTCCGGCGCGTGTACGGATACCTTCACGAATCGATCTGAAGGCTCGAACCGCAACCGGCGGACACTACGCCCTGAGAGTCAATAACCCCGACGACCGAGGTCCCAGCCCAACAAGTCGTCCCCTCCGTGGACGACCCATCTGCTCGTCAGGCCCCCGGCAGGCCCTCGGCGCGCTCGGTCTGCAACTCCTTGAGGGTCTTGCCGTTTGCTGACTTCCACTCGATCCGACCGTTCGCCGTCCGACCGAGCATCACCATGGCTGCCGTCGAGGGCGAGCTGAAGATGTAGTCCTCGGTGAGGCGGAGGTGCGATCCGTCGGGGACGAGCCGCTCTTTCTCGATGAGGGCCTCCCGTAGTTGAATGCCGTAGGCGTGTATGGAGGGAACCATGTCGAGCCGGGCGAGCGATCCGGCGTGGACGACGAATCCATCCGGCGCTTCGGTCCCACGAGCCTTCGTGCCCTTGGCGGCCAGGTGCAGGATCTCTGAGCTCGACGGCTGCTCTGCGGCCTTCTCGAACACCTGCACGCCCAGCACCGGGTAGATCAGCAACATCTCGGTGAGGAATGCCTCTGCCTCGGCGGTATCGGGCTCGGAGAGCCGCTGCATGGAGCCGACGTTGCCGTTCTCGAGCTCTGCTCTGTTGGCCAGCTTCCCGAGAGCGATCAGCCGGCCCTCAAGGTACCGGATGTGTGCCTTGTTGAGGTTGGCGTCCTTGCTGGTGAAGACGACCGCCCGGTTCCAGAAGTCCTTGTTCCGGTTGTGGTTGTCGAGGCGCCCAGCGAGGTCATCGGTCTCGCCGATGTAGACCCGATGAGTCGGCACGCCTGAGTCGGTCGGGCCGATCAGCAGGTACACACCGGGGCCCTCGAGGTCCGGTCGGGCCCGCAGCTCTTTGTACCTGGTTCGCGGCGCCATGAGGGCCTTGCCGGTCCAGTTGCTCTTCTCGACCACCCAGACGCCGTCGGCAGCGCCGTTGGCGAGGAAGATCCTGATCGACGTGCCGAGCGGGGCCGGGAGGTCGGTCACGTCGCCCCGACCGCCGAACTTGTGGCTGCGAAGTACCCAAGCTCTGCGTCGCCCGTGGCCGCGGCCCATTGCAGGAGGTCGGTGACCGTGTCGACCCTCAGCTCCGCAGGCGTCGGCGGGTGCGCCCACGGTCCTTCGGTCCTGCCGGAGGTGATCATCGAAAGGCTCGGCATCAGCTTCCTCCTGCGGTGGAGCCCCAGCGGCCGGCGATGTACTTCTCGCGCTGGATGACGTCGAGGGCTCTGGTGCCGTTGGCGACCCGGACGAAGAACTCCGTTCGGGTCTCCTTCGGCCCGTTCGGCTTCTGGTAGATGACCTTGGCGTCAACGGGGAAGCCGCAGACGTCGACCTGCACCCGGCAGATGTCGTGGCCGTCGACGTGGTGGAGGTAGGGCCGGACGTTGGTGGCCGCGGCATCGCCCATCGCGCTGGAGATGATGTTGGCCAGGTGCTGCTGGAACCAGTCGCGGGGGTCCTTGTCGGCCTCGGAGCGGCTGGCATAGTCGGCGTCGAGGCCGTGGACGGTCCCGTCGTCGGCGACCCCGATGAGCAGGGTTCCGCCCTCCCGGGAGTTGAGGAAGGCGGCGACGGTCTTGAGCGAGGCCGTCTCGAGGGGCTTGAACGTCTCGCCGGAGTCCTGGTGGGTCCGCAGGCTGGCCTTGTACTCGAGGTGCGCCGATTCCTTGTCGGGACCGAGGAGGTCGACGATGTCGCAGTACTCCTGGTGGGCCACCTTGGCCTTGCCCTGGATGAAGGGCAGGTAGGCGGAGAGGATCTCGACCTGCATGGCCGGGCTGTCGATGTAGGACAGGGCCATGTCCTCGGCCACGCCGAGCTGGTCGAGCACGCCGCCCTGGAACTCCTTGGCCAGGATGAGCCCGAAGTTCTCTGGTGAGTTAGCCGCTGCGGCCTGCTGGATGTCGGAGCGTTGGGTGAGCTTCTCGGCGATGGCGTCGTAGAAGACCCGGTCCTCGGGGGCGAATGTGGTGCCGAAGCGATCGTTGAGCAGCTCGATGATCTGCGACAGCGGCTCGGCCTCGGGTTCGTGGAGCTTGCCGCCACCGAAGATCGTGGTCACCACGCCCTCGGTGGTGGTGAGGGTGACCGAGCCTTCGAAGGTCTGGTCGATCCTGAGGTGGGTGAGCTCGACGTCGGGGTGAACGGCTTCGCTGCCCCCGGTGCGCAGGAAGGCGGCCAGAGCCTTGCAGAACAGGTAGTCCCGCTCGAGCTTGGTGTCGCTGAAGGAGACCACCTGCGACAGGAAGGCGTAGGTCCGGATGAAGCGCTTGAGGGCGTCGAGGAACCGGTCCTGCTCGTCGTCGGCCAGCTCGCCGAAGCGGTCGATGGCCGACGCCAGGGCGGCGTGCACCCGGTCGTGGGCCATGCCCTTGGCCAGTAGCAGGGTCACGGTGCGTTCGATCTCGTCGGGCCAGAGCACGCCGAAGGGGTCGAGGCCGTGGCGGGTGTCGTAGAGCAAGTTCGGGTCGGTCGGGGGCGCCACGGTGGCCCCGTACCAGGGCTCGAAGGAGGCGCGGATGTCCTCGGCGTCGTTGCGGAAGTCGAGGACGAAGGTCCCGTCCTTGCGGATCCCGTCACGGTCGTAGGTGCGGTTGAGCCGGGACAGGGTCTGCACCGCCGCCAGGCCGGTGAGCGGCTTGTCGACGTACATGGCATAGAGCTTGGGCTGGTCGAACCCCGTCTGGTACTTCTCGGCCACGACCAGGACGTGCCACGCCTCGGTGTCGAACTCGGTCGCCGTCTGGGTGTCGGGGAACCCGTTCATCGCCGACTCGGTCACGTCGGCGCCGTCGAGGTCGAGGCGGCCGGAGAAGGCCACCAGGACCCCGACGTCGTTGTAGCCCTTGTCGTTGATGTAGAGGTCGAGGGCCGTCTTGTAGCGGGCTGCGTGCTCCCGGGAGGCGGTGACGACCATGGCCTTGGCCTGGCCGCCGATCTTGTGGCGCACCTTGGCCCGGTAGTGCTCGACGATGACCTCGGCCTTCTGGGCCAGCTGGTGGGGGTGCAGGGACACAAAGCGGGCGATGGCCGCCTTGGCCTTGCGGGGGTCGTACTCGGGGTCCTCCGGGGTGGCCTGTTCGATCTGCCAGTAGCTCTGGTAGGTGACGTAGTTGGTCAGCACGTCGAGGATGAAGCCCTCCTCGATGGCCTGGCGCATGGAGTACAGGTGGAACGGCTCGTGGCGGTCGGTGACCGGGTCGTAGCGGCCGAACAGCTCGAGGGTGCGGGCCTTGGGGGTGGCGGTGAAGGCGAAGAACGACAGGTTCGCCTGCTTGCCCCTGGCCGCCACGGCGGCGGCCAGGGCGTCCTCGGCCGGGTCCGGCGGCTCATCGGGGTTCGGCTCCGGCGCCTTGTTGCCGAGCACAGCCTTGAGAGCGGTGGCCGAGTCGCCGGTCTGGGACGAGTGGGCCTCGTCGACGATCACGGCGTAGGTGCGGTCGGGGAGGCCCTCGATCTTCTCGGTGACGAACGGGAACTTCTGCAGGGTGGTGATGATGATGCGGGCCTGCTCGCCCCCCAGGGCGTCGGCGAGCTGCTGGGAGTTCTGGTCGATCCGCACCACGACACCGTGGGCGTGCTCAAACTGGTAGATCGTGTCCTGGAGCTGGCGATCGAGGATGCGCCGGTCGGTGATGACCACCACCTTGTCGAACACCTTGCCGTCCGCGGCGTCGTGCAGCGACGACAGCCGATGGGCCAACCAGGCCAGGGTGTTCGACTTGCCCGAGCCGGCCGAGTGCTGCACCAGGTAGTCGCGCCCCGGCCCGTGCTCGCGGGCACCGGCGGTGAGGGCCAGGACTGCATCCCACTGGTGGAACCGGGGGAAGATCACCGTCGCCGGCGCCTTGGAGCCCTTCGGGGCCGGCTCCACGTGCACGAACCGGCTCAGCAGGTCCAGCCAGGCGTCGCGCTGCCACACCCGCTCCCACAGGTAGGCGCTGCGGTGCCCGTCCGGGTTCGGCGGGTTGCCGGCCCCGAAGTTGTGGCCCCGATTGAAGGGCAGGAAGCGGGACCCCTTGCCGGCCAGCCGGGTGGTCATGGCCACCCGCTCGGTGTCGACCGCGAAATGCACCACCGCCCGGCGCAGCAGGGCGTTGTTCGGGTCGCGGTCGGTGCGGTACTGCTCGATGGCCTCATCGATGCCCTGGCCGGTGATGGCGTTCTTCAGCTCGGCAGTGGCCACCGGGATGCCGTTCACGAACAGGCACAGGTCCAGCGTCCTGGTCGAGCCGGCGCTATAGGGGAGCTGGCGGGTGACGGTGAGACGGTTCTTCCCGTAGCGCTCCAGCAGCGCCGGCGTCAGCCCCGACGCCGGCCGGAAGTACGCCAGCCTCAACGTCACCCCGAGGTCGACGACCCCGTGGCGGAGCACGTCGACGGTGCCCCGGGCGTCGATCTCCCTGGCCAGGCGGTCCGAGAAGGATCGCTGTGCCTTGTCCGGATCGTTGCCGTAGAGGGTGAGGAGCTGGTTCCACGTGTCGATCTGGGTCGCCCCGATGAAGGCGAATAGCTCGGGCCTGTCCAGGGCCCGCACGGGGTCGAAGTCCGTCGGCGCCCCCTGCGCCGTGCCGACCTTGACGGCGTCGTAGCCACCCGATCCGACGAGCCAGTCGCAGATGAACGACTCGAACTCCGCCTCGTTCACCTTGCTCACGCCGCGGCTCCCGGGATGACCAACTCGCCGGTCACCGCGGCGGTTATGGTCGCCTGCCGGTGCTCCTTGAGCAGACCCACTTGGCGTCGGACACGCTTCGTCATCCTGCGGAGTCCGTCCCGCTGAGCGTCGAGCGCGATGACAATCTGAGCCTGCTCGTCAAGAGGCGGAAATGGGAAACGGTGCTCGCGGAGCTTCTCGCCGGTTAGGTGCACAATCGTGCTCTGATTTCCCTCAATAGCGAAGACCTTGAGATGCGCGGCAGCTCGAAGGCAATACATAAGAAACCGCGTGTTACCAGCGGCCACGGGGCGCACACGGTGGATCGCCTTCTGGAAGTACACGTCTGCGGGTTTACCCGGCCAGACGGCTGCCCGGCCCACCTCACCCCCTTCGCAGACAAGGAGGTCGTCTTCCCGGAGTGCGCACCGGGCCCGATCCTCTGGCCCGAAGTGCATGGCCGCCAGATCGTCTAACTCGAACAGGTCCCATTGAACATTGGTGTTCCGGAGATAGTGGAACTGCTCTGGCCCTGCCGCCGCCTCAGCGTTGAGCATCTTCCCGAGCTGGGTTTGGTAATAGGCTCCAAGCCAGGGAACTCCCCAATGCGCCGGAACGTCGCCGAGCCAGCCCACGCCGGAATGGCGCCGCGGACCGGGCTCATCAGATCCAGCAATCGCATGAACGACGGCAGCGGTAAACCGTCGCTCCAGGAGGTCGATCATGTGGCGCTTCTTGGTGATGAGGTCGTCAATGTGGGCGGTCTCGGTGTCGAGGAAGTCGGCGATCGCTCGCTGTTCGCCTGGGTGCGGAACACGTACCGGGAGTTCACCCAGGTCGACCGCATTGATGGCCGGGTACGAGACGCCGACTGACCGAGCTCCGACCTCCTGGATGAAAAGGTCGGAGCGGGCCCACCAGGAAAAGAAGCGGGCGTCGATCTGGCGGGGGGTCAGCACGGCGAAGCCGGTTGAGACTACGAGCCGATCGACATCGCCAGACACCGGCCAAACCGCTCGGAGATAAGTCCTGACGGTGGACACGATCGTGTCCCCAAGCCTGACAATGCGCCGAGCTC
>JBBQRO010000106.1:0-11324 GCA_038214685.1 Acidimicrobiales bacterium
ACTGTCCGTGCCAGTCGAACCAGTCGGTGGCGTCCGGCTGGCTCACGAAGGGCGCCGGGCTCGTCCGGTGGACGCCAGGACGATCATGCCCAACCCGATGGCCCCGATGCCGGCGATCGGGATGAGCATCCCGATCGGCACGGCGGAGGCAGCGGCCGAGCGGCCACCTCTGGACGGGACGGAGACTGAAACGGCACCGCTTTCGGTGCCGGTCCCGTTCAAGGTCACGACTCCGGCCCGCTCCCTGAGCGTCCGGTAGTCGCCGCCGCTCACACTGAAGCCGAACGTCTGGGACGTGAACCCCTGGTTCATCGGCTTGAAGGCTAGGTCGACCCCGCACCGGCCTCCGGGGTCCAGGGTCGTGCCGGTGCAGCCGTCGTTTGTGGCCAGGAAGTCCCGGTTGTCCGGCCCGCTGTTGACCTCCCCGCTCTCGACGTACATGGTGCTACGCCCGGTGTTCATCAGCTCGATCCGACGCGGGGCACTGGCCACCCCTACCGGTTGGCTGTCGAAGTCGACGATTGACGGCGTGATGGCGACCTCAGCCGAGGCAGGCGCAATTGATAGAGCGAGGGCGGCTCCCGTGGCCACGACCAACGCACCGAAGCCCGCAAGGAGACCCCCTATGACCCCGCCGGTCGCCTTCCGCATCGTCGGTGGATCGTAGTCCGCCCCGGTCATTGTTCACCTCTACGAGTCGACGATAAGCCATCCCTCCCACCCCTGACAGCGTCGTCGTCGCCCAGCCGGTAGACAGGGGGGCGATGCTCGTCGACGACAACGACCGTTTCGCCTCTCTGGTCGACGAGTTGGTCGACGCCGAGGCCTACGCCCTCGATACCGAGTTCCAGGGCGAAAGTTCCTACTACCCGCGACTGGCGGTGCTGCAGGTGGCCACCCCGACCCGGGCTGCGGTGGTCGATGCCACCCTCGTCGACGTCGGCCCTCTGCGCGCCGTGCTCGATGGTCCGGGGCTCATGGTGGCCCATGCGGGGGAGCAGGATCTGCAGGTGCTGCTCCGGGCCACCGGGACCATCCCGGCCCGCATGCTCGACACCCAGATCGCCGCCGGTTTCCTGGGCTTCGGTTCCCCCTCGTTGGCCAAGCTGGTGAGCGAGCTGCTGGGCGTCCGGTTGGAGAAGGGCGCCCGCATGAGCGACTGGTTCAAGCGGCCGCTCACTGCCGAGCAGATCACCTACGCCGCCGCCGACGTGCTGCACCTGCTCGACCTTCGCTCGGTGCTCGACGAGCGCCTCACCGCCGGCGGTCGCCGGGCCTGGGCGTACGAAGAATGCGAGCGCCATCGGCGTGTCCGCCAGTCCGACGTCAACGTGGCGTGGTGGCGGGTCAAGGGCTTCCGGCAGCTCCGGGGCTCGTCGCGCGGCGTGGCCCAGGAGCTGGCCGCATGGCGGGAAACGACGGGAATGACCGCCGACAAGCCGGTGCGGCGCATCCTGGCCGACGAGGCCCTGATGCTCTTGGCCGAGCGGCCGCCCCGCTCGACGCGTGACATGCCCACCTCACGCCTTTTCGACGCCCGGCGCCTCTCTGCGGAGACCATGGCGGGGATAATGGCGGCCGTGGACCGCGGGCTCGAACTCCCACCGGGCTCGCTGCGGCTCCCTCCCGACGACAACCTCGCGCCCCAACTTCAGCCCCTGGCCACCCTGCTCTCGGCTTGGGTGGCCCAGCAGTCTCGTGACCTGTCGATCGACGGCGCTCTCATCGCCACCCGTACCGACATCGAGGCGTTCCTGCGCCAGGTGCCTCACAACCGTCTCGCCACCGGCTGGCGGGCTGAGATGGTGGGGTCCACTGTGGGCCGGATCGTGGCCGGCGAGGCCGCCGTGGCCTACGACGGCGTGGGACGGCTCGTGCTGGCCGAGAGAGAGGCTCCACCCTCGCGCTGAGCGCTCAGCCGCCGTCCCCGGCCACAGAGAGAGAAAGGGGGCGGGCAGGGGCCTCGTGGAGGCCCCTGCCCGGGAGGGGGTTGTTCACGTCGCGCTGCGACGCACCCAGGTCCTACCCGGCCTGCCGGCGACGAAACTCCCGTGGCGAAAAATTCCTCGGTGGCCGTTTGGGGTACAGCCAGAGGATGTTCATCAATGCCACCAGGGACCAGGTCCGCCGGCTCGTCGATGACGGGGCTCAGCTTGTCGAGGTCCTCGAGCGCCGGCAGTACGAGCTGGCCCACCTGCCCGGCGCGGTGCACATCCCGGCATGGGAGCTGACCCGGGCACGGGCCGACGAGCTCGACCGCAACCGGCCGGTCGTCGTCTACTGCTTTGACACCCTCTGAGACCTCAGTCCCCGAGCAGCGTGCCTGCTCGAGCTGTACGGCTTCGGCGAGGTCTACGACTATGTCGACGGCAAGGTCGACTGGATGGCCTACGGCTTTCCGGTGGAGGGTAGCGACGGGCCGTTCCTCGGTGCGCAGCTGGTCGAGGTGCCGACCTGCGATGTCGCCGGCACGGTGGGCGACGCCCGACACCTCCTCGGGCAGTCCGGGGCGGAGACGGTGGTGGTGGTCGCCGGCAACGGTCTGGCGGTGGGCGAGGTCGACGGTGAGACGCTCGACGGTCACGACGAGGCCGACGCCCTTCTGGACGTCATGGACCCGGTTCCCACCACTGTCCGCCCCAGCGTGACCGTGGCCTCGGTGGCCGAAGCGGGTGGCGGGGCGCGGCTGGTCACCACCTCCGACGGCCGCCTGCTCGGTCAGACCGGGGTGGAGGCCGACGACGCCGACCACGAGGGCCACGACCACGAGGGCCACGACCACGAAGGCCACTCCCACGAGCACGACGACAACGCCGACGACTTCGACCGGGAGCTGGCGCTGGTGATGGAGGCCATCGAGGAACGCTTCGGCGATCGCGAGCCGTCCGAAGCCGAGCTGCGGACGTTCCTCCACGGCCGGCTGGTGGCCGAGGGCAGGAGTGCCGAAGAGGCCGACCAGTTCCTCGACCAGCTCGAAGCGCACGAGGACGAGGACTGAGGCGCCGCCGGCTATTCGGTAATGCGCCGCCGGTAGAGTAAAAGGGTCCCTGCCTGTGAGAGTGCGCGAGTCCGGTCGACGGGGGTAGACGGCGGCCGGTGGACCGACAAGGTTTGGGACAGACTGTCGGGATGGCCGAGACTCCGCCAGGTCCGGCTGATGACCACCCCCCCTGTCCCCGCCGGCCCACCTCCACAGAGCCCGCAGAGCTGGGGTTCGTGCGCCGGCCCATGGTCCGCTGGCTCGACCCCCACCAGTTGGTCGACACCGCGGCCCGCGTCCTCGTCGCCGGCGTCTTCAGCTCCTATGCCGACAACCGCGAGCTGCAGGCGCTGGTGCCGGCGCAGGTGGTCGACCGCTCTGACGGCCCGGAGCTGTGGATCGACTATGTCGCCGATCTCGGGGACGGCTGGAACTCCACCTACACCGTCGCCAGTCTGCTGGCCGCGGAGGAGGTGACCGTCGAGTGGGAGGGCGAGGCGCATAGGACCAGCCGGGGCCAGATCCTGGTGATGGGTGGCGATCAGGTGTACCCCGTGCCCAAGCGGGCAGAGTACGAGAACCGCATGTTGGGGCCGTACCGGGCTGCGCTGCCGTGCTCCTCGGGAGACGCGCCCGAGCTCTTCGCCATCCCCGGCAGCCACGACTGGTACGACGGCCTGGTCAACTTCACCAGCATCTTCTGCCGCAAGCGGTGGATCGGCGGATGGCGCACCCAGCAGCCGCGTAGCTACTTCGCCCTCCAGCTTCCCGGTGGCTGGTGGGTGTGGGGCATCGACATCCAGTTCGGCTCCTATATCGACGAGGCTCAGCTCGAGTACTTCGCCGACGTCGCACGCGACCGGGTCGAGCCCGGAGACCGCATCATCGTGTGCATGGCCAAGGAGGTCGACAGCGGGAGAAGCAGCGCGGAGACCCACTCAGATCGCGACGTCGACTATCTCGATCGGGAGGTGATCAGGCCGTCGGGTGCCCGCCTCCTCGCGTTTCTCAAGAGCGGGAAGCACCACTACGCCCGCTACGAGGAGATCGACGGTCCCCGCCAGTACGTCGCCTCCGGCGGTGGCGGCGCTTTCTTGCATCCCACCCATGGCCTGCCCGACCGCATGGACATGCCGGGTGCCGAGGGCGCCACCTGCTACCGGCGGGCAGCCACCTACCCATCGCCGAAGACCTCGAAAGGACTGCGGAAGCGCATCTGGCTCCTGCTGCCCTATAACCAGCCCCTGGCCGGCCTGTTCGGTGTCGTCCAGGTACTGCTGGCGTTCATGCTGAACCTGCACCTGCGTGACGCCCATGTCGACCTGGGTGTCGGCGACCTGCGCCGGGCGCTCTGGGAGAGCCCGACCGCGTTCCTGCTGATCGTGATCATGCTCGTGCTCCTCGGCGGGATGGTCCGCTTCGCCCACGACGCCAGCGGCCTCGGCCGGTTCGTGCTCGGTCTGGTGCACTCGGCGTTGCAGCTGGCCAGCGTGGTCGGGGTGATGATGGCGGCGTCGCGCCTCTCGTCGACCCTGGGGCTGCGGGGTGCCGGGTCGCTTGTGGCCTTTCTCATGATCGTCGGCCTGCTGGGTGGCTTGGGCGGGATGGTGGGGATGTCCGGCTACCTGTGGGCCAGCAACTGCCTGGGCTTCCACGGCAACGAGGGCTACGCGCCGCTGCACCACATGGATCTGAAGCACTTCCTCCGCATGCACATCGACGCCGAGGGCGTGCTGACGCTGTACCCGATCGGCGTCGACAAGGTCGGGCGCCACTGGGAGCTGCGCCCCGACGACGAACCGCATGCGCCGTGGTTCGCTCCCGAGTCGCCGATCAAAGCCCACTTGATCGAGAGGCCGATCCGGATCGACGGACGGGCGTGAGCGTCGCCCGGGTGGGGTGCTCGCGACGCGCGCTCGCCACCGAAATAGTTGAACGCTTAAGTAGGTTGGACCGTGCGATCGTTCGAAGGAGACCGACATGCCCGTGACCCGCCTCAACCACGCCGTGCTCTACGTCCGCGATGTCGGGCGCACCCGGGAGTTCTACGAGAATGTCCTCGGCTTCAAGACCCTGATCTGGGCGCCTGGCCAGGCGGCATTCTTCCAGGCGCCGGGCTCGACCAACGACCACGACCTGGGTGCCTTCCAGATCGGCGCCGGCGCCGGCGCCTCCACCGCCGGGCGGGGAACGGTGGGCCTTTACCACCTGGCCTGGGAGGTCGACACCCTGTCCGAGCTGGCTCGCATCCGGGCCATCCTGGCTGTGCGCGGTGCCCTGAACGGCACCTCCGACCACGTCACCACCAAGGCTCTCTACGCCAAGGACCCTGACGGCATCGAGTTCGAGGTGTCCTGGCTGCTCCCGGCCGACCTGATCACCGACGAGATGCGGGCCGAGACCGCCACTCTGGTCCGGCCCCGTCCTCTCGACCTCGAGGGAGAGATCGGGCGCTACGGCGCCGATACCCGGGGCGGAGTAGGAGTTTCCATCCCGGTTGGGTAGGGCGTGGCCGGCGCCACCGTCGTCGGAACCGGTAGCTCCATTCCGACGACGGCGGCGAGCCCAGAGTTCCCGAGATCGCCCGTAGTGTCCATGGTCGTGGAACCAATGTTCGTCCGGGTGCTGGCCAGTGCGGAGCTGATCGAGGAGACGCCCGGTGAGCCCCGCTTGGCCAAGGTGACCATAGACGGGACCGACGTGCTGCTCGGGCGCCTGGCCGGGGGCAAGGTCATCGCCTTCTCCTCCTTCTGCCCCCACCAGCAGACCGATCTCGAAGGCGCCACCTTCTTCGACGGACGGGTCCGCTGCCCGCTGCACGTCTACCTGTACGACCCTCAGACCGGTGAGAACGTCGTCCCCGCCCGCGACGCTAACCCCGCCAACCTGTGGAAGCTGAAGCCCGGGTACCTGCCCGTGTACCCGGTCGAGGAGCGTGACGGTTGGATCTGGGTGGGCGCGCAGCCGAAGCCGCCCCCTGCGGCCTACGACGCGGAGAAGGAGCGCCCGCCGGCCCCCGGCACCCGCCGCACGGCATCGCCGGAGACGGTTCCGGTTGCCGACGGCGGCCCGACCGACCACCCGGCCAAGGTGCTGCGGGTGGCGCCGGGGGGCAGCTTCACCCTGCGCCTGCCGACCACACCCCGCCCCGGTTTTGTGTGGCGGGTGGAGACGGGTGGCCCGCTCCTCGCTGTGGTGGAGGAGCGCTTCGAGCCCGGCGACCCGCCGCGGCACATGGTGAAGGTGGCCGCTCGGGGCGAGGGCCAGTCCACCCTGCGCTGCCTCTACGCCCGACCATGGGACACCAAGCCGGTTGAGACCCGCACCTATGAGGTGCACATCCAGCTCTGACCGTGGAACCGGTGACGATCCGACACGCTGGGACGTGTAAAACCGTCACCAGTTGGAGGGTCAGTCGTGGGATATGGCGGCCAGCACGTCGAGGCGGGCGGCCCGACGGGCCGGGAAGACTGCGGCGACCACGCCGGCGATGGCGGCCATGATCACGTAGCCGATGAGCTGGCCCCCCGGGATCACCACCGTCCCGATCCCCTCATCGGCGAGTGCGCCCACGACGGCGTAGCCGAACAGCACGCCGACGGCGAGACCCAGTACCGCGCCTAGGACGGCGATGATCACCGATTCTCCCCGGATCATCGACCGGACCTGGCGGCGCGACATGCCCACGGCCCGGAGCAGGCCCAGCTCACGCGTCCGCTCGAAGATCGACAGGGCCAGGGTATTCACGATCCCGAACAGGGCGATGATGATTGACAGCATGAGCAGAGCGGTGATCAGGCCCAGGATCTGGTTGACCTGGTCCTCCTGTTGCTGCTTGAACTCGGCCTGGTCGCGCAGCTCGACGTTGGGGAAGTCGGCGGTGACCCGCTCGACCGCAGCTCGCGCCGCCGCCGGCGCAACCCCGTCGCGGGCCTTGGCCAGGACCACGAAGTCGAGGCGGTCGGTGAAGTTGGCCTCGAAGGTGGCCGTCGACACCAGGTAGGTCCCGAGCAGCTGGTTCTTGGCGTAGGTGCCGGCAATGCGCAGTTCCTGGTTCCCGGTGCGGGCGAATGTCATGGGCAGGGAGCTCCCGACGGCCAGGTTCCTGTCCACCAGCTCGTCCTCGCCGACGAGGATCTCGCCCCGGGAAAGCCCACCGAGGTCGCCGGCGGTGACCTCGAGCTTGAGGACCTGCCCGACCGTGGCCGGGTCGGCCGCGTAGATCGACCGGCTCTGGCCTGCTGCCCGCCACTCGCCCGTCTGTAAGCCCGAGACCGCGGCCAGCTCGGGCTGGCGGGCCAGGCGGGGCGCAAGGTCGGTGCTGATGCTGGGAAGGAACTGGGCGGTGCTGACGATGTAGTCGGCGGCCAGGTACTCGTCGACGATGTCGGCCGCCGAGGACTTGATCGACGCGGCCAGCACGCTCACGCACGCCACCAGGCCCAGGCCGACGGTGAGAGCGGCCGCGGTGGCCGCCGTGCGCCGGGGATTGCGCATGGCGTTCTGGCGGCCGAGCTTGCCCGACATGCCGGCGATGCGGGGGAACGGCGCCCCGATCACCCGGGCCATGGGGCCGGCGGCCAACGGGCTCAGCAGGGCGACGCCCACGAACACCAGCGCCGCGCCCAGCCCGACGAGGGAGATGCCGCCCCCGAACAGCCCGAAGAGCATCGCCGCGCCCCCGAGGCCGAGGACCACGGCGCCGACGAGCGACCGCCGCCGCAACGAGCCCCCCTGTTCCACGCCGGCACCGCGGAGGGCGGCCATCGGGGCGATCCTCGACGCCTTTCGGGCCGGGGAGACGGAGGAAAGGACGGTCACGCCCACGCCCACGAGGAGCGAGGCGATGATGGTGCGGGGGGCCACGACCGCGCCCGAGGCGGGAAGGTCGATGCCGAAGGCCTTGAGCAGGCTCTGGAGCCCGATGGCCACCAGAATGCCCAGGCCCAGGCCGACCAGCGACGCGAAGAGGCCGACGATGAACGCCTCGGCGATCACCGACAACAGGACCTGCCGGCGGCTGGCGCCGAGCGCCCGGAGCAGGGCCAGCTCCCGGGTGCGCTGGGCCACGAGGATCGAGAAGGTGTTGAGGATGATGAACCCGCCTACGAAGAGCGAGATCCCGGCGAAGACGAGGAGCGCCGTGCTGAAGAACCCGAGCGCCTGTTGCACCGAATCTGCGCTCTCGTCGGCCACCTGCTGGCTGGTGACCACTTCCACGCCGGCGGGCACCGCGCCCCTCACCCGGTCGCGGAGCTCGAGCGACGACACCCCCTCGACGGCCTTGGCCTCGATGCTGTCGAACCGGCCGACCTTGCCGAACACCCGCTGGGCGGTGATCTCATCGAAGATGGCGAGAGTGGCGCCGGCCAGGTTGTCGGCTTCGCCGAAGCCGGTGATGCCCACGACGGTGAAGTCCTCGGTGGGCCCGCGGAACAGCACTTTGACCTTGTCGCCCAGGGCGAAGTCATGGTCCTTGGCCGTGACCGCGTCGACCACCACCTCACCCGCCCGCTGAGGCTCGCGGCCCGAGCGCAGGGTGAGCGGGGAGAGGCCCGGGTCGGTCCAGTTGAAGCCGAGGGTCGGCGCACCGGTGGTGGTGACCGCCTTGCCCTCCTCGTCGATGAACTGGGCGTAACCGCCCACTGTGCCGTCGGCCGCCTGCACGCCCGGGACCCGCCGCACGACGTCGAGCACCGAGCCGGGGACGGTGTCGCGAAGGGTCTCGGGAGGAGCGTCCTCGCCGAAGCCGGAGGCGGCCCGCACCGAGACGTCGGTGCCGGCGGAAATCTCGTCGAACAGGGTGTCGAAGGTCTTGTTGATGGTGTCGGTGAGCACGAACGTGCCCGCCACGAAGCTCACGCCCAGCACGACGGCCATGGCGGTCAGGAACAGGCGCAGCTTGTGGGCCAGGACGCCCTTGAGAACGGCACGGACCATCTAGTCGCCCAGGCCCTTCATACGGTCGAGCACTCGCTCGGCGGTTGGGGACGTCATCTCGTCGACTATGCGCCCGTCAGCCAGGAACACCACCCGCTCGGCGTAGGACGCAGCCGACGGGTCATGCGTCACCATCACTACCGTCTGGTCGAAATCGTGCACCGACATGCGCAGGAACTCGAGAACCTCGACGCTGGCCCGGGAGTCCAGGTTGCCGGTGGGCTCGTCGGCGAAGACGATGCTCGGGCGGGAGGCCAGGGCCCGGGCCGCCGCCACCCGCTGTTGCTGGCCGCCCGACAGCTCCGACGGCCGGTGCGACAGCCGCGAGCGCAGGCCGACGGTGTCGATCAGTCGGTCGACCCAGACCTGGTCGGGCTTGCGCCCGGCGATGTCCATCGGCAGGGTGATGTTCTCGGCCGCACTGAGCGTGGGCACCAGGTTGTAGGCCTGGAAGATGAAGCCGATCTTGTCCCGCCGCAGGCGGGTCAGCTCCTTGTCGTTGAGGCTGCTCAACTCGACATCGCCCACGAACACCTGGCCCGACGTGATGGTGTCGAGACCGGCCATGCAGTGCATGAGGGTCGACTTGCCCGAGCCGGACGGGCCCATGATGGCGCTGAACTGGCCCGATGCGAACTCGACGGAGATCCCGTCGAGGGCCCGGACGGCGGCGTCGTCCTTCCCGTAGACCTTGGTCAGGTTCGCGCCGCGCGCTGCGGGCATGGACATGGGAGCGGGCGTTCCTGGCTGCATTGGCGAGCTCATTTCTTCACGGAGTCCCATCGGAAGAGGCGGACGGCAAGGACGGATCCGGCCACGGTCCACGCCAGCAGACCCCACAGGTCCGCGCCGTTGAAACCGAGGCCGTCGGTGCGGGGGTCGAAGGCGTACTGGAGCCCGTCAGCGAGGCGCTGCATCGGGAACAGCCCGGCCACCGACGTGAGCCATTCCGGGGCGTTGTCGAGGGGGAAGAAGATGCCGGATACGAACAGCAGCGGGAAGATCGAGAAGTTCACGATGGCCGGGGCGGCGTCGGCGTTGGGGCACAGGCCGCTCACGGCCAGGCCGAGGGCACAGAAGCAGGCTGCGCCGAGGGCGAGGGTGGCGAACAGGCCGACGGCCGTGGCCGTGCGGAACTCCACGCCGAAGGCGACGACGCCCAGGCCCACGGTAAGGAAGAAAAGGATGAAGGTGATGACCACCGACGACGCCACCTGGCCGGCGAGGTAGGCCCAGGTCGGCACCGGCGTGCCCCGGACTCGCTTGAGGATGCCGAAGTCGCGGGAGATCGTCATGCGGATGGCCAGGTTGGTGTAGCAGGCCGAGATCAGTCCGAAGGCCAGTATCCCCGGCACGAAGAAGGTGACGAAGGAGATGCCGCCCCGCTCCTCGATGCGCACGTCGGCGTTGAGGAGGGAGAAGATCACAAGGAACAGCAGCGGGAAGGCGAAGGTGAACACCGCCCCGGTGGGGTTGCGCCAGAACGCCTTCTGCTCGAACCGGAGCTGCCGGGCGGCGATGGCCAGGTCAGACATCGCCCGCCCCCGCCTCGGCGGTGAGCTCGAGGTACACGTCTTCGAGGGAGGGCCGGGAGACGGTGAGCCCGTCGAGAGCGATGCCCGACTCCAGCGCCCAGCCGGTCAGGACGTGCAGTGCGGCAGTGGGGTTCTGCGTGCGGACCACCGCGCACCGCCCGTCGAGGGTGACGGTGGCCGGGGCCAGGTCGGGGAGGGCGATGGCTGGCACCGGGGCGAAGCGGATCTCGGTGGCGCTGTCGCGTCCGGCCAGGTGGTCGGGGGGTCCCTCGGCCACGATCCGCCCGGCGGCGATGACGGCCACCCGGTCGGCCAGGGCCTGAGCCTCGTCCATGTAGTGGGTGGTGAGGAAGATGGTCTTGCCCAACGAGCGCAGGTTGCGGACGACCTCCCAGGCCTCGCGCCGGGCCGTGGGGTCGAACCCGGTGGTGGGCTCGTCGAGGAACACCAGGTCCGGGTCACCGGCCAGGCCAAGGGCCAGGTCGAGGCGGCGGCGCTGGCCACCGGACAGCTCCTTCACAACCTCGTTGCGCTTGACCTCCAGCCCGGTGAGGGCCAGCAGCTCGTCGACCGGGCGGGGTCGTGGGTAGTAGCCGCAGTACAACTCCAGCACCTCGGCCACCTTGAGGAACCGCTCCACGCCCGTCTCCTGGAGGACGATGCCGATGCGCTCGCGCAGGGCCCGCTCACCCTTGGCCGGGTCGTGGCCGAGCACGGCGACCTCGCCGGCCGAGCGTTGGCGGTAGCCCTCGAGGATCTCCACGATGGTGGTCTTGCCGGCCCCGTTCGGCCCCAGGAAACCGAAGACCTCACCCTCGGCCACGTCGAAGTCCACGCCTCGGACGGCCTCGATGGCGCCATAGGACTTG
>JBBQRO010000107.1:0-11239 GCA_038214685.1 Acidimicrobiales bacterium
GGCCATCTGCAAGCGGATCGTCGACCGGGCCGGAGGCCGGATCTGGGTGGACCCCGCACCGGGCGGGGGGAGCACCTTCCGCGTCGCCTTCCCCGGCTAAGGCTCGAAGCGGTAGCCGACGCTCCACACGGTGATGATCCAGCGCGGGTGCTCGACGTCGTCCTCGATGCTCCGCCGCAGCCGGCGGACGTGCTCGGTGACCGTGTCGGTGTCCTGCCACTCCGAGGATGATTGCCAGACGTGGTGAAGCAGCTGTTCACGGGAGAACACCTGCCTCGGCGACGACGCCAGGAACGCAAGCAGGTCGAACTGCTTGGCGGTCGTGGAGACCACATTGCCCTTGACCCGCACCTCCCTCGTCGTGACGTCGATCGACAGTCCGTCGAACTCCAGCCTCGGCGTGGCCGCTGGCTTCGTCCTGCGGAGGATCGTCGATATCCGGGCCGAGACCTCGGCCGGCGAGAACGGCTTGACGACGTAGTCGTCAGCCCCCAGCTTCAGACCGAGCACCCGATCGGCGTCGGAACCGCGTCCGGTCAACAGGATGATCGGCATGTCGCTCTTCCTGCGGGCCTCGGTGAGGATGTCGAGCCCGTCGACCACGGGCAGACCCAGGTCGAGGAGCATGAGATCGGGGGCCCGGTCGCCCAGAATCGCGATGGCACTCCGCCCGTCCGCCGCCACCTCGACCTGGAACCCCTCCATCTCGAGGTAGCGGCTCAACAGGGCGCGCACGCCCTCATCATCGTCAACGACCAGTATCCGGTACGGGTCGGAGGGGCTCACGCCTCCCAGGGTAGGGAGTCGTTCGTGAAAAGCTCGAATGCGGCGACCCGGCCATCCTCGCCGTCCGCCTGGTCCGGGCGGTCCAGGCGCTGGACGAGTACGGCGTGCCGGATGCCGGAGAGGATGGAACCCGGTTCGGCGTGGAAGTGGGCGGTGGCCGCAGCGGCATCGACCGCGGTGATCGTCATCACCACCAGCATGCCGCGCTGCACCATCCTGATCGCGGCACGGCTGACGCCGGTCCCTTCCAGATCGTCCAGGACCACCACATGCGCGACCTGTCCGTCAGCTGCCGCGGCGATGGCTGCGACGACGCGCTTGGCCCCGATCTCGATGTGGGTGACGGAAGGAAGGACCCAGGGAACGGCCCTCTGGAGCATGATGGTGCTCCGCGGCGGCGTGTCCATCTCCTCCAGCGCGGCGTAGGCCGTCGTGGTGCGGCCGCTCCCACGACGTCCGGTGATGACGATCAGTCCTGAGGGCTCGTGCAGCCGTGCCGCCAGCGACCGCCGGATGTCGGCGGGCATCCCGAGCTGACCGAAGTGGCGCCGATCCGCCGCTCCCTCGGCGACGAGGCGCAGTCGCACCCGCTCGCCCTGGACGGTGTTCGATGCCGTGACGAGCACGCGATGGGCACGACCGTCGACGGTCATCGTGAACGGGCTGCCCGGGAATCCGCGCCGGCCGCCGGTACCGGCCAGCTTCTTGGCGTGCTCTGCGGCGGTCGCTCCCATCGAGGGTGGCAGGCGAGCGGCCTCGGTGAGCACCCCGTCCACCCGGTGTCGGACTCGACAGCCCATCGGGCGCAGCTCGAGATGGATGTCCGAGGCGCCGGCCCGGACGGCATCCGACACGATGGACTGCAGGAGTCCGTGGCCATGCTCATCCGGCGGATCCCGGGTGGCCCGGGCCCCGGGCTCGGTTGGGCTACCTGAGCCGGGCGCGCTTGGGGGCCGGGAGTACGAGCGGTCGATCATGCTGCGAAGGGCGTCGGCGGGGGCCAGACGCATCACGACGTGTTCAGCGACGGCCCCCTCCAGCTGCGCCAGGGCGAGCTCGTCGAGCGGGTCGCCGACGGCGACCTCGAGGCCGTGCGGCGTCCTTCGAACGGGGAGGGCCGACAGCGTGCGCGCCAGATCCTCAGGCAGCAAGGCCACCAGATCTTCATCCGGGGTCAGACGTCGCACATCCGCCACGGGCAGATCGCGTTGGACCCCGAGCGCGGCGACGATCGTCTTGTCGTCGACCAGGCCCATCTCGAGGAGGACTGAGCCCAGGCGACCGCCCGAGCTGCGCTGCCGGTCGAGCGCACTGGCCAGCGACGGTTCTGCCAGCACCTTGGCGTCGACCAGGATCGCCCCCAGGCGACGGCTGGCAGCGAAGGTCACCAGGGCAGCATGGGCTCGCGTTCACAACCGATCATCGGTTGGATGGACAACGTTTCCCCAACCGAGCGTCCTCGGCTCGCCGGGCGCGGAACCTGAGCCGAGTTGGGAAAATGGAGGGATTCGGTTGGGGCGGGTGCTGCAGGCGCCGGTCAAGGTGATGCCCATGACCGCTCTGCGCACGACCGAGCCTGTGGACCTGACCAGGCTCGCAGACCTCATCAGCCTCGCGCCACCGTATGCCGACCAGCACCTGGCTCCCAAACGGCCGACGATCAGCGTGGTCATACCCACGCTCAACGAGGCCGCAAACCTGCGCTACGTGCTGGATCGGCTGCCGGCCATGGTCAGCGAGGTCATCATCGTGGACGGCCACTCGACCGACAACACAGTGGCGGTCGCCGTGGCTGCTCGCCCGGACGCCAGGATCGTCTACCAGGACGGCAAGGGGAAGGGCAACGCCCTCGCGTGCGGCTTCAAGCTCTCGACCGGCGAGATCTCGGTCATGTTGGACGCAGACGGCTCGACCGATCCGGCCGAGATCCCCCGCTTCGTCGCCGCGCTCACCAACGGGTACGACTTCGCCAAGGGAACCCGCTTCATGACGGGCGGAGGCAGCGACGACATCACGCCGTTCCGTCGCCTCGGGAACTGGTGCCTGACCACTGCCGTCAACCAGATCTGGCACGTCAAGTACAGCGACCTCTGCTACGGCTACAACGCCTTCTGGACGCGGTGCGTCCCCACCGTGGCTGACTGCAGCGGGTTCGAGGTCGAGACGCTCATGAACATCCGTCTCGCCCACTCGTCGGTTCGGGTGATCGAGGTGCCCAGCGTCGAGGCCTGCCGACGCAGTGGCACGTCGAACCTGCGGGTCGGTCGTGACGGGCTGCGCGTGTTGCGGACGATCGTGGCCGAGTGGGTCAGGCCGCGCTGATGTCACGCGACAGCTCGAGAGTGAGCGTGATCATCTGCGCCTACACGCTCGACCGCTGGGCCGACCTGCAGGAGGCTGTCGAGTCGGTGCTGGGCCAGCGGGCACCCGTGCGCGAGGTCGTCGTCGTCGTCGACCACAACCCTGAGCTCCTGGAGCGGGCCCGGAACCGCTGGAGGACCGCTGCCGCCGCGGGCTCAGCCGTCCCGTCAGACGTCGTCGTCCTGGCCAACACGGCAACACGAGGACTGTCCGGCGCCCGGAACACCGGGGTGGGCGCGGCCCGCTCCGAGATCCTCGCCTTCCTCGACGACGACGCTCGCGCCGACCCCTTGTGGATAGATCACCTGCTCGGGGCGTACCAGGACCCCGGTGTCGTGGCCTGTGGCGGGGCCGCGCTCCCGGCGCTGGCCGGTGCCCGACCGGGTTGGTGGCCGGTCGAGTTCGACTGGGTGGTCGGTTGCTCCTACCTCGGCCTCCCGACCAGCCAGGCCGTGGTCCGGAACCTCATCGGCGCCAACATGTCAGCCCGCCGAGAGGCCGTGGTCGGCATCGGCGGCTTCGCCGAAGGCATCGGCCGGGTCGGAACCCGTCCCGTCGGCTGCGAGGAGACCGACCTCTACATCCGCATGGTCCAGCGGTGGCCGGAGTCGCAGGTCGTCTACGAGCCTGCGGCCGAGGTCCACCACCGAGTGCCGGCTTCTCGCCTGTCCTGGCAGTATTTCCGCGCTCGGTGCTTCGCCGAGGGGTGCTCCAAGGCCCAGGTGGCTGTGCGGGTGGGGAGCGAGCGGGCCCTGGCTTCCGAGCGCTCCTATGTGCTGAAGGTCCTCCCCAAGGGCGTGGCTGCGGGGATGGTTGGCGCCCTTCGTGGGGACGGGGTAGCCGGTCTGCGGGCTTTGGCCATCGTCGCCGGTCTCACGCTGACGACTGCCGGCTACCTGCGGGGCCGCTGGAGCGGCGCCGGCTCGCCCACGGTGGCGCCGCCGCAGGTGGTGGCGGCATGAGCACCCCGTCGGGACTGCGGTCGGGACGGATCCCGATCCTGAACTACCACACCATCACCGACACCCCCGAGCCAGGCATCGCTCCCTTTGCGGTGCGTCCGGCCGAGCTCGCTCGCCATCTCGACCTGATCGTCTCCCACGGCTGCACGGTGCTGACCGTCGGGGCGCTGACGGACCTCCTCGATCGCGGCATCCAACCCGACCCGGGAACAGTGCTCATCACCTTCGACGACGGCTACGAGGACAACCTGACCGTTGCTACCCCGCTCCTCGTCGAGCGCGGGCTCCCGGCCACCGTCTTCGCCACGACCGGGCTCCTGCCGGGATGCCCGGGAGGATCGATCACCAACCCGCCCGGCCCGATGCTTCCCTTCGACCGGCTCGGCGAGCTCGAGGCGAGCGGGGTCGAGGTTGGGTCCCACACCCACAGCCATCCCGAGCTCGACGTCCTGCCGAGGGCCGAGGCCTCCGCGGAGATCAGGCACAGCAAGGAGCTGCTGGAGGACGCCCTGGGCCATGCCGTGCACAGCTTCGCCTACCCGCACGGCTACACCACCAGGTGGCTGCAGCAGGAGGTGCGCAGGTGCGGCTTCCGCAGCGCCTGCGGCGTCCGCAACTCCTTCAGCCATGCGCGGGACAACCGGTGGCTCCTCTCACGCCTGATCGTGGGCACCACGACGACGTGCGAGCAGGTCGACAGCCTGCTGCGAGGATCAGGGGCCCCGACCGCACGCGCCAACGAGCTCCTGCGAACCAAGGTGTGGCGGGCGGCCCGCCGGACCCGCGCCTCTGTCGTGCCCGCCCCGACGTGGACGACCGGGTTGGTGGGCAGCCGTGCGACGCAGGCGTGATGCCGGCGCCACCTTCGGCCCCATCCGGCTCCTCGACGTAGAGCTCGGGCGGCCGTTGGAGGACGTCCGGCCCCTGAGGCCCGCGCTGGGCGGGGCCTACGATGAGCTGCGGATCCTGGTGCGGCTTCACGGCCGCCCCCTGGGCACCGTCACCGCCCGTCTCCAGGACGGCAACCTGGATGGCGGCCTGATGGCCGATGCCATCTGGGGCGAGATGGCAGGGGCCATCCAGCGTCACTGTCGGAAGGACGGTCTTCCCGTCCCGGAGACGCTCGTCGTGGCCGGGCTGGAGCATCCCGGCCAGCAGCCGTGCTCGTGGCGCTCGGCGCTGGGCGAGGCACCCCCTCCGCTGGCCACGCTCGTCGTGACGACGTGCGGAGGCCAGGACAGCCGGTTGCACGAGACCCTGCGGGGGGCGCTGGCCCAGACCTATACCCGCTTCGAGGTCGTCGTCGTCGACAACCGGCCCGCCACGTCGGGCGTGCCACCGGCCCTCGCGGCCGCCTTCCCGAACGAGCCCAACCTTCGGTACGTCGCCGAACCCCGGCCGGGTCTCTCCCACGCCCGCAACTGCGGCGCCGCCACCGCCCGAGGCGAGATCATCGCCTTCACCGATGACGACGTGGACATCGACGCCGACTGGCTCGCCTGCCTCGTCGCCGGCTTCGACGACCCCCGCGTCGCATGCGTCACCGGTCTGATACTGCCCCTCGAGCTGGAGACCGGGGCCCAACGGCTGCTCGAAGAGTTCGGCGGCTACGCCAAGGGCTTCGAGCGCCGGATCTGGGACTGCGCCGACCACGGCCTCGACAACCCTCTCTACCCGTACACCGTCGGCGTTTTCGGCTCCGGAGCCAACGCCGCCTTCCGGGCCTCGGTCCTCGCCGACCTGGGTGGCTTCGATGGCGTTCTCGGCACGGGCACCCCGGCGCGGGGCGGCGAGGACATCGACATCTACGTCACGTGCGTGCAGCGCGGGTACCGGATCACCTACGAGCCCGGCGCCATCGTCCGCCATGCCCACCTCCGCGAGATGGATCAGGTCCGCCAGAAGGTTCGCGACTACGGGGTCGGCCTCGGGGCCATGCTCACGAAGCACCTGGTGACGAACCGGTCGACCGCCGCCGCCCTCCTCTCCCGGGTCCCAACGGGCGCCGTGCACCTCCTCAGCGCGAGCTCGCCCAAGAACGCCTCGAGATCCGGTGCCTATCCGCCTGCGCTCATCCTGGCCGAGCTCGAGGGCCTGGCGTACGGGCCAGTGGCGTACGTGCGCAGTCGGGTGTCCTCATGACGCCAACGACGTCTCCCGACACCCTGGTGCTGCCGGCCGACGAGTCCTGGCCGCCCGCGCCCGTCGCCGTGGCCAGCCCGCGACGGCGCCTCGACCCGCTGGCCGCCACGGCCTCGGCTCTGATGGCCAACACCGGGATCACCTCGGTCCTCGGGATGGTCTTTTGGGCCGTGGCCAGTCGCACATACACCCCGCGCCAGCTCGGGGAGAGCGCAGCCCTCATCTCGGCCATGATGCTCCTCTCGGTGGTCTCTCAGCTGAACCTGGCGATGGGCATCTCGCGGCTGCTTCCCCAGGTCAGCCGCCAGCGGTGGCGCCCGGTCGCCGCCGCCTACGGCGTGACAGCCGGGGTGGCGGTAATGGTGACCGCCGGCTTTGTCATCGTGGCCCCCCGGGTTTCATCAGGCTTCGCCTTCCTGGGCCACGAGCCCCTTCTGGCCGTGGCGCTGGTCGTCGCCGTCGTGCTCTGGAACGTCTTCGCCCTGCAGGACGCGGTGCTCACCGCCGCTCGTTGGGCCGTCGCCATCCCGATCGAGAACGGGCTCTTCGGCGTGCTCAAGATCGGGTTGATGGTCTGGCTGGCCCATGGTCTGGCCGGCCAGGGGATCTTCGTCGCCTGGCTGCTGGCCATGGCCGTGATGCTGGTGCCGGTCAACGGCCTCATCTTCTGGAAGGTCCTTCCGTCGCGGCCCCAGCCCGGCGCCGGCCCGAGAGCCACGGTGCTGCCCATCACCGACCGGGGGCGCGTGACCCGCTACCTGGCCATCGACTACGTCGCCTCCCTGCTCTACCAGGGGTACACCTCGCTGCTCCCGTTGCTCGTGGTCGCCGTCCTCGGCCGTGAGGCCAACGCCTACTTCTACATCGCCTTCGTCATCGCCGGAGCGGTGCGAGCGGTGGCCGAGAGCATGAGCACCTCGCTCGTGGTCGAGGGAGCGCGGGATGAGTTGGCATTGTCCTCGCTGGCCCGCCGCAGCGTCCTTCGCTACGTCATGCTCGCAGCGCCCGGCATCGCCATGCTCGTCATCGGAGCGAGCCTGCTGTTGCGCCCCTTCGGCTCGTCCTACGTGGATGAAGGCTCGGCGCTCCTGCGCCTGCTCCTCATCGCCGCGCTGCCCCAGGCCATGGTGACCATCTACCTGGGCGTCGAACGGGTCCGAGCGAACGTCAGCCGCGTCCTGGCGGTGGAAGCGGCTGTCGTCGTCCTGGCCACCGCCGGGTCGGTGATCGGCATGGGCTGGCTCGGTCTGAAGGGGGTCGGCCTGGCCTGGCTCGTGGCGCAGTCCATCGTGGCCGCAGCCATCGCTCCGGCGCTGTGGCGTGCGTGCCGAGAGAGCGTGCGACGGTGACCGTGGACCTCGCCGCCCGCCGCTCTGGCCCCTTCGACATCGGATGCGCCATGGTGACGACGGTGCTGCTGGTCCTGGTGGGCCTGGACGTGTCCAGTCCGGTTCGGGTCCTGCTGGCGCTTGCGTTCGTCAGCTTCGTGCCCGGGTGGGCCCTGCTCGGGCTGGTCCCCCCGCTCCGGCTCGTGGCCCTCGTCCACCCGATCACGAAGGTGACGATGGGGACGCAGGGGGAATTCGTCGGCCATGTGCCGCTGGTCCAGGGGGTGTCCAGGATCGCCATGGCCGTGGCCCTCAGCCTCACACTCTGCACCGCTTCTGCCCAGGCGGTGCTGTGGCTGCACCTCTGGTACCCGTCGGCCGTGCTGGGAGCACTGGGCATCCTGAGCCTGCTCGCGCTGGCGGTGCGCTTCGTCCAGCCCCCGCCACCCACTCTCAGCTGGGAGCCGAGGTGAGACGGCCGACCGGAGCGGTGTGGATCGGCCAGGTTGAGCTCGGCCGGTCGTCCCTGCCGTCCGGAGCATCGCGTGGGCAAAGCCCGGACGACGTCAGCACCCGCCTGCTCGTCCGCTTCCACGGCCAGGTCCTCGGCTTCGTGGTTCTTCCGCTATCCGCAGGCGAGGAGATCAGCGGGCAAACCGTGGCGACCGCCGTGCGCTCGCAGCTGGGTGGCCGCCTCTCCCGCCACCTCGAGGTCGATGGGCTCGACCCGGGCGACGAGCCGAGTTGGACAACTCGGCAGGCGTGGGACGCATGCAGCCAGCGGCCCGAGTCCCGGACCGCACCGGAGATGAGCGTGGTCGTCTGCACCAGGGACCGACCGGCGATGCTGGCCCGCTGCCTGGATCAGCTTCAGAAGCTGGAGTACGGGCCGTTCGAGGTGGTCGTGGTGGACAACGCGCCCTCCACGGAGGAGTCCCGAAGCTGCTTCGATCGGATGGTCGGCGACGACGCCCGGTTCCGGTACGTGCGGGAGGTGCGCCCCGGGCTCTCGAAGGCACGCAACCGCGGGATGGCCGAAGCGGCCGCCCGGCTCGTCGCGTTCACCGACGACGACGTGCAGGTCGATCCGTGGTGGCTTCAGGGAATCGTCGCCGGCTTCACGGGCGACGAGGCGGCGGGTTGTGTGACCGGCCTCGTGCCCCCGGCCGAGCTCGACCATCCCGCCCAGCAGTACTTCGACCGGCGCTTCTCGTGGAGCCGGCGAACCGAGCCCCGGGTCTACTCGCTGAGCAGCTGCGAGCGCACGTCATCGCTCTTCCCCTACAGCGCGGGGCTGTTCGGCACGGGTGCCAACTTCGCGGTGGACCGCGACCTCATGGTTGCCCTCGGCGGGTTCGACGAAGCCCTTGGGGCGGGCTCGCCTGCGGGCGGCGGGGAGGAGCTCGACGCCTTCGTCCGGGTCCTGCAGGCGGGTCGATCGGTCGTGTACGAGCCGTCGGCCGTCGTGTGGCACGTCCACCGGGCCGATCCCCGTGCCCTGCGGAGGCAGCTGTTCTCCTATGGCGAGGGGCTCACGGCCTTCCTGACCAAGTACCTCGTCGACTGGACCACGACGAGGGACATCCTCCACCGGCTGCCTGATGGCGGCCGCCAACTGCTGCGGATGTGGAGCCCGGCCGCCCTCGGCGGACGGGCACCGGCTGGCCTCATCCTGGTCGAGGCCCTCGGCATGGCCGCCGGTCCGCTCGCCTACCTCCGTGGCAGCTCGGCGCCCGGCGGGCGGGCCCGCCGCCGCCCGAGGCTCTGATGCACGGGCGGAGCTATGAGGGGGTTCGGACGCAGGTGCGGGCCCACGTGCGCAGGCGGCACCTGCGGCCGTCGGACGGGCTCCTGCCCGCCGCGTTGGTGACATGGCTGGCCGCCCTGCAGTTCGTCCGCGTCGACGCCATCGACGACTGGGGGCTCTTCCCGGCACTGCCGGTCGCCTTCTTCATCGCCCTCGGGCTGCTCGTCGCCTCCATCGCCATCGTCGTGACCGACGTCGAGCCTTCCACGGTGCGGCTGGCCCTCCACCTCGTTGCCCTCGTGCTCGTGCTGCACGGGACGGTCCCGATGCTCTTTCCGGAAGCCAACTACCCGTGGGTCTACAAACACGTCGGTGTGGTCGGCCACATAAACCTCCACGGTCAACTGGACGAATCGGTGGACATCTACCAGAACTGGCCCGGGTTCTTCGCGGCGGCCGCCTGGTTCACCGAGATCGCCGGCGTCGGCAGCCCGCTCGCGTTCGCCAAGTGGGCGCCCGTCTACTTCAACCTGTTCTTCTGCCTCGGGCTGGCGTTCATCCTGTGGTCGCTGCCGCTCACCCGGCGGGTCCGGTGGCTGGCGCTCTTCCTCTTCGTGGCCGCCAACTGGGTGGGCCAGGACTACTTCGCCCCCCAGGCCCTGGCCTTCGGGCTGAGCCTGGCCGTGTTCGGCATCGTCCTGCGGTGGATGCCGGCGGACCGGCAGCCAGCGCTGGTCCGGGCCGCAGGTGGAGTGGCTCGGCGGGTGCTCAGGAGCGACGAGAACGACATGGCCCAACCCCCCGACCCTGGCCCGGACCCGAGCCCCCCGCTGCCGGGATGGGCCCAGACGTTCGTCCTGGGGACGCTCATCAGCATCTTCACCGTCGTGGTCGTCGGTCATCAGCTGTCGCCCTTCTTCATCCTGCTCGGCCTGGGCCTGCTCGCCGCAGCCGGCATGGTTCGGCCCCGCTGGGCTCTCGCCGTGATGGCGGCCATCACCCTCGGATACCTCGCCCTCCGCCTGCCCTTCCTCAAGAGCGACGGCCACCTGTCGAACGACCCGTTCAGCCCCCGCGACATCTTCGCCGCCTTGAGCAACCCCTTCGACAACACCCAAAGCATCGGCTTCAACACGGCCAACCCCATGCGCGGCCGGCAGGTAACAGCGCTCGGCTCTCCGATCCTCATCCTCGGCCTCTGGGGGCTCGGCGCCATCGGAGCGGTTCGCAGGGTGCGGGCCGGGCGTCCGGTCCTCCTGCTCGTCCTCCTCGCCGCATCGCCCGCTGTCGTGGCGTTGGGCCAGAACTACGGCGGCGAGGCCATCTTCAGGATCTACCTCTTCTCCCTGCCCTGGACCGCGGTGCTGGCCGCCTCCGCCCTGGTCCCATCCACGCCCGACCGGCCGCAGAGGAGGCGGGGATCGACCGTGGGCATCGGGCTGGCGCTCTCCATCGTGGTCGTGTTGTTCATGTCCGCCTTCTACGGGTCGATCGAGCTGTACCGTGTCCGGCCCGGAGCGGTGGCGGCCAGCCAGTACTTCTTCGATCACGCGGCGCCAGGCAGCGTCCTCGGCCTGATCTCGCCCAATGTCCCGTCGAGGATGGGGGCGCGGTACGACGAGTTCATGAGCGGATCGACCCCGCCCGTGCTGAGCACGGTCGAGGAGTTCCAGCACCGCCGGCTCGGCCCCGCGGACCTTCCGGCGCTGTCGAGGCTGTACCGGGAGCACGTCGAGGCGACCCCGGGTGACGTCTTCCTGTCGTTGAGCACGGACCAGCAGGTCTACGTCGAGGTCCTGGGCCTCATGCCCGGTGACGCCCTTGCCGGCCTCGACCGAGCCCTCGCGTCATCGCCCGAGTGGGAGCTGTTCTACCGAAACGACGACGCGGTCATCTATCGCTTCCTGCCCTAG
>JBBQRO010000108.1:0-11168 GCA_038214685.1 Acidimicrobiales bacterium
CGGCGATGCGGGTGGCCAGGCGCTCCAGCAGGCGGTGGCTCTCGCCGGCGACGACCCGCTCAACCGTCGCCGCCACCACCCCGTAGTCGACGGTGTCGGCCAGGGAATCGGTGCGACCGGCGCCGGCGAGGTCCACGGCCAGGTCGAGGTCGACCTCGAAGGGCTGGGCCCGGTCCTTCTCCTCGGGGAGCGCCCCGTGGACGCCCAGCAGCCGCAGCCCCCGCAGCTGGATGCTGTCGCTCAGGACTTGGACCTCTCGAGACCCAGGGCGATGGCCACCAACTCCCGGCCGGGAGGACCCATCTGGCGGGAGTTGATCTGCTCGACGATGGCGATGGCATGGGCCGAGGCCGGGACCATGCCCGACCACACCAAGTAGCCGGCCACCACGCCCTGGAGGCGGTCGCTCAGCTCCTCCTGATGAAGCAGGACCTTCTCCTCCTGGGCCATCCAGCCGGCCAGTTTGGGGTACAGCTCGGTCAGCATCACCCGTGGGTCCTCGTGCAGGGGCAGGGGGATGTGCTCCCAGGAGACGCCCAGCTCGTCATAGGCGTGGAGGTTGTGGGGCGAGGTCAGCAGCGAGACAACCCGGGCGAAGCCCTGCTCGCGAATCCAGATGATCTCCTCTTGGCGACGGACCGGGCGGTGAGCCCGGGCGTAGCCGCCAGGGCGCTCGCTGATGGCCAGGCGGTCCTTGATGATCCATGCGAAGTTGCGGGGCGCAATCCCCGATGCCCACTTGCCCTTCATCACCGGGCTCCACCGGACGGGCCGGCATCGCTCAGCAATCGGGCGGCGGCGACGGTGGGGGCGACGTCGTGCACCCGCACCATGGCCGCCCCCTGGGCCAGGGCCCAGGCCGCGGTGGCCACCGACGCCTCGATGCGGTCGTGGGCCTCCGCCCCCCCGGTAAGTCGGCCGAGGAACGCCTTGCGGCTGGTGCCGACCACGACAGGATAGCCGGTGGCCACCAGGTCGCCGAGGTGGGCCAGCAGGGCCAGATTGTGCTCGAGGGTCTTGCCGAAGCCGATGCCGGGGTCGATCCAAACCTCGCCCACGCCGGCCGAAGACGCCCGCTCCACGAGGAACGCCCGCACCTCGGCCACCACGTCGTCGTACACCGGGGCCTGCTGCATCGTCCTCGGGTCGCCCTGCATGTGCATGGCCACCCAGCCGGCGCCGGCGGCCGCGGCCACCGGGGCCAGGGAGGCGGACACGTCGTTCACCAGGGTCGCTCCGGCCTCGAGGGCTCTCTCGGCCACCTCGGTCCTGCGGGTGTCGATCGACACCCGGACGTGGGCGGCGAGGGCCTTGACCACGGGCAGGACCCGGCGCAGCTCCTCGTCGACAGGTACCGGCTCGGCGCTGGGACGGGTGCTCTCGCCACCCACGTCGACCACGTCGGCCCCTTCAGCAACCATCCGCAGGCCGTGGGCCAAGGCCGCCTCGGGGTCGAGCCACCGGCCACCGTCGGAAAAGGAATCGGGCGTCACATTGAGCACACCCATCACCAACGGCTTCACGGACACACAGAGTAGTGGCCGGCGGGAGGGGTAGCCGAGTGCTGAAGGGGTATTTTTCCGCCCTCAGCGCCTCACTGAGGCCAGTCGATGCCGGCTCCCAGGTCGGCGGCGGAGACGGAGAGCAGGGCGCTGGCGCCGGCCTCCTCGTACGCGGCGCCGGCGAGGACGAACCACCGGATCTCCCGCTGGCGGGGGTCGACGATGCAGAGTTCCTCGACGCCGTGGCGGGCGAAGAACGGAAACTTCTCCCACGTCTCGTCGCCGGGCGAAAGGATCTCGACGACGATCGCTGCGGTGGAAACGAAGACCTCGTTGGGCACGCCACGGGTGTAGCCGCCGTCGGGCACCCGAAAGTCGGCCATCGTCGTTCCGAGGTTGAACTCGCTCAGCCCGACCAAGCCAGCGGGCCTGGGCGGCGGCCCAAGCAGCTCGCCGAGCGTCCTGTCGATGTACGAGTGCCAGGGATGCGGTGCGGGCACCATGTGGTAGTCGCCCTCCCAGACTTCGTCGGAGCGGTCCTGATCGAGGGCGCGTCGCCGAGCGAGGAAAGCGTCAATCTCCGAGGGCCGATCGCCCAGGACGACCGTCTTCACCGGGTGAAAGACTATCGCGGGCCATGGATGAACGCCATGGCCTCGGCCCTGGTGGCGGCCTGGGTGCGAAAGAGTCCGCGAACGGCGGAGGTGACGGTGGTGGTGCCGGGCTTCCGGACACCACGCATCGACATGCAGAGGTGTTCAGCCTCGATCACCACCAGGACGCCGCGCGGCGCGAGCTTGGCGTCGATCTCATCGGCGATCTGGGAGGTCAGGCGCTCCTGGACCTGGAGCCGGCGGGCGTAGGAGTCGACCAGACGGGCCAGCTTGGAGAGACCGGCGATGCGCCCGTCGGCGTTGGGGATGTAGGCCACATGGGCCCGCCCGAGGAAAGGGGCCAGGTGGTGCTCGCAGAGCGAGTACAGCGGGATGTCCTTCACCATGATCATCTCGTCGTGGTCGGCGGCGAAGGTCACCGCCAGGTGGTCCACCGGATCGCACAGCCCGCTGAGCACCTCGGCGTACATGCCGGCCACCCGCTCCGGCGTGCGCCGCAGCCCGTCCCGGTCCGGATCCTCGCCTACCGCGAGCAGGATCTCCCGAACCGCGTGCTCGATCCGGGCCGTGTCGATACGGCCCTCTTCACCGGTCAGGTCGGGCATGCCGGGACGATAGTTTCCGGCACCCCTTGGCGCTCGGCGGCTGACCCACCGCACCGGACGCCTACCAGTCGCGAGTGGGGCGGCCGTGCTCCTTGCGCCACGCCTCGATGAGCTGGGCCCGCCAGATCAGGGCGGAAACGAGCGACAGGGTTCCGGCGGCGGTGGCCGCCACCAGGACCGGGGTGGCCGCGGACACGAACCCGAACAGCAGCAGGATGCCACCGACGATGCCGAAGGCGATCGACGCCCGCAACGCCGGCGGGCGGCCCTCGGCCTGGGGAGCAGTCGCAGCCATGTCTACGGGGTCCCGAACGGGCGGATGCGGCGGGGCGGGGACTGGATGCCGGGCGACGGGGCGGCCGGGCGACGGGGGCGCTTGGGCACGTTCACCATGAGCTCCATGACCTCGGCGGTGTCGAGCGTCTCCTTCTCCATGAGCGCGTCGGCGATGCGGTCCAGGGTGGCCCGGTGCTCGATGAGGATCTCGGCCGCCTCCGAATGGGCCTCGTCGATGAACCGGCGAATCTCCGAGTCGATGTTTGCCGCCACCTGGTCGGAGTAGTTGGACTGGTGACCGAACTCCCGGCCCAGGAAGACCTCGCCGTTCTTCTGGCCCAGCTGCTGGGGGCCGATCTCGTCGCTCATGCCGTACTCGGTGACCATGGCCCGGGCGATCTGGGTGGCCCGCTCGATGTCGTTCGACGCCCCGGTGGTGGGGTCGGAGAAGATCAGCTCCTCGGCCGTGCGCCCGCCCATGAGCATGGCCAGCTGGTCGCGAAGGGCGGCCCGGGAGGTCAGGTACTTGTCCTCGGTGGGCAGGGCCAGGGTCCAGCCCAGGGCCCGGCCCCGGGCGACGATCGAGATCTTGTGGATGGGGTCGGCGTCGGGCAGGGCGTGACCGACCAGGGCGTGGCCACCCTCGTGGTAGGCGATAACCCGCTTCTCGGCGTCGGAGATAATCCGCGACTTGCGCTCCGGACCGGCCATGACCCGGTCGACCGCCTCCTCGAGCTGGGGCATGCCGATCTCGGTGAAGCCCCGGCGGGCGGTCAGCAGGGCGGCCTCGTTCAACAGGTTGGCCAGGTCGGCGCCGGTGAAGCCGGGCGTACGCCGGGCCAGCACGTCGACGTCGACCCCCTTGGCCAGCGGCTTGTTCTTGGCATGGACGTCGAGGATGGCCCGCCGGCCGGCCAGGTCGGGGCGGTCGACCACGATCTGGCGGTCGAACCGGCCGGGGCGCAGGAGGGCGGGGTCGAGGATGTCGGGCCGGTTGGTGGCGGCGATGAGGATGACGCCGGCCTTGGTGTCGAACCCGTCCATTTCGACGAGGAGCTGGTTGAGCGTCTGCTCCCGCTCGTCGTGGCCGCCGCCCATGCCGGCGCCCCGGTGGCGGCCCACGGCGTCGATCTCGTCGACGAAGATGATGGCCGGGGCCGAAGCCTTGGCCTGCTCGAACAGGTCGCGCACCCGGCTGGCGCCCACGCCGACGAACATCTCGACGAAGTCGGAGCCGGAGATGGAGAAGAAGGGCACGCCGGCCTCGCCCGCCACCGCCCGGGCCAGCAGGGTCTTTCCCGTGCCCGGAGGGCCGAAGAGCAGGACTCCTTTGGGGATCTTGGCCCCCATGGCCAGGAACTTGGCCGGGGCCTCCAGGAACTCCTTGATCTCCTGGAGCTCCTCGACCGCCTCGTCGGCCCCGGCCACGTCGGCGAAGGTGACCTTGGGCTGGTCCTTGCTGACCTGCTTGGCCTTGGCCTTGCCGAACTGCATGACCCGGCTGCCACCGCCCTGCATGCTGTTCATCACGAACAGGAAGACCCCGATGAGCAGGAGGAAGGGCAGGAACGTCTGCACGATCGTCCACCAGATGGGGTCGCGCTGGTGGTCGACCTTGATCTCCACCCCGCCCTGGCGGAGGACGTCGACGGTCTTCTCGGCGTCACCGCGGGCGTAGTTGACCCGGTACTTGTCGCCGTTCTTCAGCTCGCCCTCGATGGCCGCGTCACGGTCGGCGACGGTGGCGTCCTTGACCTGACCGCCCGCCACCTGGGCCTCGAACTCATCGAGGCGAAGGGTCTTGCGGTCGCCGTCGCCCCTGAACACCCCGCCGACGACGATCACGGCCACCAGGGCCACAGCCACCCAGAAGGGCGCGCCTCGGAACAGCTTGGGTAGCCGGGTCTTCACTCCTCCAGTCTGCCTGGTCACCGGCTCTACGGTACCGAGCCCCCCCAGGTGCACACGAACGGGAGGTTGCGGTAGCGCTCGTCCACGTCGAGCCCGTAGCCGATCACGAACTCCGGGGGGATGCTGAAGCCGACGTACTTGAGCGTGGGTGACCGTTTCTGGCGACCCTTGCGCACCAGCAGGGCGCACACCTCCAGGCTGGCTGGATTGCGGGCCATGAGGTTCTTGCGCAGGTACGACAGGGTCAGGCCGCTGTCGACGATGTCCTCCACCAGCAGGACGTGGCGGCCGGCCAGGTCGAGGTCGAGGTCCTTCACGATGCGGACCACGCCACTGGTCTTGGTGGCGCTGCCGTAGGACGACACGGCCATGAAGTCAAACTCAACGGGCAGGTCGATGGCCCGGGCCAGGTCGCTCATGAACACGAAGGCACCCTTGAGCACCCCGACCAGGAGGGGCGCCCGGCCGGCGTAGTCCTCGGTGATCTGCCGTCCGAGGGCGGCGATGCGCTCCTTCAGCTGCTCCTCGCTGACCACGATCTCGCCCAGATTGGGATCGTCGCGGGCGTTGTCATCCGGTCGCTGGGGGCCTTCGCTGCGCTCCGGTCCTCGCTCCGTCACGTCGGGGGACGTTACCGCTCCAGCCGGAGGACGTTCCTCGTGCGCAGCACGCGCCTTCCGCCACCGACATCCGTGGCCTTGGTCTGGTTGCGGGCGACGGCCAGGACCCTCTCCACTGTCGCCGCGTCCGGAGGGTGGTCCTGGCCGTCGGTGAGCCACCGGCGGACGGCCCGTCGGGACAGGGCCGGGGGCGCCCCGGCCATTGCGGCGGCGTCTGTCGGGTCGAGGCCGGCGGCCAGGACGTCGAGAGAGGCGGCCTCGTCACGGAGCAGAGCGGCCTGGCGGACCAGGACGGGAACGACATCGCGCTGGGCGATGTCGGCCAGGAGGGGCAGAAGCTCGGCCCGGACCCGGTTGCGGCGGTGCACGGGGTCGGCGTTGGTGGGGTCGACGACGGGCGTCAGGCCCTCAGCGGCGCACACGGCCTGAGTCTCGGCCCGGCGCAGGTTGAGGATCGGGTGATTCGCACGGCGCATCCCGGCCAGGCCGTCGAGGCCGGCGCCCCGCAGCAGGTTGAGCAGCACGGTCTCGGCCTGGTCGTCCGCGGTGTGGCCGGTGAGGGTGTCGGGGGGCAGCACTGCGTAGCGGGCCGCCCGGGCCCGGGCCTCCAGGTTTGGCCCGGGGGCGACGTCGACCTTCTCGGCCCGGAAACGGGCGCCCAGCCGGTGGGCCGCGTCGGCCACCACGCCGGCTTCGGCCGCCGAGCCGAGCCGCAGGCTGTGGTCGACATGGACGGCCGTCGCCCGGCAGCCGGCGGCGCAGGCCAGGGCGAGCAGGGCCAACGAGTCGGCGCCGCCGGAGACCGCGCAGGTGACGTTGGTCGCCGGCGGCGGGAAGGTGCATCGGGCCAGGGGCGCGGCCCAGTCGTTCACTACGCGCTGGCGGCGGAGGCCTCGGACACCCTCGACAGCCAGCGCTGGGGGTTGCGGATCTCGCTCAGGTCGGGCAGGTATTCCGGGCCACGCCAGAGCAGGTCGATGCCTTCACCGCCGGCCGCCTCGAGGGCCTCGAGGAACTTCTCGCCTTCCTCGTACTGGCGCATCTTGGCCTCCAGGCCGACGAGCTTCTGGATGAACTTGGCCGGGCCCGTGGCCTGGCGCCGGTCGTGGAGCACGCTGCTGAACCGCTCGGCACTGGGCACCCGGTCGGTGGCCGCCCGGTCCATGATCACGTCGCCGTGGCCCTCGAGCACGCTCATCAGCCCGCCGATGCGCTGGATCACCACCTGCTGCTCGGGAGAGGCCAGCACGGTGACGATGCCCCCCTCGTCGAGAGGGTTGCGCCCGGCCCGGGCCTCCCCTACCGCCCGCTTGAGGGCCTCGACCAGGCGCTTGGGGTCGGGGTCGAACGACGACAGGCTGTCGTCGACCAGGGAGAGGAAGTAGGGCCGCAGCCACGGGACGCCGGTGAACTGCATGCGGTGGGTGACCTCGTGGAGGGCCAGCCAGAGCCGGAACTCCCGGGGCGGGAAGCCGTAGCGCTTCTCCAGGGCCAGGATGTTCGGACCGACGTAGTAGACGAGGTCTTGGTCGTCGGGGTTCTCGTTCTCGATGACCAGCATGTCGTACTGGCCCAGCACACGCGTCGACATCCATCCCAGCAGGGCACCGACCTCGGCGCCGGCGATCTGTCGCCCGACTGGGGCCACTTTGGTGGAACCCATGCGCTCGCCCAAGCGGTCGGTGAGGGGCCGAAGCAACCGCTGGAACGAGGCAAGGTTGGCCCGGATCCATCCCGCCCGATCGGTGACCCGGGAACGGGCCGGGCCGGCGAGGGACCGCAGCCCGGTCTCGGCCTCCACCAGGGCCTCGGCCTCGGCCGTGAACTCCCGGAAGTCGGGTTCCAGGGAGGAGTAGTGGTACGACTCAGCCAGGGGCTCCCGCCCGGCCACCCGGATGGCGACGCGCTCTGCGGTGTCCCAGGCGATGGCGTCCACTGTGTGGCCGGACCGGCCTTCCGGGCCGGAGGGCTTGTTGGACGGGCCTTCCGGGCCGTTGTGCTCGTCGGACCGGCCCCCTGGGCCGTCGTGCTCGTCGGACCGGCCTTCCGGGCCGGTCACGTCTTCGGGTACTTGGCCGCCACGACCTTGAACACGTACTGCAAGATCACCGAGAGAACGCCCAGGATCGAGGCCACCACCAGGATGGGTGCGATCCAGTACGCCCAGGGCTTGGCCGCCGCAAGTAGGAGCTCCATGCCGGCGACTGTACCGGCCGGCGCAGATGATCCTGTAGCGGATGCGGCGAAAGCCCCACTATCAGGCGACTGTCAGGCAATCTTCTTTCCGCGCACCCGGGGCACGACCATGGGAGCGTGCTGGGAGCAGAACTGCCCATCGTTGTAGATGGACAGGATGGTGGCGCACCCGGTCTGGCGGCATTGCCGCCCTGCCTTGTACACCTTCGACGGCCGGTCGTTCCCGGCGATCGGGTGGGCTGCGACAGATCCTTCGGACATGCTCTCCCCAACCTGAGGGGAGCACCGGCTATTCCGCCCGTTCCTCCACGTCGTGAAGGGCGGCGGCGACCCGCAGCATGAGCGTTTCGGGCACGTGGTCGCGGCACTTCTGGCGCACGACGATGCGGAGCTCGGCTTCGAAGTCGTAGGCCTCGAAGCACGGGGGGCAATCGTCGAGATGGCGCTGGATCAGGACCCTTCGATCGTCGGTGAGCTCTCCGTCGAGGTAGTGGTACAGCAACTCCACAGCCTCTATGCAGTGCTCACCCATGGGTCCCCTCACGCTCGGATACAAGTCCACGCTGACGTCCGAATTCGTACAACCGCTTCTGGAGCGCCCTTCTTCCGCGATGCAGACGACTCATGACCGTTCCGATGGGCACATCGAGGATCTTGGCGATCTCCTTGTAGGAGAACCCTTCCACATCGCCCAGGAGCACGGCCATCCTGAACTGCTCGGGAAGGGCCTCGATGGCCTCCTTCACCTCGGTCTCGGTGAAGTGGTCGAGCACCTCGTCCTCGGCGCTGCGCCCGGCAGTGGCTCCCTCAAGGCCGCCAAGGCGCCTGTACAGATAGAAATTCTCGAGGTCGTCGATGTCGGACTCCTCCGGGCGGCGCTGCTTGGCCCGGTAGGCGTTGATGTAGGTGTTGGTCAGGATGCGGTAGAGCCAGGCTTTGAGGTTGGTGCCCTCGGTGAAGCTGTTGAAGGCCCGGTACGCCTTCAGGTACGTCTCCTGCACAAGGTCCTCGGCGTCGGCGGGGTTCCGGGTCATGCGCAGCGCCGCGGTGTAGAGCGACGGCATGTACTCCATCGCCAGTTCGCTGAACCTTGCCTGGTCGGCCACCGCCAGTCACGCTACCTCCTGTGCGGTTCGCGACCTCCGGGCCGTGGGTAGGACACGGGCATGAGTGACAACGAAGAGCGTCAACCCGACATCGCCGGCGAAAGCGATCACCCTCAGCACCGCGCCGGTCCAGGCGAAGGTGTGCGGGCACCGTTCGCCGAGGACGGAGGGGTCGCCGAGATGTCGGTATTCGACGGTGCTGGCAACGAGAGCGTCGTGCGCCTCACTACCGATGCCGACGGCCGCACCGCCCAAGGCACCGGCCCGAGCTCCGAAGCGGCCGCCGACGACGCCGACTCGTTGCTGAAGAAGGCCCGTCGGGGCCTGGGCGACGCCTTCGGCCCCGTGCACAAGAAGTAGCCCACCCCGGAGTTGTCGCAGCGTCCTGAGACAATGTCGGTATGACCACCGGCGGCGGATCTCGGGTCGGACCGTGGATGGCCCGCCACGGCGGCAGCCTGATCCTCGTGGTGCTGGGCTCGGGCCTGCTTGTGGCGTCGGTCGCCCAGGGCGACGGAAACGAGGCCTACGCCTTCGGCCTGCTGATCTTCGGCAGCGGCCTGGTCACCCTGGGGGTGGTCCTGCCCCGTCTGCGCGACGCCGAGCTCGGTCCGGCCACCGGCTTCAAGCTGACCCTGGCCGACGATGTGCAGCGGGAGCTGTCCACCGGCCTGGCGGCATCCGACGACGGGGCGCCGGTCCAGGTCAGCGAGGTCGTGGCCGCCACCCGGCTGGTCCTGTCGTCGGAGGTGCTTGGTCGCCTCCTAGCTCCCGACGACGGTCCGCTGGCCGGAGCCTGGTTCCACCTCTACCTGTTCGACGACCAGCGGGAGCTGCTGCTTCCCGCGTTCGAAGGGCGGCCGAGCCCCAGCCAGGGATGGAAGCCCGGTGTCGGGGCGGTCGGTGAGGCATGGGCGTCGGGTGAGTACGTGCTGGTCCGAGGGCTTGAAGTGTCCGACCACACCTACGGGCTGACGTCGGCCCAGCAGCATCGGGCCCGGAACCTGGCCGTGGTGGCCGCCATGCCGGTCACCAACGGGCGCGACGACGTGATCGCCGTCCTTGCCGGATCTTCAACCGAGCCCGACAGTCCACTGGCCACCGCCGAGGGATTCGACGCCCAGCTGATGACTGCGCAGGAAGTGGCACGTGTGCTTGTCGACCTGCTGCAGTGGTTCTCCGACTGATACGCTCGGTATGTCGAAAGACAAGGAGAGACCATAATGAATGGTGCAGTCAGATGAGTGGTGCAGCCAGCTCCTCCGACCACCGGGCTGTGCCGGTCTCGGTTGATGACGTCGTGCGGGTGGTGAGCCGCGCTCTGTCGGAGCGACCACGGCGCATCCGGCTTACGACGGGCCAGCGCCGAGCCATCCTCCACTCCCCGATCCGACCCGGAGCGGCCCGAGCCTGAAAGGCCCGCCGGGAGGTCAGAATGGCGCCTTGGCTCACAGCCACGGCTCGCTGCCGTCCTCGACGGGCGACCTCAGGCTTCCCCCTCCCCTGCGCCGGGCGCTGTTTGGAGCGATCGGGCTGTTCAGCCTGGCCACGCTGGTGGGGTTGGTGGTCCTCTGGCCTCCACCGACGCCCAAGGACATCTCCGGCGGGCTGGGCACCCCAGTCGACCTGGTGCAGGCGACGGTGACCGCCGCCCCTGTCGTCCCGTGCCGCTCAGCGCTGCCCGGTGTGGCCCTCGTATGCCGCGATGTGACCGCCCGGCTGGACAGTGGCCCCGAAGACGGCCAGTTCACGACGCTCGACATCACCGAGAGCCCTGATCAACCCACTCTCAGTGAGGGAAACAAGATAATTCTGGGTCGCGCAGCTGATCCGGGCGCACCGGTGGCCTACTACTTCGCCGACTTTCAGCGGCGGACCCCTCTGCTGGCCCTGGGCCTGCTGTTCGGCCTAGCCGTCGTCGGGCTGGCCCGGTGGCGGGGAGCGGCGGCGCTTCTCGGGTTGGGCGTGAGCCTGCTGGTCATCGTGCGCTTCGTGCTCCCCGCCATTCTGGCCGGGGAAAGCGCCCTGGCTGCCGCGGTGGTCGGGGCCGCGGTGATCGCCCTGGTCATCATCTATCTGGCCCACGGAGTGTCGGCTCGAACCACCACCGCGGTGCTGGGCACGCTGGTGGCCTTGGGCCTGACCGCCGCCCTGGGCGTGGTGTTCGTGGAGGCCACCCGACTGACCGGCTTGTCGTCGGAGGAGGGTACCTACCTTCGGGGCGTTCTGGGCAGCTCGGTGAACCTCCGCGGCATGCTGCTGGCCGGCATCGTCATCGGCGGGCTCGGAGTCCTCAATGACGTCACGATCACCCAGGCCTCGGCGGTCTGGGAGATCT
>JBBQRO010000109.1:0-11148 GCA_038214685.1 Acidimicrobiales bacterium
CCGTCGAGGTCCACCGGGGCGAGGAGGGCACCACCGTGGTGTTGCGACGCTCGCTGAACTCGCTGCGGCCGACCTGACGGGGTTCGACCCGACCAGGCCTGCTGCTGCGCCACCGTGCCGACGTGTCCCATTCGTGCCGACCAGTAGAGCCCGAGAGGAGAATTGAACTCCTGACCTGCTCATTACGAGGTAAACGCCCTGGTCACAGTGTGCGTAGGGGCGTTTCCCCAGGTCGGCTCGGACCGTCAGGGACCGAGTTAGCGGGTGCGAATTCGTTCACCCACCACCCGCTCAGAGGTAGCCCGGCCTCACGGGCCTCGAGACCTGTCCCGATCCTCCAACACCCGGATCCGCCGCCCTGCGTAGGCGAACAACGCCAGAGCGGCCGTGCCTATACCAGTCGGCACCATCGGGAACTCACGCAGCCAGCGTGGGTCCACCAGCGTCCGGCCAGCCGCCAAGATCAGAAGAAGCATCGCCGTCCACGGCACCAGAGCCCTGAACATCTGCCAGCCCACTAGTTCCACCCGCTCCAAACGAGTCACTACAGCCCCCTGCGTTGGCGCGAGGGACTGCGAGCACCTTCAGATCAGCGGGGGGGCACTTCGGGGACGCTCCCCCGCCTGCGAAGATGCAGCGGCCCGCTCACGTCCGAACAAGGCGCTTCTCTATGCAGACTCAGACATCTGGATGCGAGTTTGTGCGTACTTCATCCATCCGGGACGGTCGACGACATCGACCTGTCGAACGGTACATGCGCGGACCTCGGTTGGGAAGACCCAAGTCGGACGCGCCACCCTTGACCCACCGAACGCACGTTCGTAGTGTCCGGGCCATGCCCAACGGACGCACCTTCGCCATCGGCGACATCGTGGTCAACCGACGAGGCGGCAGCCCCGGCGTGATCGTCGGCCGTGAGCCCAACCGGGGGCCGATCGTGTACGCCCTGCCCAACGGCCCGCAAACGATCTGGCAGGCGGAGAACATGCGCTCGGTGATCGACCGGGAGGACCTGGTCGAGCTGGCCCGACAGGCCATCGCCGCAGCTAGCGACTCGTAGGTACGAGCGGCCGCCGGGCCGGCATCTTCGTCCACTTCCCGCCCAGCCCGACCCGGTCCCTGGCCCACTTCCGCATGGCCGCACGGTCCGTCCAGCTCAGCACGGCCAGGGCGGCGGCGAGCACGTGGTGCACCTCGTCGGCCCCGCCACGTTCGGCGGCATCGCACACGACAGGGATGAGGGCGGGGACCTGCAGTACGAGGGCAGTTTCGGCGTCGTCCAGTTCGGTGATCGGGTCGCCCTCCTCGTCCTCGTTCGCCAGCTCGACGTCGGACTTGCCGACGGTCATGCCCAGCACGGCGCGTAGCCCCTTGGAGAACTTCACCCGGTACTTCCCCTCGATGGCTCGGCCGTGTTCGTGCCAGAGGGCGGCGGCCTGGCGGTCACCGTCGGCGGCGTCGGCAAGGAGCTGAAAGGGAGTGCGTGACGTGCCCCCGGTCTTGTCCTGGCCGTGGATCAGCTCGAGGGCGGCGTCGACCGCGCCGTCCTTCGTGATGTACGCGGCGAACCGTTCCCCGTCAGCGAACGGGACGACCTCCAACCGGCAGCCCACACCCACCGACGTCGACGGGGCGTGCTCCGGGCTGACCCTGGCCACACAGTCCGCCCACGTCCTGGTCAGCCACAGGTGGAACCCAGCCCACAGGGGGTCCGACACCTGACGGTGGAACAGCAACAGGTGCCGGTGTGGGTGCCAGCCGTGCCAGGCCGAGCGGGTCACTTCCCAGTTGATGATGTCGCCGGCCACACCCAGGTCAGCCCGCCAGCCCGACTCACGGAACCGGCGACGGAACAGGGCGAGGGCCTGGGTGTGCACGTCGAGCAGCCGGCCCAGCTCGTCGGACACCTGGTGGGCGACAGTGAGGGTGACGAAGCTGACCCGCCCGTCCTGGCCCTGCCAGCGGTCGATGGCGTCGGCCACCTCAGCGGAGCGGCGGGCGGCGACCCGGGCGGCGCAGACGACGCACAGGTGCACCATCCCGCACGACAGGTGCCCGCCGACGCTCGCCCGCCCGTCGTGCTCGACCACGAACAGCCGCTGCGCCAGAGCCCACCGCCCGCACGCCCTCGGCCCCTTCTTCGTCTGGAAGGCCCGACCCCGCTCCCGGAGCACGAACTTCGACGACCTCCTCTCCCGATCCTCAGCCGTCACACCCTCCGCGCGTCGGTAGTTCCCTTGGGTTCCGAGAACAGGGTCACCGCTTCCCGCACTACCGACGCCCGGACTGGCGCCTCTCGTGGGGGTCTCCTCCGACCCCGCCCCCCACTTCGGCGCGCCGGGCGTGTCCGTGCTCCCAGCGGTTCCGGGGGATGAGGCGGTGGTGGGGTGGGGGGTCACCATGGGTGGATCCGTTCGAGCTCGGACTGCAGGGCGGACAGGAACTGGCCGGCGGGGGCGATGACGGCGACGTCGGCAAGGGGGCGGCGGACCTCGTGCGACGCGCTGCCCGTGATCGGTCGGAGGATGACGGTGCGGCCGTCGGTGAACTGGACGAGGCCGAAGCCTTGGGCCGGGTTGGGGCCCTTCGTGCGGCGCCAGACGACAACGTCCCCCGCCCCCGGTGTACCGGTTGGTACAGGCGGGGGCGGGGGCACGGTGCCGGCGGCGTGGTGACCGGTCACGTCTCCTGCGAGCGGGGGGAACCGCTGCTGGTGAACAGGTCGAGCTGTCGTGCTGGTTGCCCTGCGTGGCCGCTACAAGGCCCGCGCTCGTCACGTCCCACCCCGGCCCTGACCTTCCCGGCTACGTCACCGCCAGGAGTTGCAGCGGGGCCTGTAGCGGTTGTGCGCCGACGGGCCCACTGCACCTCCCATGGCCAGCACGACCCGCACACGTCGTCTGGCCGTGGCCCGGCGGCGTCACGACGGATCGGGCGAGCCGAGGACAGGATCAACCGCTGCCGCATCAGCTCGTTGTCGAGCCGGCGGAAGTCGTCCTCACCCCAGCGGAGCCACACGACGTGCGCGTGGGCCCAGGGCTTGCAGCGGTCGGCGCACTGGTGGGTCAGCACCACCTCGAGGGGGGTCATGCTGTGCACCCAGGTGGCGCCCAGGGCGGCGTGCTCGGATCACTCGGACCCCACGGCGGGTCATCGCCATGAACAGCCACCTGCTCGGCTCGTCGGTCCTCGTCCTCCTCGAAGCACACGAAGCACTCACCGTCGTACTCGGCGGCCTCGTCGGACGTGATGGCGTTGTCGCAGCACGAGCAGGTGGCGTCCAGCTCACGGCCGTGCTCGTTGACCTCGACGGTCATGTCCGGCCCACCACCGTGGGCGCCAGCCCACCGTCGAGCAACAACTTGCCGAGGTGCACCGCCTGGTCGCAGTCGAGCCGAACCGTGAGCACCTGGCCGAGGGCGTTGACGACGAGCTCGCAGCCGCCATCGGGGCGTTCGAGGACGGTGACGCGGGTGGCGCTCACGGGAGGACCGCCTCGAGCTTGGTGACCACCACGTTGCCGACGATGAGGATCGTCATCAGGGCGAGGAGGGCGAGGACGGAGCCGGTGACCATGACGGCCACCAGCCAGGTGACGGCGCGGCCGATCATGACGCCACCTCGTCGATCACCTGGGCACCGAGGCCGTTCTCACGGCGCGTGATGTCCTCGCCGGTCTTCTGGCCCAACCATTCGGCGTTCATCACGAACCCGATCACGAGGGCGCCGAGCACCATGGCGCCGACGGTCGCGGTGGCCGACTTGGTCTTCGTCCATGCGGCGAGGACGACGAAACCGGCGACGAGCACGGCGCCAATCTGGATCAGGCCGATGCCGTCGTTGATGTAGGAGCGGACGATCTCGATCATCGGGCTGCCGCCTGACCGTCGTCGCCGTCACGGCGCGGGGCGGGGTTGGCGGCCACGATGGCGTCCACGTCCTCGTCGGCCAACCAGTAGGAGCGGGCCAGCACGGGGTGCGGGTGGGCCTCACTGACGACCCAGGCGGATCCGGGGGTGGCCGGGTTGAGGAGCCAGGGCTTGAGGTCCGACGCTTCCGGGCCGAGGGTGGCCTCCGCTCCGTAGGCATCCGTCGTCCGGCAGCACACCCTGCGGGTCAAGTTCGCCCGCAGGTCGGCACCGATGAGTTGGGCGCTCGGTCGTTGGGTGGCGACGACGAGTACGACGCCGGCAGCACGACCGATGGCGGCGATCGAGGACAGCAGACGCATCCGCTCGACCGGTGCCGTCTTCTCCTCGCCTGGGGCTTGGCGGGCGAGCTCGGCCAGTTCGTCGATGACCACGACCAGCAGGGGCATGTCCCTGGTGGGCACCTCGAGCTTCCGTCGGCCCAGCACGGCCAGGCGCCGGTAGCGGCTCTTGATCTCGTCGTGGACGGCGACCAGGGCGCCCGACACCTCGGGCAGGTCGATGATCACGCCGTCGAGAGCGGGCGACCAGGCGGACAGCTCGACCACCTTCGGGTCGATGCCGATCACATAACGGGGCGTCCCCGAGGTGACCAAGGCGGCCAACAAGGCGTTCAGCCACGCGGACTTACCGGAGCCGATCACTCCGGCGAGGAGCCAGTGGCCGCCCAGCAGCGGCAGGTCCAGCGGCTCGCCCGTGGCCGTGATACCCACGCCAGCACCGGGCCCGGGCCACGACCTCGAGGCGGACAGCTCGTCCCGCAGCACGGCGGTCAACTGGCCCCGGTTGGGGCGGTCACGGGTCACGATCACCTGGTGGCAACCGAGCGCGGCGGCCAGCTCCTCGGACTTGCCGGCGACGTCGTCCACCGACTGCCCACGGGCCGGCTTCACCCGCCACGTCACCGCGCTGCGGGTGGTGCTGGCCCGACCGTGGGACAGCTTGGGCAGACGCTCGACCGGCTTACTTGCTGTACCGCCCGTTGTACCGGCTGACGGCTTGTCGATTGGGCCCGACAGCAGGGCGAGCATGCCGACGCCTGAGACGGCTCCAGCGGCCCGCTTGTCCTTGGTGACGGCCAGCCCGGTGGAGCGGGCCACGGACGCCCAGCGGGCCCGGATGAGCCCACGGTGGATGCAGCGCTGCACGGCCCCGTTGCGGAACTGGCCGAAGATGAGCACGGTGCCGGCGGTGACGCCGAGCAGCCACAGGGTGGTGAGTGCGGTCTGGATGTAAAGCTCGAGCGCGGCCCGGGCGTACGGTTGGATGGTCTCGGTCATCGTGTTCCTCGCAAGGTCGGGGTGGTCGGGATGTGGTGGAGCCCCGGCGGGTCGGACCGCCGGGGCTCCGTTGACTTCACTGCTGGTCAGGCGTTGCCATTCCTGACCGTGCGCTCGCCCGGGTGGGATGAGCAGGTCATTCCTTTCGTGAGCAACCCGGGCTGGTCAGTGGTGCGCTCTGTTGCCCTGGCCGCTACTCGGCGTTACTGAGGTCTTCTGCCAGCCGGGTCGGGTAGATCGCCTCGAGCGAATCGCCCCGCTGCAGGATCTTGTTGAGCAGGTCGCTGCCGTACGGCGTCAGGCCACTGAAGGCGGCGTCTTCGTCACCGAGGTGAGCGATCATCGACGCGTCCTGTGCCAGGTCATCGATGTCGATCATCTCGGCCACGCACCGCTCGACACCGTCCATCAACAGAGACGCCTCGAGGAACAACTCCCGCTGGCGGGCCATGCAGACCTTCGGGTCAGACCACTTGGGGTCGAGCTGGCCCATGGCGTGGACGAGGTTGTCGTAGCGGGATGCCTTCTCCCGCAGCTCGCCCCGGTCTTCCTCGTCTGCGGCCCCCTGCTGCCGGATGCGCTCGATCTCCTCGACGGTGGTGTTCAACAGGCCGGCCACGACTTCCAGGTTCACGACTCACCGCCCTCGGTCGTCTTGGCGTTGTCCTGGCTGTTGCGGCGGGCGGGGCCGGCGGTGGCCATCTCGGGCGTGGCGGCCATCACGGCGGTGGCGAAGAACGCCAGCTCGGCCTTTGCGCTGCGACCGACGTCCTCGCTGTCGGGCTGGATGACCTTGGCGGCCATGTCGACGAACCGGACGGGCATGCCGATCAGACCGTCGTCGGGCTTGGCGCTCAACCGCACCTTGACCACGCCCTGCTGGTCGACGACCGCCTGGGGCACCATGGCCACCAGGTCCCACTGGTCCCCGTCCTGCTCGACGCCAAGGGCGATGAACGGGTCCGACACGGGCGGGGAGACGGGCACGTAGCCCATGAGCTGCGGGGCCTCACCGGTGACCACGGTGATCCGCTCAGCGGTGATCGTGGCCTGACTCGTGGCCGCCGCACCCCGGGCTCCGCGCTGGTACCAGGCGGACAGCTTCACCAGCCCACCGAGGCGGACGATGGCGCCGGGCTCCAGACCGCCGGGGGGCGGGTTGCCCTCCAACTTGAGCCGCACCTGACCGGGCAGCGGGTCAGCGAACGCGCTGCGGGCGGTGCCGGGGATCAGCACCCGCCCCGTGTACACCTGCTCGCCGTTGCCGTTGACCAGGGGCGTCACCTTGTCGGACTGGGTGCGAGCGGTCGGCACTTCACGGATGACCACGGGACCGAGGCGGTCCAGGTCGACGTGCACGAACTTCATGGGTGGCTCTCCTGTGGCTGTCGGGCGGCGCCCGGTGGTTACTAGCGACTAAACGCAGAGTAGCGACTAGCGGCTAGTAACACAACGGCGAAAGCGGCTAACAGCACTAGTCACTACACGCACCCGTCTAGGCTGAGGAGGTGGCGACCAATCCCGAGGACATCGAGGCCGCTCGGCGACAGGGCAAGGCAGAGGCCGAGGCCCTGGCCGAGCACGCTCCCGACGACCCGATCCTTCGGGTCGCGTGGGCAGACGGCATCGGGGACGCCGACCACGTGCGGGACGCGGTCAGTCGAGCTCGCACGGCCGGGGCGAGCTGGAAGGACATCGGGGACGCCCTAGGGATCAGCCACCACACAGCCCGCAACCGGTTCAACCCCAGCGGGTATGAGGGTCAGCGCCGCTACCGGGAGCGGAAGAAGCAGGGCGGCGAGATGTGACAGAGCCCCAGGCCAGCCGACCTTGGGCGGAGCGGTGGTGGTTCTACGTCGCCGTCACTGCGTGGGCGTGGTTGCGCATCATCTGGTTCCCGTTCGAAGACGAGCGCAAGCCCGCCGAGGTCGTATTCTTCGTCATAGCTGTCGTCACGCTGACCGTCTTCACCATCATCTTCGTGTGGGCTCGGGCCGTGGCTCGTCGGAAGCGTCGGCAGCACGAGTGATCGAAGGCTAACCGGGCCGACCAGGCCATCTTCATTCCCGCACACCTTCGGGCACACTTTCCGGCATGGCGTCCAGTACACTTGGGAGCATGACGGACGAGAAGGTGCACGAGAACCGTGTGCGGCGGATGGCAGAACGCCAGGGCCTGAAGGTGGAGAAGTCCCGCCGCCGTGATCCCCGGGCCTACGACTTCGGGACCTACCAACTGGTCGACCCGAACAACAACACCATCGTGGCCGGCAACCACCAGACCGGCTACGGGATGACCATCGAAGAGGTCGAGGCGGCCCTGCTCGAGGATGGTGGTCAGTGAGCGACAACGTCATTCACATCGGGGCGTTCGCCCGCCTGCGCACCCTCGACGACGTCACGGCCTACGTCGCCGACGCCTACCGCTCGACGACGGGGAGATCCTGGATGAACCGTGACGGCGGTGAGCCACAGCGACTGCCGCTTGACGACGGCAACGTGGCCGCCCTCATCGCCCATGCGGTCAAGCTGGCCGGCGACGACGGACTGACCACCACAGCCCTTCGCTCGGTCTTCGAGCAAGTGGGCAGGGAGCGGTGGGACCGGGGGCTCAAGATGGCCCGGGACAACAACCTGGTCCAGACAGCTACCGAGCCCCGCCCGAATCGCGCTGGGCGAACGCAGGCCCAAGCTGTCTACCGATCAGGCGTCAAGTCCAACGGCGGGGCCTGATGGCCAAGTCCCTCGAGCAGCTCCTTGGCCAGGACTACTGGTCGATTCCCGAATTCGCCCGATTGAAGTGCGGACGGTCGAAGCCGTGGATCTACTCCCGTCTGGCCGTGGACGACACCCGTCGACGTGGAACTATCCGTCTCCCAGACGGGGTGATCGTGCCGGTACATCGGGACACCAACGGCCACTGGATGCTGGCCCGCCACCAGTACGAGATGGCGGTGCAGCGGGCGTTGAAGGAGGGGGCGTGAGCGACCGAGCACGTGACCTGCGTCCGTTCTTCGGGTTCTATGGGGGCAAGTGGCGCGATACCCCCAGCCACTTCCCAGTCCCGGCCTTCGGCACCATCGTCGAGCCGTTCGCCGGCTCCGCCGGCTACTCGGTCCGCTACCCGGATCGGCGGGTGATCCTGTGCGAAATCGACCCAGTGATCGCCGCCGTGTGGCGCTACCTAACCACCGCTACGCCTGACGAAGTGCTAGCCATCCCCGACCTCGGACCAGGCCAGACGGTCGACGACCTTGAGTTGTGCCCCGGAGCTCGAGGGCTGGTGGGGTTCTGGCTCAACCGTGGCGCCTCCCGCCCTCGCCGTGCGCCCTCGTCATGGATGCGCTCAGGCATTCGCCCTGGCTCCTTCTGGGGGTCACGGGTCAAGGAAACGATCGCCGCGCAGCTTCCCCGCATCGCTCACTGGGAGATCCATGAGGGGTGCTACACGACGTTGCCCGACCTGGGCACAGCGACGTGGTTCCTCGACCCTCCGTACCAGCGGGCAGGCAAGCACTACCACTACGGGTCCGACCGGATCGACTTCCCAGCCCTGGCGGGGTGGGCCAGGTCACGACCGGGGCAGGTGATCGTGTGCGAGAACGAAGGCGCGGACTGGCTGCCCTTCACGCAGGCGGGCACGGTGAAAACCACGCGGCGCGGTGCCACTTCCGCCGAGGTGGTGTGGTTGAACGCGGCATGACCTAACCCCGATGCGCTTGCCTAGCGTGACGCTATGTGGTTCACTTCGGGTATGACCTCGACCGCAGCACTCGCCCACCCGCTCCCCGCCGGCGCGACAGTGTGGGTCAAGGGCCACAACGACAACGGCGAGTCCGCCTGGGTCGAGGGCACCGTGTTCTCCTCGTTCGAGGGCCACTACAACGTCCGCTACGGCAAGAGCAACTGGAAGACCTACACCACCCGCCAGGTCCGCAACGCACCCCCGAAGCCTCGGGCGAGCAAGGCAGGCACCCCCGCCGAGCGGGTCGAGCGCACCGGCGAGACCCTGCCCACCGTCGTCAAGGTGCTCGGCGTGGACGACAGCGGCGAGTACGGCAACACCTCTTGCCCGCACTGCGGGGCGCTGGCCCGGTACGTCACCCGGTTCGTGCTCGAGGACGGCACAGTGGCTGGCGCCGCCTCCTCCTGCTTCAAGCTCTACCCGAAGCGGTGACCGCAGCCTCGGACGCAGAGCGGGCCCGGACCTACCGGGCCCGCCGTCGCGGTGGCCCACCTCGAGCGACCGCCCCGTGTGGAACCTGGCCGGCGGTGGTGCGGCACCAGCGTCGAGGCGAGCCGCTGTGCGAGGCGTGCCGGACGGCGCGGGACGAGCACAATCGAGACATGCGAGCCAGACGACGAGGTGGCTGATCGGCTACCCTCACCCCACGCAGACGGCCCCCGACCTTCACTGGCGGGGGCCGTTGCGCGTGTGCTGACCTGCCCGAACGGTAGAATGGGGAAGGCCCCGCGCAGCGTCAACTGCCGGGGCCGTGTCCCACAAGTCGTGACCTTGGAGGCAGGGTGGATTCTACCCCGGAGTTCGTGTCGGAGTACCCGATCGAGCGGTGGCTGCGGACCAGCGAGTACGCCGACGAACTGGGCGTGCCGATGGAGTACGTGATGGCCGCAGCGAAGGCGGGGCTGCTGCACGCCCGCAAGTACCCGTCCCAGACGTGGCGGATCCCGCCCGAGCTGGCGACCGACGAGGTGTGGTGCAGGGCGAGACGTGGGCTCAGCCAGAGCCGGCGTGCGACGGTCGCCTTGTGGGAGATCCTGTTCGGGCTCGAACCCGGGCAGGCGAAAGCGATCGACCGAGCGCTCGATGACTGCGGCGCCGAGGACCACCAGGCGCAGATCATGCGCTGGACGATGCGGGGGATCACCGCTCACCGCCGGTCGGTCACCCCTGCGATGAAGCGGGACATCCGAGAGCGGCACGAAGGGCTGTGCGCCTACTGCGCCCAACCAGCGACCCCTGCCGAGTACGACCACGTGATCCCCGCGTCCCAAGGTGGGGGCGGGGGGGAGAACGTGGTGCTGGCGTGCAAGCCGTGCAACCGGTCGAAGCGGGACGCCTACGGGTTCAGCTGCGAGACGTGCGGCAGGCTGACGTGGGAGCTGCGCGGTGTGGGTCGGAATCGGTGCGGCTGCCGAGCCGCGTGAGGGGCCCGAGATGTGTGCAAACTTCCGTGCAAATCGGCCGGGCCTGTGACCAGGGACGGAACGCCCTGACCTGCGACGATAGACCCCTGTTTACCCGGTTAGTTGGAGTCCTGACCCGTGCATGCGGACTTTTAATCCGAAGACTACGTCAGTTCGATCCTGACCAGGGGCACACGTAACCGCAGGTCAGCGGCAGTGCCGGTTCGCATGACGCCCGGTTGAGCGTCCCCCGTGTGCAAGCGGGTGTGCAAATCGACCGCTAAAGTTCCCCCAGGACGACCTGAGGGGGGCGGCGATGGCCAAGACGATCTGGTACGTGAAGGACCCATCGAACGGCCCAATCGCCGCGAACGAGCCAGCCGCCTACCAGATGGCCGAGAACGAAGCCCGCACCACCGGCCGGCCGATCACGATCTGGAAGAACGCCGTCTCGTGGGACACCGTCTTCCCGCCTGACGCCACCACATCTTCGTGAAGCTCACCCAGCTCGGCGGCGAGGACTCCACCCGCTGGGAGGTGATCGTCTACCTCGGCCGGGACAGCACCGGGAAGTACCGGCGGGCACGACGCAGGTTCGAGGCGAAGGGCAGGGTGGCGGCGCGCAAGGCGGCGCAGACCATCGAACGCCGGCTGCAGGACGTCGACATCAGCGCCCACCGGACCAGCTTCACCGGCGCCGTGGAAGCGTGGTGGCCGTTGCACTCCCCCACCCTCGAGGACTCCACCCGGGCCGAGTACCGCCGGCTGATCGACAAGGTGGTCCTCCGGTCC
>JBBQRO010000110.1:0-11030 GCA_038214685.1 Acidimicrobiales bacterium
CCGGCCTCGTCGATGAGGTCGATGGCCTTGTCGGGCAGGTGCCGGTCGGAGATGTAGCGGTCGGACAGGTTGGCGGCGGCGACGATGGCCTGGTCGGTGATGGTGACCCGGTGGTGAGCCTCGTAGCGGTCGCGGATGCCCCGGAGGATCTCGATGGTGTGGGCCACGGTCGGCTCTTCCACCTTGATGGGCTGGAAGCGGCGCTCGAGGGCGGCGTCCTTCTCCAGGTGCTTGCGGTACTCATCGAGCGTGGTGGCGCCGATGGTCTGCAGCTCCCCCCGAGCCAGCATGGGCTTGAGGATGGAGGCGGCGTCGATGGCACCTTCGGCGGCGCCGGCACCCACGAGGGTGTGGAGCTCGTCGATGAACAGGATGATGTCGCCCCGGGTGCGGATCTCCTTGAGCACCTTCTTCAGGCGCTCCTCGAAGTCGCCGCGGTACCGGCTGCCGGCGACCAGGGCGCCGAGGTCGAGGGTGTACAGCTGCTTGCCCTTGAGCGTGTCGGGCACGGTGTTGGCCACGATCTGCTGGGCCAGGCCCTCGACGATGGCTGTCTTGCCGACGCCCGGCTCCCCGATCAGGACCGGGTTGTTCTTGGTGCGGCGGCTCAGGACCTGCATGACCCGCTCGATCTCCCGCTCACGGCCGATGACCGGGTCGAGCTTCTTCTCGCGGGCGAGCTGGGTGAGGTTGCGGCCGAACTGGTCGAGGACCAGCGAGCCGGCGGGTGTGGCCTCGCCGGCAGGGCCGCCCGAGGGCGCGCCCTCCTTGCCGGCGTACCCGGAGAGCAGCTGGATGACCTGCTGGCGGACCCGGCTCAGGTCGGCGCCCAGCTTGACCAGCACCTGGGCGGCCACCCCTTCGCCCTCACGGATGAGGCCGAGGAGGATGTGCTCGGTGCCGATGTAGTTGTGGCCGAGCTGCAGGGCCTCCCGCAAGGACAGCTCGAGCACCTTCTTGGCGCGCGGAGTAAAGGGGATGTGCCCGGATGGCGAAGAGCCACCCTGGCCGATGATCTCCTCGACCTGGGTGCGCACGGCCTCCAGGGAGATCCCGAGCTGCTCGAGGGCCTTGGCTGCCACCCCCTCGCCCTCGTGGATGAGCCCGAGCAGGATGTGCTCGGTGCCGATGTAGTTGTGGTTCAGGAGGCGAGCTTCCTCCTGGGCCAGTACAACGACCCGGCGGGCTCGGTCTGTAAATCGTTCGAACAAGGTGGAACCCCCTAACGGGGACGGGCGGGCTCTTGTAGGTCGAGTGTAGTGGTGCCCGCAAGAATACGAACACTCACCACCGCGTTCAGATTCCTTTCCATGTTCGGATTGACGTAGCGTCGATGGCGTGGTCAGCCTCGCCCCGCTGCTCTCCCTGCCCAGTCTCGAGGACGACTTGGCGCGGGTCGAGAAGGCTCTGCTGGCCAACGTCCGCACCGGCGACCCCTTCCTGGCCGAAGTTGCATCCCACCTGATCACCGCAGGGGGCAAGCGCCTGCGGCCCGCACTGGCCGTCGCCGTGGGCGAGCTGGGAGGTGGTCCGGCCGACGACGACGTCATCCTCGGCGCGGTGGCGGTGGAGCTCGTGCATCTCGGGTCGCTCTACCACGACGACGTGATGGACGAGGCCCGCACCCGCCGAAACGTCGAGTCGGTGAACGCCCGCTGGGGGAACCTCGTCGCCATCCTGGCCGGCGACTTCCTGCTGGCCCGAGCGTCGGAGATCGCCGCCGGGCTGGGCACGGAAGTGGCCGGGCTGCTCGCCGCCACCATCGGCCGGCTGTGTGAGGGCCAGGTCCGGGAGCTGGCGCAGACGTTCGACGTGACCCGGTCCGAGGAGTCGTACCTGATCTCGATCGCCGGCAAGACGGCGGCGCTGATGTCCACCGCCTGCCGGGTGGGGGCCATCACCGCCGGCATCGACCGGCCGGGCATCGAGGCTCTCACCGCCTACGGCGAACAGGTGGGGATGGTCTTCCAGATCGTCGACGACATCCTCGACGTGGTGGCCACCGACGAGGAGCTGGGCAAGCCCGCCGGCAATGACCTGGTCGAGGGCGTCTACACCCTGCCCGTGATCAGGGCACTGGCCGCCGCCGAGTCGTCGGAGGCGCTGCGCAAGCTTCTCGGGGCGCCGCTGGAGCCCCACGAGGTCGATGAGGCCCGCACCATCATCCGCTCGAACGGGGCGGTCGACGCCGCCGTCGACGTGGCCCGCCGCTTCGCCGGCGAGTCGGCTGCAGCCCTTGAGGGTGTGCGCGCCGGCGGGGAGGGTGGTGAAACGGTCATGGCCGCCCTGGCCAGCCTGGGCGACCACCTGATCGAGAACATTCCCCGCCACGAGTGACCCGAGTGTGCAATGTCGTGGCTCTGGGCCACGACATTGCACAGTCGGTACACCTCGATCGTCAGGACTCCGGGCGGAGGGTGGGGAACAGGATGACGTCGCGGATGTTCGGGGCATCGGCCAATAGCATGACCAGGCGGTCGATGCCGATGCCCAGGCCGGCGGTGGGCGGGAGGCCGTATTCCAACGCCCGCAGGTAGTCCTCGTCGACCGACATGGCCTCGTCGTCGCCGGCGTCCTTGTCGGCGGCCTGGGCCTCGAAGTTGGCCCGCTGCACGTCGGGGTCGGTGAGCTCGCTGAAGGCGTTGCCCAGCTCCCGGCCGGCGACGATCGGCTCGAAGCGCTCGACGTAGCCGGGCTTGGAGCGGTGGGGACGGGCGAGGGGCGACACCTCCTGGGGGTAGTCGCACACGAACACCGGGCCCCAGATCTCCGCCTCGGTGGTCTTCTCGTAGATCTCGAGCACCAACTTGCCCGGGCCCCACGACGGCTTGTGGTTGACCCGCAGCTTGGAGGCCAGGGCCCGCAGCTCCTCGACCGGCATGGCGATGTCGACATCGACGCCGGCATGCTCGGCGATCAGCTCGACCATGGTGGCACGCCGCCACGGAGGGGTGAGGTCGAGGTCGCGGCCGCCGTAGGTCAGCTTGGTCGTGCCTCTCAGCTCGGTGGCCAGACCCGCCACCAGCTCCTCGGTGAGGGCCATGGCGTCGGTATAGTCGGCGTAGGCCCAGTAGAGCTCGAGCATGGTGAACTCGGGGTTGTGCCGGGGGGAGATGCCCTCGTTGCGAAAGACCCGCCCGATCTCGTACACCCGCTCAAACCCACCGGCCACCAGCCGCTTGAGGTACAGCTCGGGGGCGATACGCAGGTAGAGGTTCTGGCCGAGGGCGTTGTGGTGGGTCACGAACGGTTTGGCCGTGGCCCCGCCCTGGACTGCATGGAGCAGGGGCGTCTCGACCTCGAGGAAGCCCCGCTCCTCGAGGAACCGACGGGTCTGGGTGATCACCTTGCTGCGCAGCAGGAAGGTGCGGTTGGCATCCTCGTTGACCCAGAGGTCGACGTAGCGCTGCCGGTAGCGCGTGTCGACGTCGGTCAGGCCGTGCCACTTGTCGGGGAACTGGCGGCGGGCCTCAGCCAGGACGGTCCACTCCTCGACGGTGACCGACAGCTCGCCTCGACGGGTGCGCACGACCTTGCCCGTGACGCCCAGCCAGTCGCCCAGCGAGCGACTCGTGAACTCGTCGAAGCGCGGGGTGGTGTTGGCCCGGGCGAAGATCTGGATGCGGCCGGTGGAGTCGGTGAGCGTACCGAACGCGGCCTTGCCCTGGACCCGCCGCAACAGCATGCGGCCGGCAACGGAGACCACGTCGCCAGTCTCGGCCCCGTCGGCCAGCTCGGCGTGACGCTCGTGCAACTCGCCGGCGGTGGCGGTACGGTCGAACCGATAGGGAATCTCTGTCACTGGGAGTTCATAGCGTGCCTGTGTTCATCGTGTGAATCAGGCGCAGGCCACGAAGGGTCAGCCACGGCTCGTGGTGCGCGATTGTGGCCGACAGGGGCGTGATCAGCTCGGCCAGGCCGCCCGTGGACACCACGGTGCACGGGCCGAGCTCGGCCTGGAAGCGGGTGACAAGGCCGTCGACGGCCGACGCGAACCCGTACAGCACGCCGGACTGGACCGACTCCGACGTGGTCTTGCCGATGACCCGGCGGGGCTTGACCAGCTCGACCCAGGACAGGGCGGCGGCCCGGGCGAAGAGGGCGTCGAGGCTGATCTCGATACCGGGGAGGATGGCCCCACCCAGGTACTCGCCCTTGGCGGAGATGGCGTCGACGGTGGTTGCGGTGCCGAAATCGACCATCACCGTCGGTCCGCCGTAGCGCTCGAAGGCGGCCAGGGCGTTGGCGATGCGGTCAGGGCCGACCTGGCGGGGATCGTCGTACAGGATGGGAAGGCCGGTACGGGTGCCCGGCTCGAGGACCACGGGCGCCACGCTGAGGTAGCGCTCGGCCAGGGTGCGCAGCACGGCCGTGAGCCGGGGGACGGTGGACGACACCACCATCCCGGTCACCCCCTCGAACCCGCTGCCGTGCTGAGCCAGGAACTGGGACATGAGCAGTGCGTGCTCGTCGGAGGTACGCTCGGCGTTGGTGGCGATGCGCCAGTGGTCGACCAGCTCGTCTCCTGCGAACAGGCCGACGACGGTGTGGGTGTTGCCGGCGTCGATCGCGACCAGCATCAGGCCAGATCCAGGCCGATGTCGAGGACAGGGGCGGAGTGGGTCAGGGCGCCGATGGCGATGAGATCGGCGCCGGCGGCCGCGTAGGCGTCGACGGTGTCGAGGTTCACCCCGCCGCTCACCTCGACCAGGCACTGCCCGTCGACCAGCTTCACGCACGACGCCACGTCGTCGGGGACCATGTTGTCGAGCAGAACCAGGTCGGCGGACGCGGCGAGGGCCTGCTCGAGTTGGGCAACGGTGTCGCACTCGACCTGCACCATGCGGCCGGGCCACAGTCGGCGGGACTCCGACACCGCCTCGGCGATGGACACGCCGGCCAGGTGATTGTCCTTGACCAGAATGCCGTCGGACAGATTGCCCCGATGGTTGACGCCACCCCCCGACCGGACTGCTGCCTTCTCGAGAGCCCGGAGACCGGGGGTGGTCTTGCGGGTGTCGCGGATGCGGGCGCCCGTGCCGGCCACTGCGTCGACGTAGCGGCGGGTGAGGGTGGCGATGCCCGACAGGTGGCACAGGAAGTTGAGGGCGGTGCGCTCGGCGGTGAGGACCGAGGCGAGCCGGCCCGTGACCTGGGCGACGGAGCAGCCCCCGACCACGTGGTCGCCGTCCCAGCCCGACCAGGAGACGCTCAGGCCCCGGTCGACCTGGAGAAACGCCTCCCGGGCCGCCGCGCACCCGGCCAGCACACCGTCGGTGCGGGGAACGAGGAATGCCTCGGCTGTGGCCTTGGACGGCAGAAGGGCGGCGGTGATATCGCCCAAAGGGCCGAGGTCCTCGGCCAGGGCGGCGGCGACCACCTCGGCCAAGGTCATGTCAGGACGAACCGGCGAGCCGGGGACGAGGACGTGGCGGGGAAGTCGGTGCGGGTGTGGCAACCCCGGCTCTCTTCCCGGGCGATGGCCGCAGCCACCAGGGCGGCGCCCACCGTGGCCAGGTTGCGCACCTCGCACACATCAGCCCGGTCGGCGGGGGTCGGCATGGCCAGCTCCACCCCGTCCAGCGACGCTGCGTCGCGCACGACGCCGGCGCCGATGGTCATGGCCTGCTGGATCCGCTCCCGGATCTTGGGCACATCCTTCGAACTGGCTGCAGTTACCCGCCCATCGGCGGTCAACTGCAGCCAGTTCGAAGGGCGCATGGCCCCGCTCTCCTCGCAGCCGTCCTTACCTCGGGCGATGGCCTCGATGACCCGGGCGGCGAAGACCATGCCTTCGAGGAGAGAGTTGGAGGCCAGCCGGTTGGCGCCGTGCACGCCGGCGCAGGCCACCTCGCCGGCGGCCCAGAGCCCCGGCAAGGAGGAGGCGCCGTCGAGATCGGTGAGGACGCCGCCGATGCTGTAGTGGGCCGCAGGGGCGATCGGCAACCAGTCGAAGGCGGGGTCGAGGCCGGCGGCGGCCAGGTCGGCGGCGATCGTGGGGAAGCGGGATCCGAACGACTCGAGGCCGGTGGCGTCGAGCCAGAGGTGGTCGACGCCCTGGGCCAACATACGGGCGGCCATGGCCCGGGACACCACATCGCGGGGCTTCATCTCGTCGACGAAGCGCTCGCCGGCGGTGTCACGCAGCAGGGCGCCGTGGCCCCGCAAGGCCTCCGACAGCAGGGGCCGGGGCATCTGCGGATGGTGCAGGGCGGTGGGGTGGAACTGGACGAACTCGAGGTCGGCCACGGCCACGCCGGCCCGTAGGGCCATGGCCACGCCATCGGCGGTGGCCTCCGCTGGGTTGGTGGTCACCGAGTAGAGCTGGCCTCCGCCCCCGGTGGCCAGCAGGGTGTGGGCAGCGCGCACCTTGTGGCGGTCGCCCGAGGGGTCGAGGGCGACGACGCCCCGGCACTGCCCGCCTTCCACCAGCAGGTCGACGGCGAACCAGCGCTCCATCACCGATGTCGCCGTGGTGCGCACGGCCTCGACTAGGGCCCGCTCGATCTCGGCGCCGGTGGCCGCCCCGCCGGCGTGCACCACCCGGGCGACGGAGTGGCCGCCCTCGCGGGCCAGGGCCAAGCCGCCCGACGCATCGAGGTCGAACACCGCCCCCAACGCGATGAGGTCCTGCACCCGGCCGGGCCCCTCGTCGACGAGGATCCGCACCGCGTCGACATCGCACAGGCCGACGCCGGCGGCCAGGGTGTCGGCCAGGTGGAGGTCGGTGGAGTCGGGGTCGCCGCCCAGGACGGCGGCCACCCCGCCCTGGGCCCAGCGGGTGGTGGCCTGATGGAGGTCGGCCTTGGACAGCACGCCCACCCGGACTCCGGGATCGGCGGCTGCGGCCTGCACAGCCGCCGAGAGGCCGGCGACCCCACTGCCCAGAACCAGCAGGTCCAGGTCCAGGTCAGTCACGCGGTCGGTTCTCGCTGTCAACCTTGACGACCAGCGGCTCGAACGCGGCCAACTCCGCGTCGTCGTAGTCGGCGTAGGTGATGACGATGACCCGGTGTCCGGGCTCGACCAGGCGGGCGGCGGCGCCATTGAGCTGGACCTGGCCGGCGTCGCCGGCGATGGCGTAGGTCTCGAACCGGTTGCCGTTGTCGATGTCGAGGACGGCCACCTGCTCGAACTCCCGGATGTCGGCCAGCTTCATGAGTCCGGCGTCGAGGGAGATGGAGCCGGCGTAGTCGAGGTCGGCCCCAGTGACCGTGGCCCGGTGAATCTTGGACTTCATCATGCGTCGGCGCATCTCAGCGAACCTCCGCCTTTCCAACGGGGACGTTGTCGATCAGGCGGACGTCGCCGATGCGGGCGGCGATCACCAGGCGGTCACCCACGACCTCGGCGTAGTCGAGGGAGGCGAGGGGCTCGGTGGCCACCATGTCGGCCATGGGCAGGGCGGGGTGGGCGGTGAGGGCCCGGTAGAGCACGGTGGCCGCCCGGCGCTCCTCGGCCGACAGTCGGGCGTTGCGGCTGGAGATTGCCAGCCCGTCGGCCTCCCGGACCGTGGGGCAGGCCACCACCTCGACCGGGAACGACAGGTCGGCGACCAGCCGGCGGACGACCCGCAGCTGCTGCCAGTCCTTCTCCCCGAAGTAGGCCCGGCACGGCCCGGCCAGGTTGAACAGCTTGGCCAGTACGGTGGCCACGCCGTCGAAGTGGCCTGGGCGGCTGGCGCCTTCGAGCACGTCCTCGCCGGCGACGGCCACCGTGATGGTGGGCCGGTCCGGGTACATCTCCTCCACCGTCGGGGCGAAGACGATTGCCGCGCCGGCGGCGGCAGCCAGGTCGATGTCGGCGGCAAGGGATCGGGGGTAGGCGGCGAAGTCCTCGGACGGGCCGAATTGCAACGGGTTGACGAACACGGTGAGCGCGGTCACGTCGCACTCGGCGGCAGAGCGACGGATCAGCGAGGCGTGACCCTCGTGCAGCGCCCCCATCGTCGCCACCAGGCCCACGATGCGACCCGCCGCCCTCGCCGCATCCAGCTCCTTACGGAGCTGGTCGCCCCGGTCGAGCACCCTCATGGGACACCTGCGCTTTCGACGTTCCGGCCCCGACTCCCGGGTGCCGTTCGTGCTTCCCACCCTACCGCCGCGGCGGTCCGGGGTCCCGCGCGTTGAGCGACAAGCCCGAGTCCGGTCCCGTCCGCAAACCGCTGAACTACTGGTGGATCGTGGGCCGGGCGACGGGTGAGTCGACCCGGAAGGCGGCCGAGTACACGGCGTTGGCGGCGTGGGCGGCCAGGAGGGGGAGGGCGGAGCGGGCCAGGGCGTCGGGCACCACGCCGGCGGCGAACAGCCACCCGCGGCCCAGGCCCTCGTGCAGGGTGAAGGGCACGACGAAGCCGTCGGCGGCGGCGCCCGGCTCCGGCTCGTCCTGATCGGCCAGGTAGGCGTGGATCTTCTCGGATGCCGCCGCAGCCAGCGCCGCCGGGTCGGAGTCGTCGGACGACGTGGAGAGGTGGACTACCGAGCAGAGCGGCTCGGCGCCGTCGCGTGCCAGCTCGACGCCGACCACGGCCAGCGGCGTCGGGACCAGGGCGACCATGGCGCCGAGGACGCGCTCGAGCATGAACCGCAGGGGTTCGTAAGGGTGCAGGGACGCCGCCGTCTCGTTGAGCAGCAGCAGGGCCCGGCGGTGGCGGTCGAGGTCGACCAGCTCCTCGAAGGCCTTGAGCGCGGTGCGAACGGCGGCGTAGAGGCGGGTGGTGGTGAGCTCGGCCTTGGGCAGGTAGCCGTCGATGTCGTAGTCGTCGATGGTGGCCCGCTCGGGGGCGGCGCCGGGCTGGCCGGTACGCAACAAAATGCGGACGTAGCGGTTGCCCAGGTCCTCCCGGATGGCCCGGCACGCGTCGAGGCCGGCGGTGTCGGTCTCCATGACCACGTCGAGGAGGACGACGGCGATGGCGGGGTCGGCCCGCATGGCCGAGACCGCACCGGCGCCCGTGTCAGAGGACACCAGCTCGACCGGACGCCCGCCGTGGTGCATGCCGCGCAGGCTCAGGCGGGTCACCGCCACCACGTCGGGCTCGTCGTCAACCACGAGGACCCGTATCGGTTGCGCGCTCACTGGTGGGCCTCCTCGGGGGTGCGGGGGAAGTGGAGGAGGACCGACGTGCCCTCGCCGACCTTGGACCGCATCTCAGCCCGCCCGTGCATGCCGTCGGTCACCAGGTTGTTGACCACGGCCAGGCCCAGGCCGGTGCCGCCGATGGTCCGGCCGGTCGTGTAGAACGGCTCCCACACCTTCTCGAGGCTCTCCGGGGAGATGCCGCGGCCGAAGTCGCGGACGGTGACGTCGAGATGGCCGTTGTCGCCGGCCAGGACGATCTCGACCCGCCCGCCGGCCTGGCCCGGGTAGGCGTAGCGCTCGACGTTGGAGAGCAGGTTGAGAAGGGCCTCAGCCAGGGAGCCGGGATTGCCCACCCAGGGCTGGTCAGGGTCGGTGCGCTCGTCGCGCACCTCGATGCTGAGGTGGGCGGCCCGGGCCTTGGGGCCGTAGAGGGCGAGCACGTCGTCGACCACCGAGGTGAGGTTGACGTCCTCCACCACGGTGATCGCCTGGCTGGTGGAGAGGCTCTTGAATCGCTCGACCATCCGGGTGGCCTTCTCAAGGTTGGACGTGATGAGCCCGGCCGCCGCCATCGCGTCCTCGATGGGCCCGGTAATGGGCCCTGCGTCGCACACCAGGGCGCCGAGATCCTCGGTCAGGAAGCTGGCCGCGGTGGTGATGACACCGAGGGGGGTGTTGATCTCATGGGCCACGCCGGCCACCAGCTGGGCCAGGGCCCGGTACCGACCGGCATGCAACTGCGCCTGCAGGGCGTGCTCCTTGACCGTCTCGGCGAAGAGGGCCTCCTGGGTCAGCCGCAGCTGGGTGCCGACGCCCGCCAGGAGGCCGGGCATGGCGTCGGGGGCCTCGGCCATGAACGCCAGGAACGCCTCGCGGCTGAGCACGAAGAACCGACAGGGCTCGGTGGCGGTCACCCTGGCCGAGCGGGGCGCCGGGTCGAGCAGGGACGGCTCGCCGAAGGAGCCGCCCGGGCCCCGCTCCCCAAGCTCCACCATGTGGCCCTCGGGGTCCGGCCGGCTGATGGTGACCCGTCCGGTGATGACGACGTACAGGCCGTCGGAGCGCTCGCCCTGCCGGCACACGATCTGGCCGGCCTTCGCCGCGCAGTAGGTGCCCCGGGCGGCCAGCGCGGCGAGTTGGCCGTCGTCCAGGTTCTGGAACGGGTCTGCCGCCCGCAACTCGTTCACGGCCGAGAGGTTACTCGTCGTGGAATTGGGCATTCGGCGTCGTGATCCGGGTCGAGAACGCCGAGATCACGACGGGGAATGCACAATCACAGCGGGCCGAGGCGGCGGACGTCGCCCGTCGCCAGATCGGCCAGGGGGGCGAGCACGAACCGCCGCTGCCACATGCGGGGATGGGGGACGATCAGGTCGGGTTCCTGCACGGTGAGGTCGCCGACTAGGAGGACGTCGACGTCGAGGGTGCGGGGACCGTCGGGCTCGGTCCTGGTACGGGCGGCGGCGGCTTCGAGGGCCTGGCCGAGCGCAAGGAGCTCCCGGGGCGAGCGCTCCGTGTCGAGGGCGACGACCAGGTTCAGATACGGCTGCTGGCCGGGCGGGCCGCCCACTGGCTCGGTCTCGTAGACGGGCGAGACGGCCACGACGTCGGGCAGGGCGTCGACCGCGGCCCGCAGGTGGGCCCGGCGGTCGCCGAGGTTGGAACCCAGGCCGAGATAGGCCCTCACCCCGGCGAGCGGCGGGTGAGTGTCACACCGGCCGAGGCCAGGTCGAGGGGCACCGGCGGGCGCAGCTTGCGCACGGTGACGGTGACGGTCCCGATGCGGGAGTCGACCGCGAGCACGTCGGCGGCGATGCGGGTGGCCAGGCGCTCCAGCAGGCGGTGGCTCTCGCCGGCGACGACCCGCTCAACCGTCGCCGCCACCACCCCGTAGTCGACGGTGTCGGCCAGGGAATCGGTGCGACCGGCGCCGGCGAGGTCCACGGCCA
>JBBQRO010000111.1:0-11000 GCA_038214685.1 Acidimicrobiales bacterium
CGCCGCCTGGTCCCAGATCACCGTGCAGCTGAAGCGGCGCTACGACCTGATCCCGAACCTCGTCGAGACGGTCAAGGGCTACGCGGCGCACGAGAAGGGCACCCTCGAGGCCGTGACCGCGGCCCGCTCGGGAGCCATGCACGCGCAGGCCAGCGGCGACCCGGGCCAGGCCGCGCAAGCTGACAACATCCTGACGGGAACGCTGAAGAGCCTCTTCGCCGTCTCCGAGGCGTACCCCGACCTGAAGGCCAACCAGAACTTCCTGCAGCTCCAGGAGGAGCTCGGCTCGACCGAGAACCGGGTCGCCGCGTCCCGCCAGTTCTTCAACGACGGTGTCCTCTCCTACAACACCAAGATCCAGACCTTCCCGGGAGGGCTGCTCGCCGGTCCCTTCCACTTCGAAGCCCGCAGCTTCTTCAGCGTGCCCGACGCGGACCAGGTCGCCTCGGCCCCAGCAGTCCGGTTCTGACCGTCATGACCGCGGGCGGTGCAGGTGGTCGTCATGGCTGAACGCAAGGACCTGTGGGCTCAGGTCGCGGCCAACAAGCGGCGAACCGTCTACCTGATGGCCGGGTTCGCGGTGCTGATCACCGGTCTCGTCGCCGCCTTTGACCTCGCGTTCGCCGGCGGGCCGGTGGTGGTCGCCGTCGCCGTGGTGGTGGTGGTCGCCATGGTGTGGGGCAGCTACTTCTACTCCGACTCACTCGCCATCGCCGCGGCCCACGCCCGGCCCGCTGACCCCGTGCGGTACCGCCAGCTCCACAACATCGTCGAGGAGCTCTGCCTCGCCAGTGGGCTCCCCAAGCCCCGGGTGTACATCGTGGACGACCCGGCCCCCAACGCCTTCGCCACCGGCCGCAACCCCGCCCACGCCGCGGTGGCCGCCACCACCGGGCTCCTCGAGATCATGGACCGCGAGGAGCTCGAAGGGGTCCTGGCTCACGAGCTCAGCCACGTCCAGAACTACGACATCCTCGTCGCCACGGTCGCCGTCACCCTCGTCGGGTTCGCCGCGCTCCTCAGCGACTTCGGACTGCGGATGCTGATCTTCGGGGGCCGGCGCCGCGACAACAAGGGGGACACCGGGATCTACGTTGCGGTGCTGTCGGTCGTGTTCATCATCCTGGCGCCGGTGGCGGCCAAGGCCATGCATCTGGCGATCTCCCGGCGCCGCGAGTCCCTCGCCGACGTCTCCGGGATCCTCATCACCCGCAACCCGCAAGGCCTCATCTCCGCCCTCGAGAAGCTGCGCGACAACCACACGGTCATCGCCCACGCGCCGGCCGCCACCGCCCACATGTGGATCGAGTCTCCCCTCGACAAGCAGTCCAAAGGCGCCCACGGCCGGTTCAACCGGCTCTTCGAGACCCACCCGCCCCTCGAGGCTCGGATCGCTGCCCTGCGGGAAGTGGCGGGCACCTTTCCGGCTGCAGCCTGACGTGGCCCGCACCGCACCGGACCTCCCCGCGCTCCAACCCCACGAACACGACGTCCCATCTCGATACGACGCTGTGAAGGGTTGACACATGGACGATGACGCTGCCAGTGCCCATCAAGCCCCCGAGGACGTCCCCGGCAGCCTGACCCTGTCCGGGGCTGTTGCCTTGGGTACCGGGGTCATGATCGGCGCCGGCATATTCGCTCTGACCGGCCAGACCGCTCGCTTCGCCGGCGACCTGTTCCCCCTCGCCTTCGTCGCTGCGGCTGCGGTCGTAGCGGTCAGCGCTTACTCGTACGTGAAGCTGTCCAACTCCTTCCCGTCCTCGGGCGGGGTCGCCATGTTCCTGCGGGAGGCTTACGGGCCGGGCACCACCACCGGGGTGTTCTCCATCTTCATGTACGTGTCGATGGTGATCAACCAGAGCCTGGTGGCCCGCACGTTCGGCTCCTATCTGCTGCAGATCGTCGATCTCGAACCGGCCTCGTTCTGGGTGCCGGCGCTCGGCGTGGCCCTGCTCGCCGTCGCGTTCGGTGTCAACGTCGCCGGCAACAAGGCCATGCAGGCCACCCAGCGGGTCATGGCGGCGGTGAAGATCTTCGGCCTCGGCGCGTTTGCGGTCACGGGGCTGTGGTTCGCCCAGGCCGCCAACTTCACCAACGGAGCCGCGGCCGATGTCAAGGTCTCACCCGAGGGCTTCCTCGCAGGTGTCGCGTTGGCGATCCTGGCCTACAAGGGGTTCACCACCATCACCAACAGCGGCGGGGAGATCGAAGACCCCCACCGCAACACCGGGCGGGCCATCATCATCGCCCTCGCAATCTGCACGGTCGTGTACCTGGCCATTGCCGCCGCTGTCGCCGGCAACCTCACCGTCTCCGGGATCCTCGCAGCCGAGGACTTCTCCCTCGCCGAAGCAGCCCGCCCGGCCGTCGGCGAAGCCGGCGTCTGGTTCACCGTTGCCCTCGCCGTCGTCGCCACCGCCTCGGGCGTCATGGCCAGCATCTTTGCTGCGTCGCGGATGCTGGCCATGCTCACCCGCATGACCCAGGTGCCCCACCGCCACTTCGCCCTACCCGGCACCATCCGCACCCACACCACCGTGTACACCGTGGTGTTCGCCATGGGGTTGGCCGCGGCCTTCGACCTGCGCCGCATCGCCGCCCTCGGCGCCGTCTACTACCTGCTCATGGACCTCGCCGTCCACTGGGGGCTGCTGCGCCACCTCCGCAACCGGGTCGAGTTCCGGGCGACCATCGTCGTGGCCGCCATGGTCCTCGACGTGGTCGTGCTCGGCTCGTTCGTCTGGGTCAAAGCTTCCACAGACGCACTCGGACTGTGGGTCGCCGCCGCCGGGATCGTCCTGATCGTCGCAGGCGAACGGCTCTTCATGCGCTCCCACACCCGACCCGACCGCACCATGGACATGTGATGGGCCCCCCCGCCTGGCTCGGACACGGGCGGGACCGCACGACTGCCGGGACTGCGGCCCGGACCGTCGTGGTCATGGCGTTGTGGGCGGCGTGCTTCCCGCTCATCACCGCCGGCCTCGACCTCGCTCCCCACCTCACCTTCGCCACCCTCCGAGCCGTGATCGCCGGCGGGTCCCTGCTCGCTCTCGGCGTTGGGACCGGCCGGCCCTGGCCGCACGGCCGTCGCACCTGGCTGCTCGTGGCCGTCGCCGGCCTCGGTGCGACCACAATCGGCTTCCTCGGCATGTTCCACGCCGCCGAATATGTCGCTCCCGGCACAGCGACCGTGATCGCCAACACACAACCCCTGCTCGCCGCCGCACTTGGCCATCTCGTCCTACGGGAACGAGTCGGAGCCCTCGGCGCCGCCGGTCTGGGCCTCGGCTTCGCCGGCATCGTCATCATCGCCGCGCCCCGCCTCGTCGGGCCCGCCCGCGGGGACCGCGACTTACTCGGAATCGCCTACATCGTCCTCGCCGCCCTCGGCATCACCGTCGCCAACGTCGTGTTCAAGCACCTCGCCGGGACCGTGGACCCGGTCATGGCCACCGCATCCCAACTCCTGATCGGGGCTGTCCCGCTCGCCATTGCCGCCGCCGTCACCGAGTCACCCACCGACATCACCTGGTCGAGCACCTTCCTGTTCAGCCTGATCGGTCTCGCCCTGCCCGGCACGGCCCTGGTGTACTGGCTGTGGCTCACCGTCCTCGAGACCACCACCCTCAACCGGGCCAACGCGTTCACCTTCCTCGTGCCCCTGTTCGGGTTCGCCATGGGTGTCGCCTTCTACGCCGAGAACGTCACCGCCCCCCTCCTCGCCGGCATGGCCATCACGATCGCCGGCATCGTTGCCGTCAACCGGGACAGGCCAACCCCTATCCCACCGGACCTCGACGACGACCCGGCGCCGTGGCCGTCAGGCCGCCCGCCAGGCGATCAGATCGGCGATCCCGACGCGAAGCGGTGTTCCCCAGCGCTCCGACCCGCTCTGACGGCGTCCCAGGCCGCGCTTGCCTCGGGCTGCCCGCCGCCGCTGCCCGTCGACGTGCCGCCGCCTCACCACCCTATGAGGACGTGCGATGCCGGCGCCTTCCCGAGGAAGGGGGGTGCGATGGGTAGGTTGCCCGTCACGCCGCTCGGAGGCATGCTGCGCACCATGGAAACCGGATCCGAAGGGGTGGAGGTCCTCACCGAGACGGAGTGTCTGCAGTTGCTGGCCTCCGCCGAGGTCGGACGGGTTGGCGTCGTCGTCGACGGGCAACCCCTCATCTTCCCGGTGAACTACGTCTTGGACGGCCGGTACGTCGTGACCCACACCAACTTCGGGGCCAAGCTGCGCGGGGCTTCCTTTGCGCACGTGGCCTTCGAGATCGACGACTTCGATCCCACCACACGAAGCGGCTGGAGCGTCCTCGTCCAAGGGATGGGCCATGACATCACCGGCTCGGTCGACCGCACGTCCGAGCACCTGCAGACCGTCCCGGTCGCGTCCTGGGCCCCCGGCCCCAAGCCTCGCCTGCTTCGGATCGAGGCGAAGACCATCTCCGGCCGGCGCTTCCTGAGCACGCCACAGCCCTGAGGCACCCCATTCGGGAAGCGGCCGCACGATGACCCGCTGACGTCGGGCTGCGGTCACCCCGAACCCCGGGTTCCGTAGTGACCACCGATGGTTGGGCGCCCGGTTGCCGGGCACGATGGGTGGAGGACGAGCGCCAGCGTCCGGTGAGCCCCCTTGGCGCCTGGAGGAACGATGACGACAACCCCGCTCGAGCACCGTCCGCAACACGGTGAGGTGGTCACCGAGGTCTCAACGGTGCTCCACGTCGGCAACCTGCACTGGGCCAGCGAGGCAGCGGTCGTCGAGTCGGTGCTCGGCCGGCTGCCCGGCGTCGAACACGTCGAGGCCAACCCGGTAGCTCAGACGGCGACCGTCACCTTCGACCCGAGGACGTCATCGGTGGCCGAGCTGCGCCGGTGGGTCCTCGACTGCGGGTACCACTGTGAGGGGCAGTCCGTTCCGACCCATGTGTGCCCACCGATGCAGGAACCCGGCCACGATGGCGGAAGCGGCTCCGACCACGGCTCCGACCACGCCCAGGCCCCCAAGAAGACCGACGACCACCCGACCGGGCACGGGGCCCCCGCACCGAGCCTGACCCCGGACAAGGCGATGGGCCACGGCGGTCATGCCGGCGCGTCGATGGCCGAGATGGTCACCGACATGCGACGCCGCTTCCTGGTGGCCGCGGTGTTCTCGCTACCGATCCTGCTGTGGTCGCCGATCGGCCGCGACGTCCTCAGCTTCAGCGCCGCCGCCCCGTTCGGCCTGCGGGACGACGTCTTCCAGCTCATCCTCAGTGTGCCTGTCATCTTCTGGTCGGCGTGGATCTTCTTCAGCGGCGCGTTCCGGGCACTGCGGGCCCGGACGCTCGACATGATGGTGCTCGTCGCCGTGGCCGTCGGCGCTGGCTGGCTCTACTCACTGGTCGTCACCCTGACCGGTGGGGGCGAGGTCTTCTACGAGGCGGCCACGGTGCTGTCGGCCTTCGTGCTGCTCGGCCACTGGTTTGAGATGCGGGCCCGGGGCGGGGCGAACGAGGCCATCCGGGCCCTGCTCGACCTGGCCCCGGCCAAGGCCGTGGTCCTCCGTGACGGCCAGGAGGTCGAGGTCCCCACCGCCGAGGTGGTCGTCGGTGACCTGCTGCTCATCCGGCCCGGGGCCAAGGTGGCGGTCGACGCGACGGTGGAGGAGGGCGAGAGCGAGCTGGACGAGTCGATGGTGACCGGCGAAAGCCTTCCGGTGGCCAAAGCACCTGGCGACGAGGTGATCGGCGCCACCCTGAACACCACCGGGACCCTGCGGGTCAGGGCCACCAAGGTCGGGGCCGACATGGCGTTGGCCCAGATCGTGAAGCTGGTGCAGGGAGCGCAGAGCTCCAAGGCCCCCGGGCAGCGGTTCGCCGACCGGGCCGCCTTCTGGCTGGTGTTCGTCGCTCTCCTCGGTGGCGCCGGCACCTTCGCCGTCTGGTACTTCCTGGCTGGCCGGTCGCTCTCCGAGGCGATGCTGTTCGCCATCACCGTGGTCGTCGTCACCTGCCCCGATGCCCTCGGTCTGGCCACCCCCACCGCCATCATGGTCGGGACCGGCCTGGGCGCCCAGCGTGGCGTGCTGTTCAAGAACGCCATCGCCCTCGAGGCGGCCGCCCGGATCGACACCGTCGTCATGGACAAGACCGGCACCCTCACCAAGGGCGAGCCCGAGGTCACCGACGTGATCACCGAAGGCATCGACGAGAACGAGATGCTCGGCCTGGTCGCCGCCGTCGAACGGGAGTCCGAGCACCCTCTGGCCCAGGCCATCGTCGTAGCCGCCAAGGACCGTGGCGCCGCCGAGCTGCGAGCCGAGGCCTTCGACAGCGTCCCCGGCCACGGCGCCACGGCCACCGTCGACGGCCGCCGGGTCGCCGTCGGCAACAACCGGCTCATGACCCGCGACAACGTCGACCTCGGCCCGCTGGCCGCGAAGCAGCAGGAGCTGGCCGAGAACGGCCGCACCGCGGTGATCGTCGCCGTCGACGGGCGGGCCGTCGGACTGGTGGCCCTAGCCGACGCCCCCCGCGAAACCGCCGCCGCCGCCGTCGCCGCCCTCCGCTCCCTCGATGTCGAGGTGGTCATGCTCACCGGTGACAACCAAGCCACCGCCCGCCGGATCGCCGGGATACTCGGCGTCGAGACCGTGATCGCCGAGGTCCTCCCCGGCGACAAGGCCGCCAAGGTCGCCGAGCTCCAGGCTCAGGGGCGCAAGGTCGCCATGGTCGGCGACGGCGTCAACGACGCCCCCGCCCTCGCCCAAGCCGACATCGGTATCGCCATCGGCGCCGGCACCGACGTGGCCATCGAGACCGCCGACCTCGTCCTCATGCGCTCGGACCCACTCGATGTCCCCGTTGCCCTTCGGATCGGCCGAGGGACGCTGCGCAAGATGCGACAGAACCTCGGGTGGGCCATCGGCTACAACGCCATCGCCCTACCCATCGCCGCCGGAGTGTTCGAGCCAGCCTTCGGCCTCGTCCTTCGCCCCGAGATCGCCGCGCTGTCGATGTCCGGCTCCAGCTTCATCGTCGCCGTCAACGCCTTGTGGCTAAAGCGGCTCCGTCTGCCCAAGGCGGACGCACCCGTGCCCGCCGCCGGCACGCCCGCCTCGACCTCCCTGTGATCCAGCTCACCCACGGCGACGCTCATTCCGTCGTGGCCGACAAACCGGGACAGCCCTCCCCACCCGTCCCGCCCGAGCTGGAGGACATCGATCGGCGTTCCAGCTCGGGGCCGCCGCCTGGTCCGAGCAGCGCTCGGCGTGCGGGGTTCGCGATCTGGCTGGGAAGCGCCCTGGTGCTTGGCGCTCTCCTGGCAACGTCGGCAGCGGGCTCAGGGCCTCTCGACGATCCCGACCTGGCCAAGCAACGGTCCGGGATGCTGGACGTCGTCGGGCCTCGGTCACCTGCGCCCATGGTGGCACCGGGCCTTCCAGCATCTGGTCGGGCCACCGTGGTGTTCTTCGTGCGGCCGGTCCAACGGGAAGCGTTGCGCAGCACCCTGGCGGCCTCGGACGCGAGAAGGCTGGCGGTCGCAGCCGACATCGCCGTGGTGGTCTCCGCGCCCGGGCCCGGTCCCGTCGGACCACCGGATGGCACCCCGCCGGTGGTGGCCTACGATGACGGCCGGCTCGCTGCCGGCTACGGCATGCGGCGTCCCCGGAACGGAGGGCCGCCGGTCGGCTACGCCGTGGTAGGGCGCGACCGCACCGTCCGGTACCGGACCGAGGACCCAGGGGTCGGCACGAGCGTCGACGAGGTCCTCATCATGGTGGAAGCCCTCCCATGAGCGATGCCGTTTCAGCGCCTCCGGCAAGGTCCCATCGCCGTCTTCGTCTCGTCGTCGGCACCTTGTCGACGGTGGCGGTCGAGGTCCTCATCTACCGCGCCTACCTCACCGGCGACGGGTCGTTCCACTGGTTCACCCACTTCTTCGCAGGCACCAGCACCGCGCTCGTCGTGATGACGCTGGTCAGCCTCCGCCTCCGCCGTCCGATCCCACTGCCCCTCCTGTGGCCCGTGCTCGGCCACATGGCAGCCATGGGCCCCGACCTGATGTTCGTGAATGAGATGGCCCACCGCCGCTGGATGGACGTGTTCGTCGCCCACAACGTCAGCCACTTCATCCCCGGACGCAACGTCACCTGGTACCTAATCTTCCTCTCCTGCCTCGGCGTCTTCCTGTTGGTCCTGCCTCGGCCCGACCAGACAAGGACGCTGTGGCGCTCGGTGGCCCTCTAGGTAGGTAGCCAATCCTCCCGGTCACGACCATCTACAGCCGGCGGCCAACCGAGGCTGGCAGCGTCATTGCGCGTCCGTGGCCGTCGGTCAGCGTGCCCCGTGGCTGCCGCGTGCCTTCCAGGTCATCGCGCGCCGCTGGCGCACGCGGCTGCTCGACATGATCAACCGTCCGATGTCCGGCCCCATCGGCCCTGGTGAGGCGCGTTGGCGGCGAGCGACTTCGGTGGCATGGTGCACCTCGTGAAACGAGCCCTGAGAGTTGTAGCGATCGCCGAGGCGGTCAGCTTCCTGATCCTGCTCACGGCGACGATCGTGAAGCGCACCGGTGGGACCGAGGCCGGGGTGAAGGTGATGGGACCGGTGCACGGGCTCCTCTTCGTCTCCTATGTTCTCCTGGTCATCCTCGTGGCCAGCGACGAGAAGTGGCGCCTGAAGCGGACCCTGCTCACCCTGCTTTGCGCCGTCATCCCCTTCGGCGGCTTCATCGCCGACCGCAAGCTCATCGACCAGCCGGCCCCAGCGCTCGCCTAGAGGCTCGATGCCCCATAGGGTCACCCAGCCCGGCGGCGTCGCAGCCCGCCGGCAGTCCTGTTACCTGCGGTACGAGAGGACCGTGGCCATGCCCCGCTCGAGGTGGTAGGTGTTGTGGCAGTGCAGCATCCACTGGCCGGGGTTGTCGGCTTCGAGCTCGACGACCTTGGTGGCTCCGGGGAGGATGTTGACCGTGTCCTTGCGGGTGCCCCCGTCCGCCAGGGCAAAGGTGTGGCCGTGGAGGTGGACCGGGTGCCACATCGTCGTCCGGTTCCGCAGCTCCAAGCGGATCCGCTCGCCTTGGCGCACCTGGAGGGGTGAGCTGTCGGGGAAGGCCTTGCCGCCGATCCCCCAGGAGTAGGCCATCATGCCGCCGGTCAGGTCAACTCGGTGGGTGCGATCGGCCGGCCGGCTCCGCAGGCCGACGGCCTCGGTGGGGGCGAGGTCGCGGTAGTCAAGCAGCCGTCGATCCAGCTCCGGGGGCCGGGTGTCAGCCGGCGGCGCCGCGGTCGCGCTGGCGTCGCTCGTGCGCAGCACGGCGGCGGCCAGCGCGTTCTTGCCCTCTGCGGCGGCGACGATCGGCCACACGCCCGAGGCGGCGGTGACGACGACGTCGTAGCGCTCGCCCATCCCGACCAGGAGGGCGTCGACGTCGACGGGTCTCACCGGGAAGCCGTCGGCGTGGGTGACGGTGAGACGGTGCCCGCCGACCGCGAACCGGTAGGCGGTGTCCGACGCCGCGTTGATGATCCGCAGGCGCACCCGAGCGCCCACGGCGGCGGTGAACGTCGGCCGGTCAGCCGGAGGGCGACCGTTGATCAGGTGCAAGGGGTAGGTGACGTCGCCCGCATCGCCACCGAGCAGATCGGAGCTCATCCCCGACATCAAGCCCGTCGTCCCCAAGGAGGTGGTGCCCGATCTGCCATCCATACCGCCCATCGAGCCCATGCCGGAGCCGTTGCTCATGCCCCCCATCCCGCCTCGTGCGACGAGGGCGGCGAGAGCCGAGTCAGGAGTCATGGCATCGATGCCGTCGAGCCAGTCGTCGAGCACCAGCACCTGGTCGACGTCGGCGGTCACCGGATCGGCGGGGTCCTCGACGATCAGTGGCGCGTAGAGGCCCCGGTCCAGCTGGAGGGCGGTGTGCGGATGGAAGAAGTACGTGCCGGGCTCGTTGAGCGCGAACTCGTAGGTGAAGCGGTCATCGGGTTGGATCACCGGCTGGGTGAGGTTGGGCACGCCGTCCATGTCGTTGCGGATGGCTATGCCGTGCCAGTGGATCGTGGTCGCCTCAGGGAGACGATTGGCCACCTCGACCCGCACCACGTCACCGACCCGGGCCCGCAGCTCGGCTCCGGGAATGGTGTCACCGTAGGCCCAAGTGGCCACGGCGCGGCCGGCGAGGTCGATGGTCACCGGAGCGGCGACGAGCCGGCGCTCGATCGTGCGGGCACCGGCCTTGCTCCGCTGCTGCTCGAGGCGGCCGATGGCGGGGTCGTCAGCCCCGACCCGCGTGGTCCCGCGCCCACAGGAGGCAAGGACAGCAGCAGCGGTGCCCGAGCCGGCCAGGATCAGGAAGCGGCGGCGATCAATGGGAGCGGTCATTTGGCGAGGGTTCTTTCAGGTGGTGGGAGATGGGGTTCCGGGAGCGAGCACGACAGCATGTCGTAGCCGATGCAGAGGCGCTGGACCCTCGCCTGGCCGAGGCTGCCGGGGTCGAGGAGCAGTGCCATGGGTCCATCATGCGGACGGGGCGGCGGCGCCACATCCGGGCTGGCTACGGAGCGGTGCTGTGGGGGGTCACGGACCGCCCGCAGGTCCTCGGCAAGCAGCCCCGGCCTGGCCCGGCGGACCAGCTCGGCCCGGTTGCGGACATTGAGCTTCTGGTGGATGTGGGACCGGTGGGTCTCAACGGTCCGTACCGGGGTACGGCCAAGATAAGCCCGAAACCCGCAGCAGGCGCTCGACGGGAGCCCGCACGCTCGGCCCGCGGCGCTAACGCCCACACCCTGACCCCTGCCCTGAGTGATCCAGAGCCTCTCAGGGGCTATGAGCGCCGCGCCGACCGCCTCGGCGCTGTCGATCGTGTCGCCCGCCAGTGGGATGGGACCACCCTTCCGCCAGTGGGAAGGGACCGGGTCGGGAGTCTTGCCGGTGCTGGCGTGGTCATGGTGCCGGGGCGGTGAGGGTGGCGTCAAGTGGTGAGGTGCTCGGGGAGGAGGTCGC
>JBBQRO010000112.1:0-10992 GCA_038214685.1 Acidimicrobiales bacterium
GAGGTTCCCGCCATTACCCCCGAAGGATGGCGCGGCCTGGGTGAGCGCCGGGCGCGGGGCGACGATCGTCAGCGACCGGCCGGGAGGCGACGGCACCGGAGCCGGGGCGGTCGCCAAGCTGGCCAGGATCTCGGCTGAAACGGCGACCGGCGCCGTCGGGATGTCGAGCACCTGACCGACGCGGAGCAGATCGGGGCCGTCGATCGTGCCCCGGTTGACGGCAAAGATCTCCACCCAACGTTCCGATGTGCCCAGCTTGGACTGCGAGATCACGGAGAGGCTTTCGCCAGCTGCGACCGTGTGTGGCTGCGCCGGAGGCTGATCGGAGGGGGGAGTGGCCTCTTGGGCGGGGGCGACGGCAGGGACAGCCACGGCCTTCGACGGAATGCTGAGGACCTGGCCGACCTCGATCAGCTCGGGCTCGGCAATGGCGTCGCGGTTGAGGGCGAAGATCTCCCCCCAGCGGTCCGTTGTACCCAATACTGAGAGCGAGATCTTCGAGAGGCTCTCTCCCGCCGTGACCGTATGGGAGCTCACCGGCGAGCGATCGGAGGGCGGAGGCGCTTCCTGAGCGGAGGCGACGCCGGTACCGGCCAGCATGGTGCCCGCGCTGAACGCGGCAAGACAGATGGACTTCTTCATGGGTGACTCCAATGCGTGGGGAAGTGAGATCCGCCGCGGCTGTGCGGCGGAGGTGGCTGTCATCAGCCCAGTCCCTTCAGGCCGCAGGCGCGATGCTCCCAAACGACTTTTCGAGGGGGCGTCGGCGAGGCGACCAGCGACGGGTGGACGGGCCGTGGGCCCGCGCAGGTAACGTGCGGACGACAAAGTGTCTAGCGGCTTGTGAACGCACGCGCAAGCCGCGGGGATTGCGCGTCTCCCATCCACTCCAGCTCGGGAACGCCCCGCCGCAGGTCGAAATGCCGCCCTTCCCGGGTCGACGTCACCCGCGGCACTGGCTGATCCTCGCCGCCGGCGCAGCCCTGATCGGTGCTGGCTGAGGGGGCATCGACATCTCCGGGCGGGCCACCAAGCACCGAAGCCGAATCGCCCACACCCGCTTCGACCGCGTCGTCACCCTGTGCGACCTGGTGCGTGAGACCTGCCCGGAGTTCTCTGGGCATCCGCCCACTTCACGTGTGGACGGCACCCTCACCTCACCTAGCCTCCGGCGGTGCTCGACCTCGCCCAAGCCGACCCGGCCACCACCATCCCGATCCTCCATGCCATCGTGCTCGGGATCACCCAGGGCCTGTCGGAGTTCCTCCCCATATCCTCCAGCGGCCACCTGATCCTGGTGCCCTGGCTCTTCGGCTGGGAGGAGCTGAGCGGCCCGGCGAACGCCGAGCTCAGCAAGACGTTCGACGTGGCTCTGCACGTGGGTACGTTCCTGGCCACCATCGCCTACTTCCGCCGGGATCTGGGCCGCTTGGCCGGAGCGGGCCTCACGTCGGTCCGCCAACGCGCCGTCCGCACCGCCGACCAGCGACTGGCCTGGCTGCTCCTGCTCTCCGCCGTCCCCGGGGCCGTCGTCGGAGCTTCGCTGGAGGGCGTGATCAACACCTACCTGGGCGAGATCTGGCTGGTCGCTGTGATGCTCATCGTCTTCGGCCTGGTGCTCGCTCTGGCCGACCGGCTGCCGAGCAATCTGGCCGAGGGCGACTACGGGCCTCGCCAGGCGTTGATCATGGGCCTGGCCCAGGCCGCCGCCCTTTCCCCCGGCGTGTCGCGTTCGGGCATCACCATGACCGCCGGCCGCTTCCTCGGCTTCGACCGCAACGCCGCCGCCCGCCTGTCGTTCCTCATGAGCCTGCCGATCACCGCGGGCGCCGCCCTGTACAAGGGCGTCCAGCTCGCCTTCGACGGCCTGCCGCCGGGCACTGCGGCCGCCTTTGTCTGGGGGATCGTGGCCTCGGCCATCACCGGGCTTGGGGCGGTGTGGCTGGTGCTGCGGGTGGTGCGAACCCGGTCGTTCCTCCCGTTCGTGGTGTACCGGGTACTTGCTGGGCTGGCCGTGCTGGCCCTGCTGGCGTCACCTCTGCGGTGAGCACCAGCGTCACCACGCCCGCCGCCACTGCATAGGCCACCCGTCGGACGTCGCCCAGCGCCACCGCCAGCGCCACCGCTTCGGGGCCGACGTCGATCACCAGCGCAGCCTCGGCCACCGGGAAGGTCGGCTCCTCGCCCGCCGGCGGCGGGTCGAAGGTGGCCAGCACGTCGACCCGGTCGCCCCGGCGCAGCGGCACCGACTCTGGGCCGGTAGGCACGGCGACGGCCCGGGCGCCGGCCGGCAGCAGCGCCGTCAGCCCCTCCAGCCCGTCGGGCGCCAGGTTGGCGGCCACCACGGCCGCGCCCTGAAAGACGGGGACCACCACGGTACGGCCCACCACGTCGGCCGTGGCCGCCAGCGCGCCCTCGGGCAAAAAGGCGGCCGGCATGGAGCGCACGACGACGTCGGCCGGACCGAGGAGGGATCCGAGCTCGATGGCGCGCGTGGCCAGGACCACCGGTCGCAACCGGCCGTAGCGGGCGGCTTGGGCGCCGGCCCTGTCGACCTGGCCGGCGATGGTGAAGGCGGTGAAGGCGGCCAGGGCGACGACGGTCACCCAGTAGGCCAGCGGGGATCGGGCGAGACGACGCAGGCGCACGGCGAGTTCCTCCGGAGAGATCTGAGATCACAGAGGGGGAAGCCAGCCGTTCGGCGGAAGACTACGTGGGAAGCGACCCCAGATCCATGGCCCCCTCCGCGCAGCCGCAGCCGGTCTCGGCCGGGATGGCCGGAATGACCCGGAGCAGCACGCCCTTCACCCGCTCGATGTTTTCGGCCAGCACCTTGAAGACGCCCTCCATGGTCACCGCGCCTTCCTTCTCCACCCCGGCGTCGTAGTCGGTGACAAGGGCCAGGCCGGAGTAGCACATGCCCAGCTCCCGGGCCAGGACGGCTTCGGGGTACTGGGTCATGTTGACGACCTCCCAGCCGGCGGAGGAGAACCACCGGGATTCGGCCCTTGTGGAGAAGCGGGGGCCCTGGATGACGACGACGGTGCCCGATTCGTGGACGGTGACGCCTTCGGTGCGGGCCGCGTCGACTGCCACCCGCCCCAGCTCCGGGCAATAGGGGTCGGCGAAGGAGACGTGGGCGGGAAGTGGGCCGTCGAAGAAGGTGTCGGCCCGCCCCGAGGTGCGGTCGACCAACTGGTCGCACACCACCAAGTCGCCGGGGCGAATGTGCGCCTGCAGCGACCCCACCGAGCAGGGCGCCAGTACCCGACGCACGCCCAGGCGCCGGAGGGCCCACAGGTTGGCCCGATAGTTGACCCGATGGGCCGGGAGGGCGTGGCCTGGCCCGTGACGAGGGAGGAAGGCCACCTTGCGCCCGGCCACTCGGCCCACGGCCAGCGGGGCCGACGGCGGGCCGTACGGCGTCTGCACCGCCACCTCCTCGACGTCGTCGAGGAATGAGTAGAACGCAGTGCCGCCGAAGACGCCGATGTCGGCGGACGGCAGGCCCACCGGCTAGGCCGTCTTCGCCTCGGCTGCCTTCGGCTTCGCCTTCGCGGCGGGCGACGACTCCAACTTGTCCTTCTTGGCCGGCTCAGCCTTGGCGTCGGCGGTGGCCGGCACCTTCGACTCCTTCGACTCCTTCGAGTCCGACGACCCGTCGGTCTTGGTCTCCGGCTTGGTCTCGGAGGGGGGCTCGGTGCGGCGCTTGCGGTTGTCGGTGCGGTAGAAGCCGCTGCCCTTGAAGGCGATCGACGGGGCGCTGAACACTTTGCGCAGCGGGCCGCCGCAGGCCGAGCACTCGGTCAGGGGGTCGTCTGCGAACGTCTGCACCACCTCGACGTGCTCGCCACAGCTCTTACAGGCGTACTCGTACTTCGGCATCGACTCTCCCGGGGCCCGGTCCGGCGGGGATCGCACAGGTTCCGGTCGGCCCTCAGCGTACCGCAGGCCGTAGCATTGGGCCGTGGAGGATCCGCGGGCCCAGCTGCGCGACTTCCGCCACGCCTTGGCCCGGCTGGGCGACGTGCTGGCGTCGACCAGGGACCGTCAGGTGATGGTCTCGGCTCTCCTCGAGACCACCACCACCTACCTCGGCGCCCCGATGGGCGTCTTCTACATCGTCGTCGCCGGCAGCGAGCGGCTGCGACCGATGAAGACCGCCGGGCGGCCCGCCGACGGTACGGGCGGCGAGCTGTCTGGAGGGGACGGTCTGGCCGTCGCCGCGTCCCGGGCGGGTGCGGCCGTCCTGTGGCCCCGAGACGGCGACGGCGTGCGACCGTCGCCCCAGGAGCCGGGCGCCGGCCACGGGGCCATGGCCATCCCGCTGCGCTCCGGAGGGCACCCCTTCGGCGTGCTGGCCTACTACGGCCGACCTTCACCCTTCGACGACGAGGACCTGGACTCACTCGAAATCCTCGTCCGGCAGGCCGAGACGGCCATCGAGAACAGCTTCCTGTATGAAGAGGCGGTGCGTCTCTCCCTCACCGACGGAATGACGGGCCTGTGGAACCGTCGCAACTTCGACCTGCGGATGGAGTCCGAGCTGTCCCGGGCCGTGCGGTTCTCCGAGCCCTTCGCCGTGGTCTTCGTCGAGCTCGACCAGATGAAGGCGGTCAACGACCGACACGGCCACCAGGCCGGCGACACCGTGCTCATCGAGCTGGCCCGAAGGCTCACCGAGGCCGTCCGCGAGGTCGACGTGGTCGCCCGATGGGGCGGTGACGAGTTCACCCTCCTGCTGCCCAAGACCGGCCTGGCCGGCGCCCTGCTCCTGGCCGAGAAGATCCGCGCCGCAGCTGGCAACGCCCCCTTCCGCATCGACACCGGCTCCCTCGACATCACCATCTCCGTCGGGGTGGCCGCGTATCCCGAGCACGGTTCGTCGGGTAAGGACCTGGTAGCCGCGGCCGATGCGGCCATGTACCGGGCCAAGGCCGGGGGGCGGAACCGGGTGGAGCACGCAGTCGTCGGGCAAGGGGGAGCAGCGGGATGAAGCCGATTCGCAAGGCGGTGATACCGGCTGCGGGGCTGGGCACCCGGTTCCTGCCGGCCACCAAGGCCCAGCCCAAGGAAATGCTGCCCTTGGTCGACAAGCCGGCCATCCAGCACGTGGTGGAGGAGGCGGTCAAGGCCGGCCTGCAGGACATCCTGATCATCACCGGGCGGGGCAAGCGGGCGATTGAGGACCACTTCGACCGGTCCTTCGAGCTCGAGCACTACCTGGAGAAGGCCGGCAAGATCGAGATGCTCCAGGAGATGCAGGCCATCGCCGAGATGGCCAACATCCACTACGTACGCCAGGGCGAGCCGAAGGGCCTCGGCCATGCTGTGGCCGTGGCCCGCGAGCACGTCGGTGACGAGCCGTTCGCAGTCATGCTCGGCGACGACATCATGACCGGGCAGTCCACGGTGCTCTCCGACATGGTGGCCCTCCATGAGCGCTACGGCCGCTCTGTGCTGGCTCTCAAGGAGTTCCCCCGCAGCGAGATGAGCGCCTACGGGTGCGCCCTGCCCGAGGCGGTCGACGACACCCTGGTCCGCATCCTCGACGTGGTGGAGAAGCCCAAGCCCGAGGACGCCCCGTCGAACCTGGCCGTTATGGGCCGTTACGTCTTCACCCCGGAGATCTTCGACTGCCTGGAGCAGATCAAGCCCGGGGCGGGGGGCGAGATCCAGCTCACCGACGCCATCGCCCTGCTGCTCAAGCAGCAGACGATCTACGGCTACGTGTTCGAGGAGGGCCGGTACGACATCGGCGACAAGCTCGACTACCTGCGGGCCACCGTCGAGCTGGCCATCGACCGCGAGGATCTCGGGCCCAGGTTCCGCACCTTCCTCGCCGACCTGGTCCAGCGCAAGAAGCTCATTTGATATCCGTCGAGGACGCCCGGCGGGTCATCCTCGCTTCCTGTTCCGAGCTCCCTCGCACGTCGTTGCCGCTGGGCGGCGCCCTCGGGTGCGTGACCGCCGGCCAGGTGGTGGCCGGCCACGACGTGCCGTCGTTCGCCAACTCGGCCATGGACGGCTTCGCGGTGCGGGCGCCCGACACCGCCGGCGCGCCGCTCACGCTGCTGGTGGTGGGGACGGCGGCCGCCGGCGCCGCGCCCGGGGTAGTCGTCGGCCCGGGCCAGGCGGTACGGATCATGACCGGCGCGGTGCTACCGGCCGGCGCCGACGCCATCGTGATGGTCGAACGCACCTCTCCGGCCGCTGGCGACCGGGTGACGATCGACGTGGCCGCGTCGCCCGGCGACCACGTCCGCCTCCCGGGCGAGGACCTCCGGGCCGGCCAGGTGCTCTTCGAGCCGGGCACCGAGCTCGGGCCCGGTCACCTCGGGGTGCTGGCCAGCGTGGGAGCGGAGACGGTCGACGTGATCCGCCCGGCCCGGGTCGGGGTGCTGTCGACGGGTGACGAGCTCGTCTCCGGGCCCGGCGAGCTCCGGTCCGGCCAGATCCGCGACAGCAACCGGCCCATGCTGCTCGCCCTCGTCGCCCGGGCCGGCGGCATCCCCGTCGACCTGGGGACAGCGCCCGACGACGAGTCGGCTATCGCCGGGGCCATCGAACGGGGCGTGGCCGGGTGCGATGCCATCCTCACCTCCGGCGGGGTGAGCGTGGGGGACTTCGACTACGTGAAGACGGTCCTCGATCGGCTGGGCGACATGCACTGGTGGCAGGTGGCGGTGCGGCCGGCCAAGCCCCTGGCCTTCGGAATGGTGAGCGGCCCGGGAGGCCGCTCCGGGCATCCAGAGGGGACTCCGGTGTTCGGCCTGCCCGGGAACCCAGTCTCGTCCCTCGTGTCCTTCGAGCTGTTCGCCCGCCCCGCCCTGCGCAAGATGATGGGCCACCAGCACCTGTTCCGGCCCGAGGTGCCGGCCGTCGCCGACGAGCCCCTGCGCCGCCAGCACGACGGCAAGCTCCACCTGGTCCGGGTGGTCGCCTCCACCGACGACGACGGCCGCCTCCACGTGCGTCTCTCGGGGGGCCAGGGCTCCCACCTCCTGCGGGCCATGGCCCTGGCCAACGCCCTGGCTCTCCTGCCCGACGGCGAGGGGGTGGCCCAGGGCGGCACCGTGAAGGTCATGCTGCTCGCCTAATCTCGCTCCATGGGTGCTGCGCCGTTGGTCGACCCCCACGGACGCAGTGTCCGTGACCTGCGGATTTCCGTCACCGACCGCTGCAATCTCCGTTGCCGCTACTGCATGCCGGCCGAGGGGATGGACTGGCTGCCCCGCACCGACCTGCTCACCTACGAGGAGATCGAGCGGGTGGCCCGGGTGGGCGTCGAGCGCTTCGGCTTCGACGGAATCCGCATCACCGGGGGCGAGCCCACCGTCCGGGCCCACCTGCCCGTTCTCGTCGAGAAGCTGGCCGCCCTGGGCACCGACCTGTCGCTCACCACCAACGGGGCCACCCTGCGCGCCCTCGCCGGCGACCTACGGGCCGCCGGCCTCCGTCGCATCAACATCTCCCTCGACTCCCTGCGCCCCGAGACCTTTCTCACCATCACCCGCCGTTCCGCCCTCGCCCAGGTGATCGACGGGATCGACGCCGCCGTCGAGGTCGGATTCTCCCCCGTGAAGGTCAACTGCGTGCTCATCCGGGGGGTGAACGACGACGAGATCGTCGACTTTGCCACCTTCGGGCGTGAACGGGGCGTGACCATGCGGTTCATCGAGTTCATGCCCCTCGACGCCGACGACGGCTGGTCGGCCGGTTCCGTCGTGCCCGCGGCGGAGGTGCTGGCCGCCATCGGCGCGGTGTACCCGCTGGAGCCGGTCGACGGGCGGGGGTCGGCTCCGGCCGAATCCTTCCGGTACCTCGACGGCCGGGGCGAGGTGGGCATAATCGCCAGCGTCACCGAGTCGTTCTGCGGCAGCTGCGACCGGGTCCGCCTCACCGCAGAGGGCATGTTCCGCAACTGTCTCTTCGCCGTGCAGGAGACCGATCTGCGGGCCATCCTGCGCTCGGGTGGCTCCGACGACGATCTGGCCGCCGCCATCGCCGCCGACGTCGGCAACAAGTGGGCCGGCCACTCCATCGGCCAGGTCCACTTCATCCGCCCCGACCGCTCCATGAGCCAGATCGGCGGGTAGGGCAGGCCCGCCGTAGACTCACGGGTTATGAGGGAGCCGCAGGCGAGCGAATCGACAAGCACAGTGCCCCGCTCGGCGGGGCAGCGGCCGAAGGCTGCGGCCCGGTGAGCGACCGCGGACTGACCCACATCGACCCCCTGGGCCGCGCCCGCATGGTCGACGTCACCCCCAAGGAGGCCACCCACCGCCGGGCCCTGGCCCGGTGCAAGGTGATGATGAAGCCGGAGACCACCTCCATGGTGGCCACCAACTCCCTGACCAAGGGCGACGTGCTGGCCGTAGCCCGGGTGGCGGGCATTCAGGCGGCCAAGCAGACCCCCAACCTGATCCCCCTCTGCCACCCCTTGCTGGTGGGATCCATTTTCGTGAACTTCACAATCGGCGACGACTTCGTGGAGGTCGAGGCCCAGGTGGAGACCATCGACCGGACGGGTGTCGAGATGGAGGCCATGACCGCATGCGCCGTCGCTGCGCTCACGATCTACGACATGTGCAAGTCCGTCGACCGGGGCATCATGATCACCGAACTGGTGCTGTGGGAGAAGACCGGCGGACGAAACGGAATCTACCGCCGAGCGGTCGAGGACTGACCCGGTTCCGAGCCGTCGTAGGCGGTCCGCCGCTTGCCTCCTCCTGGCTCGGCTGGTAGAAAAAAGGGGCGCCGGCTCCCCCCATCCGCGTTTCGCGGATCGTGGCGCAGTACCGTCCGTCGAGGTAAAGGAAGGTCTGAGGAGCGTGACTTTGGTTCTTCTGGTCCTCGCTGGGATCTGGGCTGCAGTACTCATTCCCCCCGCTGTCCGTGCCCGGGCAGAGGGCCGACCAGGCGACTCGATCAGCAACTTCCGGCGGCAGTTGACGGTCCTGCGCCGCACCGGGCCCCACCGTGCCTCTCTTCACGGCGGCGGCCGGGCGGCCGGTGGCGACCACTGGTACCGGCCCAACGGCTCCTCCTCGTCGCTCACCCCGGTCCACGGACCGCTGCGCAGCGCCCGGGCCGCCACCGTCACCCCCCAGCGTGCGCCCGTGCGAGGCATGCGCTCCGCCTCGCCCGCTTCCGCGGCCCGTAGCCGCACCATCCGTCGCCGGCGTGACGTGCTGGTGGCGCTGTTCACCGCCGCAGTCGCCACCCTCGCCATCGGGCTCCTGTTCTCCATCGGGATCATGCTGTTGGCTCACGCGGTGGCCGACGTGCTCCTCGTCGCCTATGTGGCCCTTCTGGTCCGCCAGCGCAACGTGGCCGCCGAGCGCGACATGAAGGTCCGCTTCCTACCCCAGGCCCACCGGCTCGACCCGGCCCTGCTGCGAGCCGAGCCGGCCCTGCTGCGCCGGTCGGCCAACTAGCCGGTCCCGGTTCCTTCCTCCGGTCCGGCGGGCCCTGGGCGGCCCGACCGCTCTACCGAGCTGGCCGCGCTGGGCCAAGGCGTTCGCCGCGACCTTGATGCCGCCAATGCCGCCCGTGAGGTGGCGCTGGCTGCGTGCCGGCGCACCATCCGGGCCTGTGGCAGCTCCATCCGGGCCGTGCACCTCCTGCGCCCCGACGAAGCCCTGCGGCTCGCTGACGAGGCCGGCGAGTCATTGCGTGAGGCGCAGGCTGCGCTGGCGCCCTTTCCGTCGCTCGTGGGCAGCGGGCCGTTGCACGATGCGGCCAAGGAGTACGCTGAGGCCCGCCTGACCGCAGCCATGGTGGGCGACGGCCCCCTCCCCTCGCCTCAAAAGCTCGGCGTCGGTGCCCCTGCCTGGCTCAACGGCCTTGCCGAGGCGGCCAGCGAGCTTCGCCGCCACCTGCTCGACCGCCTCCGTGAGGGCGACCTGTCCCGGGGCGAGGCTCTCCTGGCCACCATGGACGAGGCCTACGGCCTCCTCGTCACCATGGACTATCCCGACGCGATCAGCGGCGGCCTGCGCCGCACCACCGACGCCCTGCGAGCCGTGCTCGAGCGCACCCGGGGCGACCTCACCACCACCCTGCTGCAGTCCCGCCTGCAGGCCGCCCTCGATCAGGCGTCGACCACCCTCGACTAACCTGGGCTGACCCGGGGGTGTAGCTCAGCTGGCAGAGCGCCACGTTCGCAACGTGGAAGTCGGCGGTTCGAATCCGCTCACCTCCACCGGCAGTTTCATGCAAAACCGCAGGTCAGAGGCTATATCCGGACTCACCGCTGTTGCCCGCTGCTGACCCCTGTTACGCCCTGTTTTCCGCTGGGTGTGGCACGGGTGTGGCACGAAACCCGGGCCCGCCGACGGCCTCGCCGCCTGCGGACCGCGCCGACCCATCGGCGACGATCCCGGCTGAGTTCCACTGGCCGGTGGAGATCCGATGCGCCTTACCGGAGCGGAGAGGCGCTGTCGCCCTCACCTCGAAGGCGACGACACGATCACCTCCGACCTCGGCCCCACCAGATCGACCTCCCGACGCCCGTTCTTCTCGCGGAGGTGGAACCGAGGAACGTGTTGGGCGACCGCTTCCTGTCCGGCGTCGTGCTCCACACCGGTCCCACTACGTTTCCGCTCGGCGAACGCATGGCGGCCGCGCCCATCAGTGCGCTCTGGAGCACCGGTTCCTGATCAGGCCGGCCGGTTCACCGCCCGGGGAGGCCCAGGAGGGAGCGCAGGCGACTGGTGTCGAACGTCAGCGCGCCGGGTGGCGGTTGCATCCGATCAAACTCCCAGAGCAGCGCCTCCAGCTCCTCCCGGCGGGTGGGGTCGGCCGCCGCCTGGCGCGGCGTGAGGCCCTTTAAGGCCGGGATCTGCCCCTCAAGCCACCGGTCCTCCTGCTCCCGCCTGAACCCGGCGCGCGCGCCGGGGGCCTCGACCGGCACAGTCGGGGGTGGGGGCGGGGCCGCGGCCCCGCCGGCGGCCATGAGGTCGGCGGCCGGTTTCGCCTCCTCCCTCA
>JBBQRO010000113.1:0-10991 GCA_038214685.1 Acidimicrobiales bacterium
GCCGTCACGCAGGGCGGCGAGCTGGGCCACCTGGCCGAGTCGTGGGGCGTTCCCGTGGTCGCGGTGCCCGACGACATCCCCCAGCCCCGGGCCGGCCTCGGCGCCCTGGCCATCCCCCCGCTCGTCGTCCTGGAGGACATCGGCCTGTTCCCCGGGGCCACCTACTGGATCGACGCCGCCGTCGAGCAGCTCAAGGTCCGGTGCGATCAGCTGGCCAAGCCCGACAACGTGGCCCAGCAACTGGCCCGACGCATCGGCCGCACGATGCCGATCGTCCACGGTGGCGGCGGCCTGGGCGCGGTCGCGGCTCAGCGGTGGAAGACCGACGTCAACGAGAACGCCAAGTGCCCAGCCTTCTGGAACACCCAGTCGGAGCTGTGTCACAACGAGATCTCGGGGTGGGGCCAGCACGGCGACGTGACCCGCCAGATGTTCACCCTGGTGAACCTGCGTCATGATTTCGAGCACCCCCAGGTGATGCACCGGTTCAACCTCACCGCCGACCTGCTCGACGAGGTGGTCTCGTCGGTGGAATCGGTCAAGGCCGAGGGCGAGGGTGAGCTGGCCCAGCTCCTCGACCTCATCCTGGTGGGCAGTCTGACCTCGCTGCACATGGCGTTCGCCGAAGGGGTCGATCCCGGCCCCATCCCGACACAGGAACAACTGAAAGACGCTCTCGCCACCGCGGCGGGCGAAGATCAAGGAGCTACCGAATGAGTGACGACGTCCAGTACGACATCGCCGATGCCGGCCTGGCCGAGCTGGGCCGCCAGCGCATCGCATGGGCAGACAGCCACATGCCGGTGCTGACCAGCATCCGCGAGCGCTTCGCCAAGGAGCGCCCCCTGGAGGGCATCACCATCGGTGCCTGTCTCCACATCACGACCGAGACGGCCAATCTCCTGCGCACGCTGAAGGCCGGTGGCGCCACCGTCGTCGCCTGTGCGTCCAACCCGCTGTCCACCCAGGACGACGTGGCCGCGTCGCTGGCCCTCGACGAGGGCATCGCCACGTACGCCATCAAGGGCGAGGACACCGACACCTACTTCCGCCACATCGACGCCGTCCTCGATGCCCGGCCTGAGATGACCATGGACGACGGGTGTGACCTGGTGTCGCGGCTGCACCGGGAGCGCCCCGACCAGGTGGCCGACGTGCTGGCTGGCACAGAGGAGACCACCACAGGGGTTATCCGGCTGCGGGCCATGGAGGCCGACTCGGCCCTCAAGTTCCCGATCGTCGCCGTCAACGATGCCGACACCAAGCACATGTTCGACAACCGCTACGGCACCGGCCAGTCCACCCTCGACGGGATCATCCGGGCCACCAACGTGCTGCTGGCCGGCAAGGTCATCGTCGTCGCCGGCTACGGCTACTGCGGCAAGGGCCTCTCTGAGCGCGCCCGGGGCATGGGCGCCAACGTGGTGATCTGCGAGGTCGACCCACTGCGGGCCCTCGAGGCGGTCATGGACGGCTTCCGGGTCATGCCCATGGGCGAGGCCGCCCGCATCGGCGACATCTTCGTCACCGTCACCGGCGATCGCGACGTCCTGCGGGCCGAGCACTTCGAGGTCATGAAGGACGGCGCGATCCTGGCCAACTCCGGCCACTTCGACATCGAGATCGACCTCGAGGCGTTGGCCAAGATGGCGGCCGAACGAGGCGGGCGCCGGATGGCCCGGGCCCAGGCCGAGGAGTTCCAGATCGACGACCGCCGCATCCTGGTCATCGCCGAGGGTCGCCTGGTCAACCTGGGCGCGGCCGAGGGTCACCCGGCAGCGGTCATGGACATGAGCTTCGCCAACCAGGCCCTCGCCGCCGAGTGGGTCCTGGCCCAGAAGGGATCGCTCGAGCCCAAGGTTTACCTGGTACCGAAGGACATCGACGCCGAGATCGCCCGCCTCAAGCTGGAGACCATGGGCATCGAGATCGACGTCCTCACCCCCGAGCAGGTCGAGTACCTGAGCAGCTGGACCGTCGGCACCTAGTCCGCTTTGTGTGAGCTGAGCTACCGCTGCGGTAGCTCAGCTCACACAGAGGCTCCTGTCGCACCCCGTTCGTAGTCTTCCGGGTGTGCTGCTGCCGACGACGTGCCCGGTGTGCGGGCTGCCAGGGACCGCGCCGTGCGCCGGCTGTGCATCCGACCTTCGGCCCGCTCCGTCGCTCCCGGTGCCGGCCGGCGTCGACGGCTGCGCCGCGTTTCTGACCTACGACGGGGCGGGGCGGGAGCTGGTCGCCCGGCTGAAGTACCGCAACGCCCGCGCCTCGGTGCCCTTCCTGGCCCGGGGGATGGCGGCGCTGGCCCCGCCGGGCGTCGACGTGGTGACGTGGGCGCCGACCACGGCGGCTCGGGTCCGGGCCCGGGGTTTCGACCAGGCCCGGCTCCTGGCCATCGCCATCGCCCGCGAGCTGGGCGTACCGTGCCGGCCGCTCCTCCGTCGAGCGCCCGGCCCCGCCCAGACCGGTCAGGACGCTCTCGCCCGTCACGCCGGTCCCGGTTTCGCCGCCCGCCGGCGCATCGGGCGGCGGCGGGTGCTGCTGGTCGACGACGTGGTGACCACCGGGGCCACTGTCGCCGCCGCAGCCCGGGCCCTCAGGGAGGCCGGGGCGGCGGAGGTGCACGTCGTGGCGGCGGCCCGGACGCCGCCCAGCCGGGGCCACGTACACTCGGCCATGCCCGCTACGAGGAGGCAGCTGTGGAAGTGACGATTCGCGGCCGGAACGTCGAAGTCACCGACCGGTTGCGCACGGCGGCCGAGGAGAAGGTCGGTCGGCTGTCGCGCCATCACGACGGGTGGGAGCATGCCGAGGTCCACTTCATCGAGGAGCGCAATCCCCGGATCTCGGCCAAGGAGGTCTGCGAGGCCACCCTGCGCGGCCACGGCCGGATCATCCGGGCCAAGGCCGCCTCCGCCGACTCGCTCACCTCGCTCGACAAGGTGGTCGACAAGCTCGAGCACCAGATCGACAAGCTGAAGAGCCGGCTGATCAGCCGGACCCATCCGAAACACCACCAGGTAGACTCTGTTCCGGTCGAGGACGACGAAGACGATGTCGTCCAGGGCGAGCAAGGACCGCCCCGGATCGTGAAGTCCAAGCAGTTCGACGTGAAGCCGATGACCCCGGAGGAGGCGGCCCTACAGATGGACGTGCTCGGGCACGACTTCTACCTCTTCAACACCACCGACGGTGTGGCCGCTGTCGTCTACCGTCGCAATGACGGCGATATCGGCCTCATCGAAGCGAGCTAGTCGCTCGTGACCCAGGCCGGGCCCGGCGACGAGGAGCCGATCCGGGTCGTCATCTCCGACGACCACGATTTGTTCCGGCGCGGCCTCAGAATGGTCCTCGAGGCCGAAGAGGACATCGAGGTGGTCGCCGAGGCGTCCGACGGGCAGGAGGCGGTGGCCCGGGTCGAGGAGCTGGCGCCCGACGTGGTGCTGATGGACGTGCGCATGCCCCGGATGGGCGGGATCGAGGCCACCCGCCTGATCCGCCAGCTCTTCCCGACCACCCGGATCATCGTCCTCACCGTCAGCGACGAAGAGGACGACCTCTACGGGGCGGTCAAGGCGGGCGCCAACGGGTACCTGCTGAAGGAGGTGTCGATCGAGGAGGTGGCCGACGCCGTGCGTGCCGTCTTCGCCGGCCAGAGCCTCATCTCGCCGGCGCTGGCGTCCAAGCTGCTCGCCGAGTTCTCCGGCCCGCCGAGGGCCCTCGACGACCCGCCACCGGGCTCGTCCCGACTGACCGAGCGGGAGGTCGCCGTGCTCAAGCTGGTGGCCCTCGGCCACGAGAACGCCCAGATCGCCGGGCAGCTGTCGATTTCGGAGAGCACCATCCGCAATCACGTGGCCAACATCCTCACCAAGTTGCAGCAGCGGTCTCAGATCGAGCCTGCGACGTGATTGCCCCATAGCTTGGCAACGTTCAAGAAGATGCGGCGCCTCGCCGCAACGCCCTGCGGCACCTACACCGAGTGGCGGTGGCCACCCTCGACGTCCTTCGCCCGGACGCTGCTCGCCGGCTATAACAGTTTCGAGCACGTGCTCATTCCCGAGATCGACCCCGGCCCGGACTCCTCGTACCACTGGGCCCACCAGTTCCGGCTCATTGGCGGAGAGGGTGGCTACATCGGCCTACGGTCCAATGGCGACCGTTCCGACGGCAGCGTGGGCAAGACGGCCATCTTCTCCATCTGGAACGCGGAGGAGGCCGCCGGGCCTGGCACGACGAGCTTCAGCGGAGAGGGTGGGGGATGGAGCTGCCGAATCCCTTACAACTGGCAGGCCGGGCGGGCGTACGGGCTGAAGGTGTCCACGGTGGGAGGTGGCTGGTGGGCTGCAAAGGTCCGTGATGAGGCCACGGGTGAGGTGAGTGAGATCGGCGGAATCAGGGTGCCCGGCCACTGGCGCAACCTCGACTCCTGGTCGATGATGTGGACGGAATACTTCGGCCCGCCGCTCGGCGCCTGCCGGGACCTGGCCCACTCGAGCGTCATCTTCGGCACGCCGACAGCGAACGACGGCGAGGCCAAGCCGGCCGGTTCGCACAGTCATCTCGGCGAGGGCACCTGCCAGACATCCCATGTCGAGGCGCTGGTCGACGGAGTACGCCACCGGATGGGCATTCCCGAGTGACGAGACCCGCCGTCGGCGGAGGGCAGGCCATCGTCGGTCGTACGGTGGAGTTGATCGGCTCAGAAGGCCGGTCCATCGAGCCGGAGGGGCCGACGGATGGCCGGAGCCCGATTCTTGTCGTCATGCCGGCCTACAACGCCGGCCGCACGCTCGTCGACACGTGGGGCGCCATCCCGCCGAACCTCGTCGACGAGGTCCTGCTCGTCGACGACGGCAGCAGCGACGACACCCTCCAGGTGGCGGCCAGGCTCCCCATTCGCATCATCGGCCTCCCGCACAACGTCGGCTACGGCGGGAACCAGAAGACCTGCTATCTCGAGGCCCTGAGGCTGGGAGCGGAGGTCGTCGTGATGCTTCACCCCGACGGCCAGTACGACCCGAGCCTCCTTCCCGACCTGGTGGCGCCGATCGTGGCCGGCGAGGCCGACCTGGTGCTGGGCAGTCGCATGCTGGTCGCAGGGGGCGCCAGGGCCGGACACATGCCGCTCTACCGTTTCCTTTCGAACAAAGCCCTCACTGCCATCGAAAACCGGATGCTCGGCACCAACCACAGCGAACTGCACACCGGCTATCGGGCCTACTCCCGGCGGTTTCTGGAGACTGTGCCCTTCATGCGTAACTCCGACGGCTTCGTCTTCGACACCGAGGTTATCGCCCAGGCCGTGGCCTTTGGTCAGCGCATCGTCGAGGTGCCGATCACCACCCGGTATTTCGCAGAGGCGTCGTCCACCTCCATGCAGGCCAACATCACCTACGGCTTGGGCACGCTTGCCACAATGGTGCGTTACCGGCTGCACCGGGCCCGGATCGTGCCCTCCCGGCTGTTCAAGACGTAGCCGTGACGTGAGGCAACCGACCCCCGACCCCAGCCAACCGCCAGGAACGACAACGGCGTACCCGCCCGACCCTGCGCCCGGCCCCATTACCGGCCACGGTCCCGCGCCCGAGCCGGACGAAGTCGACTTTACCTGGCTGGTCGAGGGCGGTCGCCGTCTGGAGGCGTGGGCGTTGCAACATCGCTTCTCGCGCGAGCGCATTGTCCTGGTGGTCGGGAGCGTTGTGGCCGTCGCAATGGCAGCGTGGCTTACCTCCGGGGGTTGGGGCGGTCGTCCCATCTCGGGCGACGACTCCATGGGCCACGTGATTCGCTCCCAGTTCGCGTTCCGGAACCTCATATCCAACGGTCGGGTCGACGGTTGGGATCCAAGTTTCATCCTCGGATATCAGGAGTTCCTCTTCATCGGCGCCGGATTCACCTGGGTCGTGGGCTTCCTGCATGCTGCGTCCTTGGGCATGCTTTCGATCACCGGTGCAGTGAAAGTCGTCAGTATCGGCTCCTTCGTGCTCGCCCCTCTCGCGGTGGCCTTCCTGGCCCGGTCGTTCGGCCTGTCGGGACGCAGCGCCGGCCTCGCCGCCGTCCTGTCGCTCGCCGTCAACAACCCCTTCGGCGGCGTGGGCCTGCAGGGGCTCTTCAACGTGGGCCTGCTTCCCCACCAGTTCGCCGGCCTGCTCTTCTTCTTGGCCCTCGGGGGCACCGTCCGCGTCCTGCGGGGCCAGCGCCGGCGCTGGATTCCCTTCACCGCCCTGGCCACCGCCGCTCTACTCGTCACCCACGGGATTTCCGTGATCGTCTTCGGCGCCATGCTGGGCGTGGTCGTGGTCACCTCCAGCGTGTCCCTGCCCACTCTCAAGACGTGGAGGGAGCGGAGGGCGGCGGTCATCCGGCGGGTGATCACCGAGGAACTGTTTCGCTTGGGTCTCGCCGGCGACGACCCGGTCGGACCACCGGAGCAGGCACCCGCCGTACCGTCGGACCGGCCGACCCGCGTCGCCCTGAGCCAGCTTTTCGTCGCCTTCGCCGTCGCCGGCGCCCTTGCGGCTTTCGCCCTCCTGCCCTTCTGGGGCCACCGCGACCTGCGCGGGATCTTCACGACGTGGACCACCCCGTCGCTGGGGGACAGGTTGTCGGAGATCTGGCGGGGGAGTCTCCTCTACCAACCGGGAGTGGCCCGCTTGGTGCTCGTCGGGATGGTCTACGGCATCGTCCGGGCGGTCCAAGGCAAGCGCTACGCCCTTCCGCTCGTCGCCACACCCCTCCTCTACGTCGTCGGATCCCATGTCGCGTTCGACCTCTGGCCCACAAATGTCGTCACTCCGCAGCTCACCAACCGCGGCGTGGGCTACGCCGGGGTCCTGGCCATGCTGCCCCTGGCTGCCCTGATCGCTCGAGGCACCCGGGGGCTGGGGTTCGGGGGCGACGCTCTGGCCCTTGCCATCGCCGCGAGCGTTGTATTGATACCGGTGACGCCGTACCGGCCGTTCGCCAAGCAGACGGCGGAGCCGGTCGCCCAGCTTCGGCAGGCCGCCGGCCTGCTGAAGCAGGTAGTGCCCGTCGGGGCTCGCTTCGCAACCGAACGGGACTTTCCCGACGAGATAGCGCGAACCAAGGTGGTCAACCCCGACCGATGGCTGGCCTGGGCGTCCGGTCGCTACACGCTGAACAACTTCAACGTGGAGTCCTCCCAGTCGCCGGAAGCCGCGTACCAGGGCGAACACGTCCTGGACCGGCCGCCGGCCGCCATCGCCGACGCCCTGTCCAAGTTCGGGACCACGCATCTGGTGACCGTCTCGGACAAAGGTGCCGACCACATCGGCCCGTCGCCGCGCTTCTCCCTCCTGTGGCGCAGCTCACCGATCGCCATCTACTCGGTCGTCCCACCCACCGGGCACCCGAGCCCGGCCGCGTTGCTCGGCGCCAGTTTCCCGATCCAGGCAACTCTGGTCAAGGCGGCACCGGAGCGCATCATCATCGAAGTCCGGGCCGACCAGGCAGGGCCAGCCACGGTTGCGGTGGGATGGTCCCCGAAGTGGCATGCACGTCTCGACGGCCGCTCCTTGGCGCTAACGAAGTCTGCCGAAGGCCAGCTGGCCCTGACGCTGCCGGCCGGCGATCACCGCCTGCAACTCGACTTCCGGTTGGATTTCTGGGATTGGGCCGGCATCCTGGTGACGACGTCGACCGTCGTGCTCGGTGCGGTGTGGCTGGTGCGATCGTGGTCTTCGCAGAGGGGCGGACGCCGACGCTCACCTCGGGAGCGGGCACCCGCCCCGGGCCCGCCCGAGCCTGCCATCCTGGAAGGGTGACGGCCGTCGCCGCCTCATCGTTCCACCTTTGGTGGCGCATGCCTGCATCGGCGGCCCTGGTAGAGGTGGAAGCAGTCTGCGAGGTTCTCGTGCCCCCGCGTGTCGATCGCCTCCACTTCTGGGCCCTTCAGGTCGGCTTTTCCGACGGGCGCAGATCGTACGGCGGCGCCCACACCGGCCTCCAGTGGCACCGGCGCCAGCCCTCCGGCCGAGCCGTGAACTGGGGCGGGTACCAAGGCGCTGGCGATGGCGGGCACGAGCTCGACGGTTCGGTGCCCCCGGTCCTCCCCGCCCTCAACCCAAGCGGGAACACCATGCGGTACGACTGGGAGCCGGAGCGGCCCTACCGCTTTCGCGTGTTCCGAGCCGGCGACGCTTGGCGGGCGGAGGTGGAGGATCTCGGACAGGGGCACACGACGGTCATTCGCGACCTGTACGCCGGCGGGCACCGATTGATCGACCCGGTCGTGTGGACGGAGGTATTCGGGCCGTGCGACGACCCCTCGGTGACAGTGCGCTGGAGCGGCATGAAGGCCCGCACCGGCGAGGGACTCGTCGTGCGTCCCAGGCTGGTGACAGTTACCTACCAGAAGGAGCAGGCAGGCGGGTGCCCCAACACGACCGTGGAATCCGACGATGTAGGCCTGCTGCAGACCACCAACCGCCGGAGGACGGTGGGCGCTGGCGCAGAGCTCGCAGTGCCACAGTCAGGAGGTTCGGCCGTCAAGCGCCGGTAGACTCGACGCCATGTCGATTCTGACCAAGGTCCTGCGCGCCGGCGAGGGCAAGAAGCTGAAAGCCCTGCAGACGTTGGTGCCCGACATCAATGCCCTCGAGCCGGAGATCGAGGCCCTCTCCGACGACGATCTGCGCCACAAGACGGTGGAGTTCCGTGAGCGGCTGGCCAACGTCGCCCCCGACGACCTCGACGAAGCCCTGAACGACCTGCTCCTGGAGTCCTTCGCCATAACCCGGGAGGCGGCCCGGCGGGTCATCGGCCAGCGCCACTACGACGTGCAGCTGATGGGTGGCGCCGGCCTGCACTTCGGCTGGATCGCCGAGATGAAGACCGGTGAGGGCAAGACCCTTGTCTCCACCCTGCCCGTGTACCTCAACGGCTTGTCCGGCCGCGGCGTGCACGTCATCACCGTCAACGACTACCTGGCCAGGCGCGACTCGGAGTGGATGGGCCGCATCCATAAGTGGATGGGCCTCGACGTGGGCCTGATCATCGCCGACCATCAGGACCCCGCGTACAAGCGGGAGATGTACGCCTGCGACGTCACCTACGGCACCAACAACGAGTTCGGGTTCGACTACCTGCGCGACAACATGGCCATGTCCAAGGACCAGATGGTCCAGCGGGGTCACCAGTTCGCCATCGTCGACGAGGTCGACTCGATCCTGGTCGACGAGGCCCGGACTCCCCTCATCATCAGCGGCCAGGTCCAGGACGCCGCCGCGCTGTACTACAAGTTCGCCGGCATTGTCCGCACCCTCAGTCGTGACCTCGACTATGAGGTCGACGAAGAGAAGCGCACCGTGGTGCCCCTGGAAGGGGGCATCGAGAAGGTCGAGAAGTCCCTGGGCGTGGAGAACCTCTACGACGAGCTGTCGTCGAACTACGTCCACCAGTTGCTGGCCGCCCTGCGGGCCAAGGAGCTCTACAAGCGCGACGTCGACTACGTGGTCCAGCACGGCGAGGTGAAGATCGTCGACGAGTTCACCGGCCGCATCCTTGAGGGCCGGCGGTGGTCGGAGGGGCTGCACCAGGCCATGGAGGCCAAGGAGCGGGTCCGGATCAAGTCCGAGAACCAGACCCTGGCCACCATCACCCTTCAGAACTACTTCCGCATGTACAAGAAGCTGGCCGGGATGACCGGCACGGCCGAGACCGAGGCCGCCGAGTTCGCCCACACCTACGACCTGGCCGTCGTGCCCGTCCCCACCCAGCGGACCATGGTCCGCCTCGACCAGGCCGACCTCGTGTACAAGACCGAGGAGGCCAAGTTCGGGGCGGTGGTCGACGACCTGGTCGAGCGCTACGAGACGGGCCAGCCCGTGCTGGTCGGCACCGTGTCGGTCGAGAAGTCCGAGCGCCTGTCGCGCATGCTCGACAAGCGGGGCGTGGCCCACGCGGTGCTGAACGCCAAGCACCACGAGCGGGAAGCCACGATCGTTGCCCAGGCCGGCCGCATGCACACCGTCACCGTGGCCACCAACATGGCCGGTCGCGGGGTCGACATCATCCTGGGCGGCTACCCAGACGGCATGGCCGCCCTCGACGTGGAGGCCGAGGGGCTGCTCCCGGATTCCGAGGAGGGCAAGGCCCGCCTCGAGGAGCTCCTGGCCAAGTACAAGGAGGAGTGCGCGGCCGAGGGCGAGAAGGTGCGCGGCCTGGGCGGCCTCTACGTGCTCGGCACCGAGCGCCACGAGAGCCGCCGCATCGACAATCAGCTCCGGGGCCGGGCCGGTCGCCAGGGGGACCCGGGGGAGAGCCGCTTCTACCTGTCGCTGGAAGACGACCTCATGCGCCTCTTCGCTACCGGGGCCATGAGCTGGGTGATGGGCAAGGCCCTCCCCGACGACGTGCCCATCGAGGCCAAGATGGTCACCAAGGCCATCGAGAAGGCCCAGTCCACCGTGGAGTCCCGCAATGCCGAGATCCGCAAGGACGTCCTCAAGTACGACGAGGTGATGAACCAGCAGCGCAAGGTGGTCTATCGGCGCCGCCAGGCCATCCTCGACGGTGCGGACCTCCGTGACGAGGCGTTGGAGCATTTGGAGACCGTCATCGGCCGAGAGGTCGACATCTTCTGTCCCAACGACTACTCCGAAGACTGGAACCTCGAGAACCTGCTCCACGACGTCGGCGCCTACTACCCCACCGCCTTCACCGTCGAGGAGCTGGCCGAGGCCCGCAGCCCGGCTCAGATCAGGGAGAGCCTGGTCGGCGAGGCCATCCAGTACTACACCCAGCGCGAGGAGTCGCTCACCCCCGAGGTCATGCGCGAGATCGAGCGCCGGGTGATGCTCTCGATCATCGACCAGCGCTGGCGCGAGCACCTCTACGAGATGGACTACCTCCAGGAGGGCATCAACCTCCGGGCCATGGGCCAGCGCGACCCCCTCACCGAGTGGCAGCGCGAGGGCTACGACATGTTCGGCCAGATGATCGCCGCCATCTCCGACGACTTCATCCGCTAC
>JBBQRO010000114.1:0-10642 GCA_038214685.1 Acidimicrobiales bacterium
CGATGTGTGCCTCGACCTCCTCGGGCGTCCACTGGTCCATCGGGACATCGTTGGCGGGCGCCGGCGCGCCTCGGTAGTGCTTGAGCAACAGGTACTTGGCCATGGTGTTCTCCTTGTGTGAGGTCGGCCCTTCCGGCCGGAGGCACCCCTGGGACGGAGCCGACCCCGAGTTCTCGACATCCTGGCCGGGAATCTGGCCGGGCCAGGCAGCTACGCTCCGTGCATCCGACAGCGCTCGCCTACCGGACGCGGCGCCCGGCAGCCGGAATCTCCCGCCGGGCCCCGTCCGCCCCGTCGCCGGCCTGTCCTCGTCGCCGTCCTCCTCGCCGGCACCCTGCTGGCCAGCTGTGGCGACGAGCCTGACGAGGAGGCGCCCGGGCAGACCGACACCACGTCGTCGGCGGCACCTGGCAGCACGCCGACCACGCGGCCGACCGCAGCTTCAGCGCAGGCCTAACCACCACCGACGGTTGGTAGCGGTTCACCCTGCTCGTGCCCCCGGTCGCCCACGGGTGCCGCCGAGGCCTGCTGATGCTGCCTCTGTCGATCAGGGGGTGGAGACCCTCAAGATCGAGGATTGAGCGTCACGGAGTGCCCGGAGTCGGCCGAGAGGCGGTGTCGGGGGCCGGGTCCACGATGAGGGCGTTGACCTCTTCGGTGTGGGAGATGGCCACGTCGGGGGTCACCAGGACGTCGGTCACGCTCGCCACGACGGCGCCGGCCTCGGGCCGGGCGGCACCGGAGGCGGGGGAGGGTGAGGCCGGCGTGTCGAAGATGTTCGCCGCGTGCTCGGCCGGACCGCCGACGTCGGTGCCTCCCCGCCGGAGCAGACCGTTGGCCTGACCCTTGGCCTGGGCCCGGCGCTGGGGGCCGCGCTCGCTGTCGAAGAAGTAACTGGCGGCCGCTCCTGCGCCGGATACCACGATGAGGCGGAAGAGCTTGCGTCGGAGAGCGCGGAACATTCGGTACCTCCAGGTAGGGTCCAGCCGGTCCTACCCAACGGTCGCGTTCGCTACGTCGCGTCGCCGCCGGGTACACCAAGCCCGGCGGTGGGCGAGAAATCCCGTTTGGCCCGACAGGTGCTCAGCCGCTCCCGAGGGCGGCGGTCGGGGAACCACCGTCACCGGGCATGGCTCAGGTAACGACCACGCCGGTGAGGTCCTCGGCGGGTGGGTACTGGGGGTTCATGTCGTCGAGGGTCTCGATGAGGATGCGGCTGACCGCCCAGTTCCGGTACCACTTGCGGTCGGCGGGGACGACGTACCAGGGGGCCGACGCGGTCGACGTGGCGCTGATGGCTTCCTCGAAGGCAGCCACATAATCGTCCCAGAGGGCCCGCTCGACGAGGTCGGCTTTCCGGAACTTCCACCGCTTGGTGGGGTCGTCGATGCGGGCTTGGAGACGCTCGGCCTGTTCCTCCCTGGAGATGTGCAGGTAGAGCTTCACGATGCGGGTTCCCGACGCCACCAGGTTGGCCTCGAAGTGGTTGATGAGCTCGTAGCGGGGCCGCCACACGGCCTCGGGGACCAGGTCGTGGACCCGCACGACGAGCACGTCTTCGTAGTGCGACCGGTTGAACACGGCCACCTCGCCCCGGGCCGGGGTCTTGGCATGGACCCGCCACAGGAAGTCGTGGCTGCGCTCCTCCTCTGACGGCACCTTGAACGACACCACCCTTGCGCCGGCCGGGTTGAGGCCCCGGAACAGGTGCTTGACCGTGCCGTCCTTGCCGCCGGCGTCGATGGCCTGGAGTACGACGAGGAGCGAACGCTCGCCCTCGGCGTACAGGCGCTCCTGGAGTCCGGCCAGTTGCCCGTGCAGATTCTCGAGCGCCGGTTCGGTCCCCGCCTTGTCGCCCGGGGCGCCGTCGGTGCTTCGCGGGTCGACCTTGCCGAGGTGGACCGTGCTCCCCGGCGCCACCCGCCACCGTGAGGCATCTCCCTTGGCCATGGACATCAGGCTATGCGGCGCGGGCGGGCCGGCCCCGGGGGGTGACACTGTGGCGGCGTGACCCTGCTTGCCCGCCTGCAGACATCGCTCGCCAGCCGGCCGCTGCGCCGGGCCGAACGACTGGCTGTCCCGTTCGCCGGCGCCCCGCCGGCTTACGGCGACGACTTCCCCGACCCGTACGTCGAACGGATCGGCGACGCCTACTACGCGTACGGGACCCAGGCGGCGGGGATGAACCTACCGGTGCTGCGAAGCGACGACCTCGTCGCCTGGGAGCTCATGGGCGACGCCCTCCCGACCATGCACGCGTGGGCGTCGCCCGGCCGCACGTGGTCGCCGGCGATCCTGGCCTGCGGGGGCCGCTTCGTGCTGTACCACGCGGTGCGAGAGCCCGTGTCGGACCGTCAGTGCATCGCCGCTGCGGTCGCAGCCACGCCGCATGGGCCGTTCGTCGACGGGACCGGCGGCCCGTTCGTGTTCCAACGGGAGCGAGGGGGCTCGATAGACCCGAGCATCTTCGTCGACGCCGACGTCGACGGGCGCACCTACCTGCTCTGGAAGAGCGACGACAACGCCATCGGCGGGCCTCCCAGCCTGTGGGGCCAGGAGCTGTCTGGCGACGGTCTGGGCCTGGTGGGCCGGCCCACCGAGCTCCTGCGCCACGACCGGGCGTGGGAGCGGCCCCTCGTCGAGGCGCCGGCCATGGTGCGCGCCGGCGATTGGTACTACCTCTTCTACTCGGCCAACTGGTGGGAGTCCGAGCGCTACGGCATCGGCTACGCGGTGGCGTCGAGCGTGCTGGGGCCGTTTGCCAAGGTCACCCGGCACGGGCCGTGGATGGTGTCCGGCCCGGACGCCGCCGGCCCCGGCGGCCAGGAGTTCTTCCTCGACGGTGCGGGAGCGCTCTGGATGGCCTACCACGCCTGGACCCCCGGGCGAGCCGGGTACGAACGGGGGGGCAGCCGTGCTCTCCGGCTCACGCACGTCGCCTTCGTGGACGGCCGCCCGGTCGCTCGTCCACACTCCTGAGCGGGATGGCCGCCGGCGCCCGGAGGCCGGTGGGCCCCTACGGTCCCGGCCTTGTCAAGCGCCGCCGGCGGCCATCGCCACGCGGAGGCGGGCGGCGGTGTCCTCCGGCGCAGTGTCGTTGACGAAGGCGCCGGCGCCGATTTCCGATCCGGCCAGGTACTTCAGCTTCTCGGCCGTGCGGTGGATCGGCGTGAGCTCGACCTGCAGGTGGCTGACCGGTCGGTGGCCCTCGCCGGAGGTCGGCGCCTGGTGGACGGACATCACGTACGGCAGGGCGAACCCGAAGAGGTGGTCGTAGCCCCGGAGCACGGCTCGCAACAACGCGGCGAGGTCGACCCGTTCGGCGTCGGTGAGGTCGGGCAGGCAGGCCGCATGGCGCAGGGAGGCGATGTGCACCTCGTAGGGGAAGCGGGCGGCAAAGGGCACATAGGCCAGGAAGGCGCGGTTCCGAGCCACCACCCGGATGCCGGCGGCCGCCTCGGTGGTCACCACGTCGCAGTGCACGCACGCGCCATGCTCCTCCAGGTACGCCTGGGCCACGTCCACCCGGCGAAGGATCCTGGGGGGCAGCTCGGGATACGCATAGATCTGCCCATGCGGGTGCGACAGGGTGACCCCGATGGCCAGGCCGCGGTTCTCGAACACGAAGACGTAGGCCACGTCGTCCCGCCGGCCGAGGTCGAGGTACCGGTCGGTCCAGACCTCCACCACCTTGACGATGCGGGCCGGCTCCATGTCGGCCAGGCCGAGGTGGTGGTCGTCGGAGTACACGACCACCTCGTTGGCCCCATGTGCCGGCGCGACGCGATAGGGCCATGCAGCCGCCCCGATCGGCGCAGGAGGACGGCGGAGCAGGGCCGGGAAGCGGTTCTCGAACACCGCCACCTCGAATGCCGGCACCGGAATCTCGGTGCGGGGCCCGCCGTCGCGGGTCGGGCACAGGGGGCAGAGCTCGTCGGGGGGCAGGAACGTGCGGTGCTGGCGATGATCGGCGAACATGCGCCACTCCGCACTCGCCGGGTCCCACCGGCGCTCGATCAGGGCCCGGCCTCCTCGGTCCAGACGTAGACGAGCAGGGCCCGGCCGTCCTCCATCCGGAGCTCCACCGCGGTCGCTGCGCCCACGACGGCGGGGCGGACCCCGACGATGGGCAGGCGCACCGGCTCACCGGCTTCGGTCGATCGGTCGTCGTTCTCGCCCAGCGTCGTTCCAGTCCTCCTTCGGGGGCCCGCGGCGTGGCGCGGTACCCGACGCCTCCGACCATAGGTTGTGGCGATGTCGATGGTGCGAGCCTTCGCTCCCGGACGGGTCAACCTCATGGGCGACCACACCGACTACACCGGCGGGTGGGCCCTGCCCATGGCCGTCGAGTGGGGGACCACGGTGGAGGTCCGCCGGGGCGGGCGGCGGATCCATCTGATGTCGGCGGAGGAGCCGGGACCCGCGCTGGTCGACCTCGATGCGCCGATCGCCCCCCAGACCGTGCAGCCTCCCTGGGCCCGGTACGTGGCCGCCGTGGTCGAGGTCCTGCGCCCGGCGCTGGGGGCGGTCGGAACCCTCCGGTCCACCCTGCCAGTCGGCGCCGGCCTGTCGTCGAGCGCGGCCCTGGAGGTGGCCGTGGCCCTGGCTCTCGGCTTCGACGGGCCACCCCTGGCCCTGGCCCTGGCCTGCCAGCGGTCCGAGCACCTGGCGTCGGGCGTCCCCAGCGGGGTCATGGACCAGCTGGCCTCGGTCATGGGGGTGCCCGGCCATGCCCTGCTGGTCGACTGCGCATCGCTCGAGGTCGTGCCGGTGCCCATGCCGGACGGGGTCGATGTGGTCGTCGTCCACTCGGGCCAGGCCCGCTCCCTTGTCGGGTCCGCGTATGCCGAGCGGCGGGCTCAGTGCGAGGCGGCCGCCGCCGTGGTGGGACCCCTGCGCACCGCCTCCCTCGACGATGTCGCCCGCCTGGACGACGGCCTCTTCCGGCGTCGGGCCCGCCACGTTGTCAGCGAGAACCGGCGGGTCCTCGATTTCGCCGCCTGTCTCATCTCGGGCGACCTGGTCGGCGCCGGCCGGCTGATGGAGGCCAGCCACGCCAGCCTGGCTGCTGACTTCGACGTGTCCACGCCTGCCCTCGACACGCTGGTGGCCGAGCTCACCACCGTCCCCGGGGTCTATGGGGCGCGGCTCACCGGCGCAGGGTTCGGCGGGTGCGTCGTGGCCCTGGCCGACGTGACCAGCCCGGTCCGAGGGTGGCGCCTCCACCCCTCGCCAGGCGCCTCGGTCCTATGAGGGTGGCGTTCCGACTCCGATCCCGGGGTAGGTGGGCGGTAGAATGCCCTCTGTTGCCGACGATCGAGAGCTACCGAGAGACGATGTGCTGCTCGTAGGACCAGCGAAAAATTTCATGCCGAACGCCGAGTGGCGGGCGCAACGTTGTCTGTTCCCGCGCGCCTGCTCCTCAGCCGGGACGAGACGGTCGTGACGCCGTACGAGATTTTGGGCATCGGCCCGAAGTCGAAGCCGGCCGAGATCACCGCCGCCTTCCGGGTCCTGGCCCAGATCTTCCACCCCGACCGCTTCTCGGGCGCCCCTGCGGCCGTCCAGAAGGAGGCCGAACGGCGCATGGGCGAGGTGAACGACGCCTACGCCTTCTTCCGGGGCAGCAACAACAGTTCCGGAGAGAACTCGGTGGCCCGCACCCGCGCCGCCCAGGCTGCGTCGGCCACGCCGTGGCACGAGGTGGTGCGCCACCGGGCCCAGGCCGAGGCGCGGGCCAAGGAGGTCCGCCGGGTCAAAGAGGAGAGCACGCTCCAGGGCAAGGCCGTCAGCCGGGCCAAGACCGGTGGCGCCAAGCTGGCTCTGGCCGGTATGGGCGAGGCGCTGCACACCAACAAGATCACCTGCCGGGAGTGCAAGAGCATCCAGTGGCTGCCCGACGGGTGGCGGGAGCGCCTGGACGAGACCGACTTCTACTGCTCGATCTGTTCGCGCCTGATTCTGGCCCGCTGACCCAATCGGGCCGGCGGGCCCGGCGGCTTCCGTCCCCGTTCGAGCAGTGGAGTACCCCACCATTTCGAGGAAACATCAGGTGCTTCGGAGCGCCCTTGTCGCTGCGTGGTCACTCTATGTTGGGAACACTGGCCGCTCGCGCTGTATGTGCAGCGCACTCTTTCGCCCCCCTTCGCGGCCGTCATACAATCCCGTCCAGTAGGCAGTTCTGGCCCACCTCGCCCGGTGCGAGTCGGCCGACATGCCTGCAGTGAAGTGACCGGCATGCCTGCAGTGAAGTGACCGATACGGAGGTATTCGCACGTGCTCTTGTGGTGGATCGGCAATATCGTTCTCATCGCCGTCGTGGCACCTGTGTGCCTGCTGTTCCTGAACCGCGTCCTGCGGCCCGTCTTCGAGATCAAGCGGTACGTCGACGACGTGCTCGATCACGGGGTGAAGCTCACCGGCACCCTGGACTGCGTGCCGAACCTGATCCGGTCCTGCGAGCTCACCGGCTCGGCCCGTCTCAACGTGACCCGCTACGGCCTGGCTCTCGCCCGGCTCCTGCCTCAGTAACGCTTTCCACCATCATTTCGGCATACATCCGCCAAGGAGAAAGGACACGATGGGCGCTGCCACGATCGTGACGCTATTGGGGGTGGCCATCATTGTGGCCGCCATCGCTCTCTACCTGATCATCATCTCTGTCACCCTGAACCACGTGAGCTACACGCTCGGCACGGTCATCATCGGGGTCAAGGCCATCGTCGCCCAGACCGACCCGGTGCCCAAGTACGTCGGCATCATCCTGAACGACGTCACCGCCATCGACCAGGCCGCCAAGCAGCTGCTGGCATGGGGTGAGCGCTCCGGCGCCGACTTCGCCACCGCCTACCGCACCACCAGCGGCGTGGCCGCCACCTGATCCGATGGCCTCGATCCTGAAGAAGGGCCGCAACAAGAAGGCGGCAGCCGAACCCACTCCTGCGCCCATGGCCGACGCCCAGCCTCACGCCGCGCCCGACCAGGCTCCTCCGATGCCGGACCACTCGCCGGGAGGCGAGATGGTCATGGCCCCGCCACCGGTGGCGCCCGCCCCGGCCCAGAGGTACGACGCCCCGGCCGGCTACACGCCGCCCGATGGCGCGGCGGACTTCCAACTCCCGGCCCGCTATGTGCCGGCCGAGCCGGCACCGTCCCGTGAGCCCAGCCGAACGGGGAGCCTGTTGAGCCGGGCCCTGCTCGATTCCGGCGAGCAGACGGCCGACGAGCGTGACCGGGTGGCCGCCCTGGAGTTCGAGCAGGCGATCGCCCCGGTCATGGAGTACATGCGGGCGGCCGTGCCGGAAGCCACCACCCCGGAGGACGCCCAGCGGATCCTCTTCGAGAACCAGGGGGAGATCACCCCTGATCCTCAGGGCGGGGCCTTCGTCAAGGGCGACGCCTTCGAGCGCGACGCCCGGGTGTACTACCGCCTGTTGCGCCGGAACTACGAGAAGACGCCCCGACCGTCGGAGAAGCGCCAGACGTCGCCCCACCTCCACCAGGTCTACGGAAGGCTCAACGGCAACAAGGGCTGGTAGCCCGCGTCTCGCTGCCCTCTGACACCGCAGCGCGGAAAGGCCCGGCTGGCACCTCGCCAGCCGGGCCTTTCTGCGTGTGGTCTGGTCAGGCCGAGGGCAGCTCGACCGTCAGCTCAAAGTCGACGTCGTCGCGCAGCTTGATGGCGCCGAGCATGGCCGAGAACGGCTTGATGCCGAAATCCTTCTGGGAGATGCTCGTCTTGGCCGTCACCGTGGTGCCGCTGACGTTCAGGGAGACATTCACCGGGCGGGTGGTGCCGGTGATGGTCATGTTGCCGGCGGCGTTGAAGTCCGGCGCCGAGCCGCTGACCGAGGTGGACTGGAAGGTCAGGTCCGGGAACTTGCCGGTCTGCAGGACCTTGTCGTCGATGTTCTTGGCGATGTCCTTGCGGTCCTTGTCGCTCAGGCTCTTCATGCCGCCGACGGCCTCAAGGATCTCGATTGACCGGGAGTCGATAGTGAGCGTCGCGCTCGATGCGGCCGGGTTATCGCCGTCGACGTTGAGCGTACCGCTCCACTGGCTGGGGGAAAGGATGAGGTCGTGGGCCAGCTTGGCCCCCATGCCGTCCTTGTAGCTCTTGATCAGCAGTTTCCCGTTGCTCGGACCGATCGCGTGTGAACCACTCTTGATGTTGATGTGTTGCTCCTCTCAGACCGGCGCTCCGAAAGAAAATGCCGCGCCGTGATGGACAGCCTCGAAGCGTATCCCGTGGGGGTGCGAGCCCACGAGTTCAGGGAAGTCGGCGGGCGGCCACTGCGGCCTGGCCAATGCTCACGCCACCGTCATTGGGCGGGATGTGGTGGTGCACGAGCACCCGGAGGCCCGCAGCCTCCAGCTCGGCGACGACCACGTCGGTGAGCCGGGCGTTCTGGAACACGCCACCGCTGAGGGCGACGGTGTCGAGGCCGTTGTCGGCTGCGGCCAGGGCCGCGGCACCGGCCACCCCCCGGCCCAGGCCGGCATGGAAGCCGGCCGAGATGGTGGCGATCGGCGTGCCGCGGTCGCGATCGGCGATCACCGTGGCCAGTAGCGGGCCCGGGTCGAGCATCAGGCCCTCCTGATGGGGGACGATGTCGAGCTCGTAGCCACCCGGTCCGGCCAGGGGCTGGCCGGCCGCCGCCGCCTCCAGCTCGATGGCTGCCTGGGCCTCGTAGGTGATGCGGGTGCGCAGCCCGAGCAGGGCGGCCACTGCGTCGAAGAGCCGCCCGGCGCTGGAGGTACGCAGCCCATCGGGCCGCAGCGCCAGGTCGAGCACGGCGGCCCACCTGTCGTCCGCGGTTCGCCCGTAGCTCTCGGCCGCGTCGGGGCCGAGGGTGGCGGCCAGCCAGGACACCGCCATGCGCCACGGTTCACGCGCCGCCCGGTCACCGCCGGGAAGGGCCACCTGGCGCAGGTGGCCGACCCGGCGGAACCCGTCGAGGTCCGCCACCAGCAGCTCGCCGCCCCAGGCCGTCCCGTCCGTGCCCAGGCCGAGGCCGTCGAAGGCCAGGCCCAGGACCGGTTCGGTGCGCCCGTGTTCGACCAGGCACGAGGCGATGTGGGCGTGATGGTGCTGCACGCCGACCGCCGGCAGGTCGAGGTCGGCGGCGAACTTGGTGGAGAGGTACTCGGGGTGGAGGTCGTGCGCCACCACCTCGGGCGTGACACCCGTGAGGGCGCACAGGTGGTCGACCGCCTGCAGGAACGACCGGTAGGCGGCCAGGTGTTCCAGGTCGCCGATGTGGTGGCTGGCCACCACGGTGTCGCCCTTGGCCACCGCCACCGTGGCCTTCAGCTCGGCCCCGACGGCCAGCACGTGACGAAGGGCGGTGGTGGGCAGGGCGATGGGCTCAGGCGCGTAGCCGCGTGACCGCCGGACCATCTGCGCCCGCACCGCCCCCACGAACTGGTGACGCCCAGTGTCATATATCGCACTGGGTGTCACCAGTTGGGCGGGAGAGGCGGCTCGAACGATCGAGTCGTCGCAGCGGATGTGGATGGGGCGGTCATGGGTGAGGATGCCGTCGACCATGGGCCCGAGGCGGGCCAGGGCGTCGGCGTCGTCATGGGCTATGGGCTCGTCGGACACATTGCCGCTGGTCATGACCAGCGGCCGCCGACAGCCGGCGAGCAGCTGGATGTGGACCGGCGTGTAGGCCAGCAGCAGCCCAAGCTCGGGCAGGTTGGGGGCGATGCCCGCGGCCACGCCGTCACCGTTCCGGGGCGCCAGCACGATCGGGCGCCGGGGCGAGGCCAGCGCCTCCTCCGCTCCCGCCGAGAGGTGGCACAGCCGACGGGCGGTGTCGAGGTCGACCAGGAGAGCAAACGGCTTGTCGTCGCGCGCCTTGCGCCGGCGCAGCTCGGCGACGGCCCCGGTGTCGGTGGCGTCGCAGGCCAGGTGGAAGCCGCCCAGGCCCTTCACCGCCAGGATGCGGCCGGCGCCGAGGAGGGCGACCGCTCCCTCGAGGGCGTCGCCCGCCTTGGCCAGCAGGTCGCCCGCGGGCGACACCAGGCTGAGCTGGGGCCCGCAGACCGGGCAGCACGTGGGCTCGGCGTGAAAGCGGCGGTCGCCGGGGTCCTCGTACTCCCGCCGGCAGTCGGCGCACATGGCGAAGCCGGCCATGGTGGTGGCGGCCCGGTCGTAGGGAATGGACCGGATGATCGTGTACCGGGGCCCACAGTTGGTGCAGTTGATGAACGGGTAGCCGAACCGGCGGTCGGCCGGTTCGAACAGCTCCCGCTCGCAGTCGGCGCAGGTGGCCACGTCGACCGGGACCGCCACTGCGGGGGCGCCTGCCTCGCGGCTGAGGACGATCGTGAACCCCGTGTCACCCGTCGGCTGGAGCGTCTCCTCACCCAGCGACTCGATCCGGGCCAGGGGCGGCGCCTCGGTCTGCAGCCGGTCGGCCAGCCGGTCGAGCGCGTCGGCGGACCCCTCGACCTCCACGATCACGCCCAGGCTGTCGTTGCCCACCCACCCAGACAGGCCCAGGTCGGCGGCCAGCCGGTAGACGAACGGTCGAAACCCCACGCCCTGGACGGTGCCGGTGACCCTCAAGCGCCGCCGCCCGATCACCGTTTGGTCAATCGGGGGTCGCACTGGGCCTGTCGCCTTTCGACACCC
>JBBQRO010000115.1:0-10532 GCA_038214685.1 Acidimicrobiales bacterium
GTCTCCCGCCGGTGCCGTTCGATCAGCGCCAAGAACACTCCATTCGTCGGATCACAGCCAGGGAACCTCCACGGTGGCGATGTGGTCGGCCGGGCCGCTGAGCACGATGGTCTCGGCCTCGAGGTGCACGGTGGCGTTGCCACCCGGCTGCTTTACGGTCACGTGTTGGCCGACCTTGCCCCACACGAACGCAGCCGCCGCTGCCGCGCACGCACCGGTGCCGCAGGCCAGGGTCTCGCCCACGCCCCGCTCCCAGACGCGCAGGCTGAGCTGGTCCTTCCCCGGGCCGATCACCACGAACTCCACGTTGCGCCCTTGCCATTCCGCCGCCCGCTTGGCCACGTTGAGCCGGTCCAGGTCCTCGACCTCCACCACGGTGTGGGGATTGCCCATGTCGACGAAGGCCAGCCCCACGTCCTTGGGGTCGATCTTGGCCAAACCCATGTCGACGCTGGCCCATCCGTCGTCGTCGACGGTGACCACCCGGTCGCCGGCGTCGGTGTGGACGACCATCCGGGGCCCGGACAGGCCGGCGTCGACCATGGCCATGGCCAGGCAGCGGATCCCGTTGCCGCTCATCTCGGCCCGGCTTCCGTCGGCGTTGTAGAGCTCCATGGTCGGCCCAGGCGTGACCCGGATCACTCCGTCGGCCCCGATCCCGCGGTGGCGGTCGCACAGGGCCCGGACCGCTGACGCGTCGAGGGTGCAGCGGTCGCCGAGGTCGAGGAGCACGAGGAAATCGTTCCCCAGGCCGTGGTACTTCTCCAGGCGCATCATGAGCCCGACCAGTCTCCCAGGAGGGCGGGCAGTAGATCGACCGGATTCTTCCGAGCTCCCAACCAGGTGATCCGGGGGTCGCGCCGGAACCACGACCGCTGGCGACGGGCAAACTGCCGGGTGCGGCCGTTGGCCGCCTCGATCGCCCCATCCAGGGTGCACGCCCCGTCGAGGTGGCCGAGGAGTTCCCGGTAGCCCAGTGCCTGCCGGGCCGTGCGCGACATGACAGGGCGGAGGCGGCGCACCTCGTCGAGGAAACCGTCGGCCAACTGGGCCCGGTAGCGGGCCTCGATACGCCGGGCCAGCACCGGCCTGGGCAGCCACACCCCGACCAGGCGGAAGCGGGTGGGTGGATAGGCGCCCAGCCCGGGGCCGAACGACGAAAACGGCCGCCCGCTGCCCAGGGTCACCTCCAGGGCCCGCACCAGCCGCCGGCGGTTGGCCGGTTCGATGCGGGACGCGGCCAGGGGATCCAGCTCGCTGAGCCGGTCGTGCAGGCCGCCGGCGGGCTGGGCCTCCAGCTCGGCCCGCAGGTCGGGCCACTCCCCCGGCAGGGCCAGGCCGTCGACGACGGCCTGCACGTACAGCCCGGTCCCGCCCACCACCAGCGCCCGGTGGTTCCGCCCCTCGATGGCGGCGATTGCCTCGGCCGCGGCTGCCTGGTAGCGGGCCACCGAGTAGTCCTCGGCCGGGTCGGCGACGTCGAGCAGGTGATGGGGCACCTCGGCCTGCTCGGCCGGCGTGGGCTTGCCCGTGCCGAGATCCATGGCCCGATAGACCTGCATGGAGTCGGCCGAGATCAGCTCCACGTCACCCATTCGAACGGCCAGCGCGTGGGCCAGCGCCGACTTGCCCGACGCCGTCGGCCCCACGAGCACCAGGTGCCGTGGCGGTTCGGTCAAGCGACGGTGACGGGGATGCGGGTCTTGTGCCGGGGCCGGGCGGTGACCGCCACCAGCTCGCCCCGCAGGAAGTGGGCCGCGGAGCCGGTGATGCGAACGTCGGCGAAACTGCCGGCGGCAGGGACGGCACCGTCGACGGGGAAGTGGACGAGCTTGTTCTGGCGGGTACGGCCGGACGCCACCGACGGGTCCTTCTTCGACGGTCCCTCGACCAGCACTTCCTCCACCCGGCCGATCCGGGCCTGGTGGCGGGCCAGCGCCGAGCGCTCGAGGACGATCTTGAGGCGTTCGAACCGGTCGGCGATCACCTCGGGCGCTACGAAACGGTCGGCCATCTCCGCGGCCTGGGTGCCGGGCCGGGGCGAGAAGACGAAGGTGTAGGCGCTGTCGTAGGCGACCTCGGCGGCCAGCTCGAGGGTGCGCTCGAAGTCGCCGTCGGTCTCGCCCGGGAACCCCACGATGATGTCGGAGGTCACGGCCAGGTCTGGAAAGGCGGCGCGAGCCGCGGCCAGCCGTTCCAGGTACCGGGCCGCGGTGTACCCCCGGTGCATCAGGGCCAGAACCCGGTCGCTCCCGGACTGCACGGGGAGGTGCAGGTGCTCGCACGCCGCCGGCGACTCGGCCATGGCTGCGATCGTCTCGGGCCGCAGATCCTTGGGATGAGGACTGGTGAAGCGGACGCGGCGGATGCCATCGACCTCGCCCACCGCCCGCAGGAGCTGGGCGAACAGGGGGCCCCGCCGGGTGATGTCGCGGCCGTAGGAGTTCACGTTCTGGCCCAACAGGGTGACCTCCACCGTGCCGGCGTCGGCCAGGCCCCGCACTTCCTCGACGATCTCGTCGAAGGGACGACTGATCTCCCTGCCCCGGACGGCGGGCACGATGCAGAAGGCGCAGGCGTTGTCGCAACCGATCTGGATGGTGACCCAGGCGGTGTAGGGCAGGTCGCGCTTCACCGGGAGGGCCGACGGGAAGGCAACGTCTTCGTCGAGGATCTCCATGACCGGGTTGCCGGTGACGGCGGCCTCGTGCAGCAGCTCGGCGGCCCGGCCCACGTTGTGGGTGCCGAACACCGCGTCGACCTGGGGGGCCCGGGCCTGGATGACATCGCGGTCCTTCTGGGCCAGGCACCCGCCCACTGCGATCTGCATGCCTGGATGGCGTTCCTTGAGCGACTTGAGATGCCCGAGCGTGCCGTACAGCTTGTTGTCGGCGTTCTCCCTGATGCAGCAGGTGTTGAGGACGACGACGTCGGCATCCTCTGCGTCGTCGACCGCCACCATCCCGTCGGCCTCGAGCAGCCCGGCCAGGCGCTCGGAGTCGTGGACGTTCATCTGGCAGCCGAACGTCCGGATCAGGTACGTGCGGGTCACCGCTCAACCGTACCGGCGATAGCGTCGGCTGCGATGCGCCGCCTCGCCGCCCGGGTTCTTACCGCCTCCGTGTTGGCCGGCATGGTGCTCTCCGGCTGCTCTGAACGCGACCCATCCACGGTGGGCGGCTCCGCGGCCGTTCCGACCACCGTCGCCACCATCGTGGCCCCCACCGCCACGACCACGCTCACGCCCCAGGCCGCGATTGCGGCCGATCTGGTGGCGGCGGAGACAGCCATCCGCCTCCCGGCCACGCCGGCGGTCGAGCTTCCCGCCATCGGCCGGGCCCAGCAGCAGGCGTACCGCAATCTCGCCGTGCACCCGGAATGGGACGCCGAGGTGCTCGCCCTGGTCCCCGAGCGCCTTCGGGCCACGGTGGAGGCCAACGTGTCCGCCGGGCGGGAGCTGGGAGCTCTCACCCCGGCGCCCCCGCCCGACACGCCGCTTCCCAAGTGGCGCATCGTGGCGCCCGACCCGACCGAGCAGCTCCTGCCCCTGTACAAGGCGGCGGGAGAGGCGGCCGGGGGTGTCGGGTGGCAGTACCTGGCCGCCATCCACCTGGTCGAGACCCGCATGGGCCGGATCAAGGGCGACAGCACCGCCGGCGCCCAGGGGCCGATGCAGTTCATCCCCACCACCTGGGACATCTATGGCCGGGGCGGCGACATCACGTCGAATCGCGACGCCATCTACGCCGCCGCCCGCCTGCTCCGGGCCACCGGCGCCCCGTCCGATATGGCCCGGGCGCTGAGGGCCTACAACAACAGCGCCCGGTACGTGCGGGCGGTGACCGCCTACGCCCGCCAGATCGAGGCCGACGAACGCGCCTACCTCGGTTACCACGCCTGGCAGGTCTTCTACGGCTCCCGCCTGCTGCCCGAGGGCACGGTCATCGGGTAGCCGATTGCGTGCCTCCTACCCCTGAGCCGGCCCGCTCAATCCGGGCTCCTCGGCGAGGCGGCGGCGCAGCTCCGCGTAGACGGTCGGGCCGACGATGGCCTTCAGCTCGTCACCGAGGGACTCCACCACCGGCAGGGAACCGACGTAGGCCCGCGAGCCCTCGGTGCAGCACCAGGCCATGGTCTCGCCCTCGGCCCCCCAGTCGCCCCGCTCCCAGCCCCGGACCGTGGCCACCTCGGTGTCCCCCTCACCGGGCTCCCAGTCGACCTTGAGCGGGAGCTGCCAGCACACCGACGGCTTCCAGTCGATCGGCGACTCACCGGAGCGGAGGGCCTCGACGTGCAGCGCGCAGCCCGCCCCGCCGGGGAAGCCCGGCCGATTCAGGAAGATGCAGGCACCGTCGACCAGGCGGGTGGCGGTCCGGCCTCTGTCGCCGAAGATGCCGCCGTCGCCAGCCTCGGCATGGTGCTGAAAGCGGGCCGGGGCCAGCGTCGCCGCCAGCGCGCTGATCCTCATGGCCTCGTCCTCGCCGTCGAGATCGGCGCCGATGGAGCAGCACCCGTGGCCGAGGTGCTCGGCCGGCGCGGGCAGGATGCCCTGGCAGCCGCGGCCCCAGATGCACGACCAGTTGGACCGGAGGAACGAGGTCTCGAAGCGCCAGGTGGTGTCGCCGTCAACGATCTCCTCGTAGCCGGCGCCCGGCCATGACCTCTCCACATCGCCATCCTCGCGCCCCCTGCGGTGGAGCCCGGCTTTCGTCGTTGACACATCGGAGCAACGGCGCGACGCTGCATGAGTAGGTGATTCTCCGATCAGCAAGGGAGGTACCTCAATGTCGGTATCCAGTTCCGAGAGCGGGGAAAGCGATCCGCCCGACTAGGTCCGCAGGGCCCATGCGTCCACGTCACCGTCGTCCGGCTGTTCCAGCCGCCAAGTGCAGAGCGAGCCGTTCCCGGGTGCAACCCGGTTAGGCGGCCCCTTGCCTGCGATGGGTGGCCCCGACACTGCCCCGGTCCGGGGGCGTGGAACGTAGGTGAAACGCACGAGACACCGAGCGGTCGGTGTCTCGTTGCGCGTCAGGCCGACAGTTGGGCGGCCAGCGCCCGCAGGGCCCGCCCCCGGTGGGAGATGGCTCCCTTCTCGGCCTGGGTCATCTGGGCGAACGTGCGGCCCTCGGCGCCGGCGGGGGCGAACACCGGGTCGTAGCCGAAACCGTCCTCGCCGGAGGGCTCGTCGGTGATCGTGCCCTCCACCCACCCCTCGGCCACGATCTCTATCCCATCGGGGAACAGCGCCACCGCCACAGTGCGGAAGCGGGCCGTGCGCAGGTCTTGGGGAACACCGGCCAGTTCCCGGAGGAGCTTGGCCACGTTGTCGGCGTAGGTCGCGTGCGGCCCGGCGAAGCGGGCGGCATGGATGCCCGGCCGGCCGCCCAGGGCGTCGACCTCCAGGCCGGTGTCGTCGGCCACCGCCGGCTGCCCGGTGGCGGCGACCACCGCGGCCGCCTTCAGTCGGGCGTTGCCCTCCAGGGTGTCGGCCGTCTCCTCTACCTCAGCAAGCTCCGGCGGCCGGGGCGACACGTCGAAGCCATCGAGTAGCCCGGACAGCTCCCGAGCCTTGTCCGGGTTGGCCGTCGCCAGCAGTATTCGCCGTTCGGGCACGGAGCCTGGGCGGGTCATACCCGGGGCGGAGGGGGGGTGAGCAGCAGGTCGGTCTGGGCGTCGAGGAGCGTGGCGATCCCGTGCTCGGCCAGCCCGAGGAGGTCGTCGAGCTCGGCCCGGGAGAAGGGCAGCCCCTCGGCGGTGCCCTGGACTTCCACAAAGCGGCCGGTGCCGGTCATGACCACGTTCATGTCGACCTCGGCCCGCACGTCCTCGGAGTAGTCGAGGTCGAGCAGGGCCATGGCGTCGACCACGCCCACCGAGATAGCCGCGCACGCCGTGGTCAGGGGATGGGCGGGCAGCCGGCCGGCGGCCACCAGGCGGCTGCAGGCGTCGTGCAGGGCGACGTAGGCCCCGGTGATCGAGGCGGTGCGCGTCCCGCCGTCGGCCTGGAGCACGTCGCAGTCGACGAGGATCTGCCTCTCCCCCATCAGCTTCATGTCGGTGACCGACCGCAGGGCCCGCCCGATCAGCCGCTGGATCTCCTGGGTGCGCCCCGACGGCTTGCCCTTGTTGACCTCGCGATTGCTGCGCTCCGGCGTGGAGCCGGGCAGCATCGAGTACTCGGCGGTGACCCAACCCGTGCCCTTGCCCCGCATCCACGGCGGCACCCGCTCGTCCACCGACGCGGTGCACAGCACCCGCGTCTTGCCCATGGAGACGAGCACCGATCCGGCCGCCATCTCGGTGTAGTCGCGTTCGAAGGTGAGCGGGCGAAGGTCGTCGGGCTGGCGCCCGTCCCGGCGGGCGGTCATACCTCGTACCTGGCGCCGACCGTCGCCACCTCCACCGGCGCCCCGAACGCGTCCGAACCGATCGAGCGGGCTTCCTCGGGGTCGAGCTTGGCCCACAGGTGGGTCAGGACGAGCCGGGCGGCTCCGGCGGCCTGGGCCGACGATCCCGCCTGCCGGGCGCTGAGATGCTGCAACGTGCCTTCCTCCTCGATTGTCATGGTGGCCTCGCACAGTGCGAGGTCGAGCCCGGGGCCCAGGGCTTCGAGCGACCACGCCGGGCCGGTATCGGCCGAGTAGCCGAGCGACCGCCCGCCGGCGTCGATCCGCATGCCCAGCGTCTCCGGCCCGTGGTCGGTGCGGGAAAACGTGAACGCCATGGTGCCGATGCTCACCGTGTCGCCGCCGGCGACGTCGTGCCACGCCATCTGCGGCCCGGTGTCCTGATAGGTGCAGGCCCGCAGCCCTGCCGGGGCGTAGACCGGGAAGCCGGTGCGGTCGAGCACGAACCGCAGGACGTTGTTCCAGCCCTCGATGTCGGTCCAGTGGTCGGGGTGCTCGTGGCTGAGGACCATGGCGTCGACGTCGGCCGGGGCCACGTGTCGCTGCAGGTTGGCGAGGGTGCCCGACCCGGCGTCGACCCAGACCCGGGTGGTGCCGTCGTCGAGCAGGTAGCCGCTGCAGGCCCCGCCCGGGCCGGCGTAGGACCCCGAGCAGCCCAGCACCGTGACCGTCAGTCCGCTCCGGTCCTCGCTCAGTCCACACTGGTCGCTGCGGTCCTTCGCTGCGCTCCGGTCCTCGCTCAGTCCCATTCCCATCCCTCCACCCCGTCGAGTTCGGGGCCGAGGAGCCGGCTGCCGAGCGCACGGAACCATGCCACGTCGCCCGACGACACGAACCGGTGGTCGCCCTTGGCCGCCGACCGCCGGCCCAGCCCGGTGTCGGTCAGGATGGCCCGCACCTCGAAGGCCGTCTCGTCGGCCGAGGAGACCAGGACCACGTCGCGGCCCATTACGTCGCCAATCGTGCGGGCCAGGAACGGGTAGTGGGTGCAGCCCAGCAGGAGGGCGTCGACCTCGGCCTCCACCAGCGGGGCCAGCAGGCGCTCGGCCAGCACGTGGACCTGCTCGCTGTCGGTCTCCCCCCGCTCGACGAACTCGACGAACCCGGGACAGGCGGCGCAGCTCAGCTCCACGCTCGTCCGGGTGGCCCGGACCGCCCGCTGGTAGGCGCCCGAGCCGATCGTGCCCACCGTGCCGATCACGCCCACCCGGCCGCTGCGGGTGGCCCGCACCAGGGCCCGGGCCCCGGGGTCGACCACGCTGACCACCGGCACCTCGCACTCGAACCGGAGCAGGTCCAGGGCGGCGGCCGCTGCGGTATTGCAGGCCACCACCACCATCTTCACGTCGTGGCGCTCGACCAGGAGCCGGGTGACCTGCAGGGCGAAATCGCGCACCTCGTCGAGCGGTCGGGGCCCGTAGGGGTACCGGGCGGTGTCGCCGAAGTACACCAGGTCCTCCGCCGGCAGCAGGTCGATGAGAGCCCGGGCGACGGTGAGGCCGCCGAACCCGCTGTCGAACATGCCGATGGGCCGGTCGTCCATCTAGAAGTCGTCCATTAGAAGTACAGGATCTTCTTGGCCCGCTCCACGACCTCGTCGATGTCGTCGGTCCATGCGCCGGTGGAGAGGTACTTCCATCCCCCGTCGGCCAGGACGGTGACGATGACCCCCGACTCGATCATGGCCGCGGCCTTGGCCGCGCCGGCCATGGCCGCCCCCGAGGAGATGCCGGCGAAGATGGCCGCCTCGGTGACGAGACGACGGGTCCACTCGATGGACTCCCTGGGCCTCACGATGATCTTGCGGTCGAGCATGTCGGGGTCGTAGATGGGGGGCACGAACCCGTCGTCGAGGTTGCGCAGGCCCTCGACCATCTCCCCGGCCGGCGGCTCGACGGCCCACATCTGGATGGCGGGATTGCGCTCTTTGAGGTAGCGACCGAGGCCCATGAGGGTGCCCGCCGTACCCAGGCCGGCCACGATGTGGGACACCTCGGGGCAGTCACGCCAGATCTCCGGGCCCGTCCCCTTCATGTGCGCCCCGGGATTGGCCGGATTGCCGTACTGGAACAGGAAGGCGAACTCGGGCGACTCCTTGGCCAGCCGCTCGGCCATCCGCACCGCTCCGTTCGAACCTTCCGAGCCGGGCGACAGCACGATCTCGGCGCCGAAGATCTCCAGAAGCTGGCGACGCTCGATCGACACGTTCTCGGGCAGGACGATCCGCAGCTTGTAGCCCTTGATCCGGCACACCATGGCCAGACCGATGCCGGTGTTGCCGGACGAGGGCTCGAGGAGAGTCTGACCGGGCTTCAGCGTGCCGTCGGCCTCGGCCTCGGTGATCATGTTGAGGGCGATGCGGTCCTTGATGGACCCGCCAGGGTTCTGGCCCTCGAGCTTGGCCAGGATGCGGACGGCCGGATTGGGGCTGAGCTGGCTGACGTCGACCAGCGGCGTATTACCGATGGTGTCGAGGATCGACCCGTAGGCGGCCAAGTGCTGGAGGGGCGGGCCCTCAGCCGCCGGCGACGGCCGGCAGGATGGTGACCACGTCGGCCTCGGTCACGGGCGTGGCCAGCTTGTCGAGGAAACGAACGTCGTCGTCGTTGCGGTACACGTTCACGAACTTGTGCAACACGCCGTCCTCGGTGATGACCTGGCCGGCCAGGAGGGGGAACTGGCGGACGAGGTCCTCGAACACCTCGCCGATGGTCGTGCCGTTGGCCTTCACCGACGACTGGCCGGCTGCGTGCTGGCGGAGGACGGTTGGCAGGCGCACTTCGACAGACACGGCGGGTAGGCCTCCAGCAGGAAACGACGGGACGAAACGAAATCCTACCTACTCAATGGCGGCTGTCCGCCGACGGTGCCGCCGGCCTTTCGAGAACGAGGGGCTCCTCGGCCACCTTCCCATCGACGATCATGAACGACCGCACTACCGGCGCCGGATGGCGCACCGACACCAGGATGTAGTGCCAGGCGGGGTCGGGCGCCTGGGCGATGTCAGTGGGCGACGGCAGCGCCTCGGTGTGGGTGTGGGAGTGGTAGACGCCGATGATCTCCCATCCGTTGGCCTGCGCCTCCCGGTCAGCCCTGAGGTAGTCGCCGGAATCCAGCTCGTAGACCAGGTCCTGTTTCTCTGGCGGGGCGGCGTTGGCACAGGGGAAGATGGCTTTCACGTCGATGTCACCCAGCTCGCCGGCCAGGAGCCCACAGGCCTCAGCCGGCTTGGTGGCCTCGGAGAGGGCGTGATCGATGATGGCTTGCCAGTTGGCACGGCTGATCCGGAGCACGGTGGTCGAGGGTACTCTCCGGACGATGTCCCCCCTGAAGGGCCCCCCCGGCTCCCGCACGGGCGAGAAGGTCGTGGCCAGCAACCGCAAGGCCCGTCACGACTACGACGTGCTCGACACCTTCGAGGCCGGCATGGCCCTGGTGGGCACCGAGGTGAAGTCGATGCGGGAGGGCAAGGTGGTGTTGAAGGACGCCCACGCCCGGGTGGAGGACGGCGAGTTGTGGCTGGTGGGCGTGCACGTCGCCCCCTACGAACTGGCCGACGGGTTCGGCGGGCACGAGCCCGAACGCCGGCGCAAGCTGTTGCTGCACCGCTGGGAGATCAACGAGCTGGCCGAGCGGACCGCCCGCGAGGGCCTCACGATCGTCCCCCTCTCGGTGTACTTCAAGGAGGGCCGGGCCAAGATCGAGCTGGGCCTGGCCCGGGGGCGGCGCAACTACGACAAGCGCCACGCCATCGCCGAGCGCGACGCGGCCCGGGAGGCAGCGAAGGCGATGTCCCCCAAAGGCCGGTAGAATGGGAGGTGCAGTACGTACCTTTCCAGCTGGGGCTGACTGGTTTCGACGAGGAGACCGTAGGCTTGTCGTGCGACCCGAGTTGCTCAGACTCGATAAACGGGGCAAACAAAAAGGTGCCAACACGGACCGTAACTTCGCTCGAGCAGCCTAAAAACCGCTAGGGCAAGTTAAACAGCGACCCGAGAGGGCACGCCGAGGACGACCCTTTGCCTTGGGAACAGAATGAGGGTTGACGGCCGGGAAAGACCGGCTGACACGTAGGCAAAGACCGACTGACCTCACGGAACAGACGTGACGAGCAGTTCGTGACCC
>JBBQRO010000116.1:0-10462 GCA_038214685.1 Acidimicrobiales bacterium
CAAGCTCCGAAACGGCACCGTCGAGACGATCGAGCGCGCTGACGCCTACCAGCCCGATGGACAGCTGACCACCTTCTTCGCCTTTGAGGATGGCCGCAGCACCATCGACTGCTGGAGCGTGAGGGTGGCGAGCATCCGTACGAGTGAGATCGTGGCGGTGTGGCGCAGCGAAGGACCGGCTCGCACCAGTGACGAACGCTCCGACCGGGCCGCCGCGGCTTGAAGGGCTGACTCGCGAGAAGGCTGATTTTCGCGAGGCGGGCGTTCCTGACATCGGGTGAAGGCGCTCCCGGAGAGCCGGGATGTCACACCCCATCCGTATGGTGGAACTATGGTTACGGCCAGCACCAAGCGGCAACGCCCCCGTCGGCATCGGCGGAAGATGCTGAATCTTGACGATGCTCGACAGGGCATACGGCGCACTGGTGGGCTTGGCGTGCGGCGACGCGTCGGTGCCACCGTGGAGTTCCTGCGGGCCGGTACCCGCAAGGCCGGCTGGGGCGTGCCCGGAGCCGTCGTGCCAGCTGGCGTTCCTGGAGATGCTTCAGGAGACAGCGGTGACGAGTGAGTTCGCGGCCGCCGAGCGCCGGCGTGCAGTCGGGTGGAAGGCGCGGACGCCGACTCTCCCCGAGGAGGCCCGAGCGCCGGCGCCGTACGTGCGCGACAGCACGCCACGCGGGTTGTATTCCTTCTGTCTTCCGCCGGCGTACGCGACCTGGAACCTCTTGCCCGAGGCTCGTTCGGCGGCCCTCGCGTACTTCGCCGACGAATCGATCGCCTGGCACCAGCCGACCGAGGTCGGGCCAACCAACCACCTGTTGTCGTCGCAGGTGCAGTGCGTCAACGCCCTGATGCCGATGGACACCGACACCTGAGCGGATCACGGCGACGGTCGGTCGGGTCCTAGACATGAGCGAGATCCTGGAAATCGAACCGGGGAGGCGGGTCGCCTTCGAGTACATCGGCGCGTACGACTATCTGGGCGAAGTACCCCACGGCGATCGCCACCGAGGCTCCAGGACCACGAGCGCGGACGCTGCCATCCGCTACCGCACGAGCGCCGGCGATGTCGAGATCGCGCTGGTTGAGTGGAAGTACACGGAGGACTATCGCGGCTCGGAGCTCTCCGCCGATCGCAGCAGACTACGAGTGCGCCGCTACGTAGAGGCCTGGCTCGATCCCGCCGGCGCGGTCCGCACCGACCTGCTGCCCTACGATGACCTCTTCGTCGAACCGTTCTACCAGCTGTTCCGCCAGCAGCTCCTCGCCTGGCACATGGAACGGGCCGGCGAGCTCGGGGCCAAGCGCGTCCGGGTCGTGCATGTCTCACCGCAGGACAACCTCGGGCTGCGCAGGTCTCTGAATCGGCAGTCACATCTCGACGCCGGCACGGACGTCTTCGACATCTGGCGACGTATGGTTCGTGACCAGGATCGGTTCCTTACCCTCGACAGCAGCGTCTTCGCCGAAGGCGCCCTGGCCTCAACCCACTACGCCGACCGCTACGGGTGATCCATGTACTACGACCGCACCGTGTCAAAGTGCCTCCTCGACGAGCTGCGCCCGAACGGTGCGTTCGGCTTTCTCGCTCAGCTCCCCCGCACCTGGCATCTCACCGATCTGCAACTGCGCGCCTACCCGGGCAAACCGGGATGCTGGGCGACTCTGTATGTGGGGTTGACGAAGGTCCTCGACGTGCACGAGCGCAATGGCGTCTTCCGGCTGGCCGGCAAGGCCGGCGATCGGGCCTGGGACCCGGCATGGAAAGAGGGCCACTCCGCGGACTGGTTCCGTAACCAGCCCGGCGTGGTCGCATACGTCCGCGGAGCCCTCGGCCAGGTCGCAGAGCGGTTCACCAACGAAGGCGCCGTGCAGACCATGCTCTGCACCCGGGCCTCGCAATTCTTCAGCGTCATCGACCGCGAAGCTGTCGTCGGCTTCGAGAACACCGCCGCTCGGACCGCGATCTACCACGCCGAGCAGGCGCCACTGATGGACGCGTGTAAGGCGGAGCCGACATCGCCGTGGTTCAAGCCCAAGCCCTTCGGCGGTGAGCTCGATCTTCTCGCCGCCGACAACGACGGGCGTATCCTGGTGATCGAGATCAAGCCCGCCTCCGCGACCAGCGGCATTGGGTGGGCCCCACTGCAGGCGACCTTCTACACGCGCCTGTTTCGCGCCTGGGCCGGCGAAGCCGGTGACCGTTGCCGCCAGATCCTCGAGTCGATGCTGCGCCAACGCAGTAGCCTCCTCGCCCGCCACGGTTTCGGGCTGGACGACCACGGCCGGATCCTGGCCCCCTCCCGCGCCCTGGTCCGCCTGCCCCTGGAGCAGCTGCGGGACGCCTCGGCCATTCAGGAGCACCTCGACCGGCTGAACGCCGCCGCCGACAGCGACGCCCCGTTGGCCATCAGTTCGGCGAAGGCGCTGGTGGAGGCCACGTGCAAGCACGTCCTCGAGGAGATGGGGGCGCCCTATGCCGATCGAGCCGACGTGCCGACTCTGGCCCGGGCGGTGCAGACGGCGCTCAAGATCCAGCCCGACCAGATCGCCCCCACCGCCAAGGGCCGCGAAGCCATCCTTCGCACGCTGTCGAACCTGAGGCAGGTGGTGTCGGGCCTCGCCGAGCTCCGCAACGAGTACGCCCCCGACCGCGGGCGCACCCGCTCCTCCGCCGGGATAGGCCCACGCCACGCGAACCTGGCGGTCGGGGCGGCCCAGACGTACTGCCGCTTCCTGTTGGAGACGTTGCGCGACCGGCGGGCGGCGGCCGCCGCGCAGGATCGCCCCTAACGTCCGATGGGCTTCTGGAAGCAGCTGCAGATCCAGCAGGAGGAGGCCGGGTACTCCTTGGGCGAGGACTCTTGGCGGGGGGTTTGCCCACGTTGCATAGCGGATCCGGCCCTGGCGCTGTACGTGTCGCGGGTGGCCCAGATCGAGCGCTGCGACTTCTGCGGCGGGCCCGGGCCCAACGGGGTGAACCTCGACGATCTCTTCCGGTACATGAGTGAGTGCCTCGGGTCGGAGTGGGAGGACCCCATCCACCAGGTTGGCTGGGATGGCAGCGAGGGCGGGTGGCAGCTCCCGGTCCGCGACACCTACGACCTTCTGGTCCACCTCGGCGAGCCGCTCGGCGAGGACGGCGAGCTGCGGGAGGAGTTCGTCCACGCCTTCGACCACCCGTGGTGCCAGCGCAACCCGTACCGCCTGGCCCACCACGAGATGCTGGTCTACAGCTGGGCCGCCTTCAGCCGCCACGTCAAGGAGAAGTCCCGGTACCTGTTCCTGAGCACCGGGCCCTCCGCTGACCCCGACTCCGAGCTAGTGGAGCCGGCGGAGATGCTCGAGCAGCTGCGGATGGCGATCGTCAACAGCGGCCTGATCAAGCGCCTGCCTGCGGGTACCGAGCTCGTCCGGGCCCGCCAGCACGAGCCGGACGAGGAGCTGGCCACGGCGGCCGCCCTGGGCAGCCCGCCGCCCGGTTCTGCGGTCGCGAGCCGCATGAGCGCGGTCGGTATCCCGATGTTCTACGGGGCGCAGGACCTCGACACCGCGCTCGCCGAGCTGCGCCTGAAGTCCCAGTCCCGGCGGGCCACGGTGGCCACGTGGACCACCGCCCGCGATCTGCCCTACCTCGACCTGGTCGACATCGATGTCCCGTCAATCTTCGACATGACGGCGAAGGGCCGGAGGCCATGGCGGCGCTTCCTCCGCGAGTTCGCCGACGACGCGGCCCAGGTACCCGACTCCGCCGGGATTGCCTATGTCCCGACTCAGATCGTCACCGAGTACATCCGCTACGAAGTCCTCGACTCGGACGGGACCCCCGTGCGGGGGATCCGTTACCGCTCGGCCGTCCGGGCCGGCGGTGTTTCGTGGGTCCTGTTCGTCGACGCCACAGGCTGCGTCGATGCGACACCCGGCTGGGAGGCTGGCGCCGCCCACTGGCTGGGCCTGGACCGGGCGTCGATCCGCCACTTCGAGCCCTCCTGGAATGAAGTTCGGTGAGGGCGATCGATCCGCCTCTGCCCGCCAGCGTCGAAGTCCTGTCCGTGGAGGTCCTGCCGGTCGGCTTCGCCCGGGCCCTGGAGGCGGAGCCGGCCCACGGCGACGAAGAGTCGCCACTCAGCGACGACGAGATTTACTTCGCCGAGCGGGCGCGGGCGGCCAACACCCGCCGGGCCTACCGGTCCGACCTCGCCGACTTCGCCCGATGGTGCTCCGATGAGGGCCGCTCGGCCATGCCGGCGGCCGCGGCCACGGTGAGTGGCTACCTCACCCACCTGGCCCGGCACGGGGCGAAGGTCCCCACCATGAGCCGGCGCCTGTCGTCCATTGCCTACGCCCACCGCTTCGGCAACCATCCCAACCCGGTGGACACCCCCCGTGTACATGCGGTCTGGGAGGGCATCCGCCGAGAGGAGGCACAGCCGGTCGACCAGGCACCGGCCCTCATGCCGCCCGTGCTGTGGGAGGTCCTCGAAGGCCTGCCGGCCGACGTCGCGGGGAAGCGAGACCGAGCCCTGCTATTGGTGGGCTTCGTGGCCGCCCTTCGTCGCAGTGAGCTGGCGGCACTGCGGGTGCAGCACGTGGGCGAGCACCCCAAGGGCCTGGTCGTGGCCATCCCCCGCTCAAAGACGGACCCCTATGGCGAGGGCCAGCTGGTGGTGCTGCCCTACTCCAGCCGCCCAGAGCGTTGCCCAGTGACCGCCCTGCGGGACTGGCTCGGTGCGGCGGGAATCCGGGAGGACTTCGTCTTCCGGCGGGTCCACCGCAACGGCACCAGCGTGCAGCCGCTGCGCAATCGGGTGCTGGCCGATGGCAGCCGGGTGGTTGTGGCGGGAATGAGCGAGGCGGCCATCAACCACGCAGTCCAGCGTGCGTGCATCCGGGCGCTAGGCCAGAAGGAGGGCGTGCCGTACTCGGCCCACTCACTGCGCGCCGGCTTCGCCACCTACGCCTCCCAACGAGGCGCTTCCGACAGGGCCATCGCCCATCAAACACGCCACCGCTCCCTGGCGTCTCTCAACCAGTACATCCGTCTGGACAGCGCCTGGGCCGACAATGCGGCCACGGCCCTCGATCTCTAGTCGGACGGTCCCTCTAACGTACCCCCCAGCGGTTACCGTCCAACAGGCGCAATAGCCTCACACGACGCTCCACCGGGGCCAGGAGACCAGGCAGGTCCTCCCACCAGTCGAGGCTGATCATGTTGACGCCGAGCGACCGAAGGTAAGCCTCCTTGACGGGTCCGGTATGACCTTGCACGGCATAGCTTTGGGGTGATTCTGCGAGGAATCCGAATCATGATCGACGTCGGCGGTACACTGGTTCGCAACAGCGGGAGGCCGCATGAACGACGGTCCCGGGAGTGCCCGGCGTAGGACCGCCGATGAGGTGCTGCGCGAAGTACTCGGCCCTGACGATTACCGCGAAGCCTTCTCGTTCCGGTCTCGGCTTCGCCGTGCGGGGCCGACCCTCGTCGTCGTGGTCCTCCTAGTGGTACTTGTCCTCGCCTTTGCCAGCTCCGTTCATCCCGAGCGTCATCCGGCGCAGACCGATCAACAGCGGCAGGAGTTCTGCGCCTATGCGCCGGACGAGTGCGATCCGAACAGGTGAACCCGGAACCGCCAGGCAGCACGGGGTTCCGACGTCGCCGCTGCTTGAACAGGGGTGCTTAGCGCTTTAGGTGTCGGCGCCAGTATCGTCGTCTTCCGCGCTCCACATCCCCGCACCGGCCTCGGGCATGGCAACGTCGTCGAACTCAACGGGTGCGAGGTCGGGGTCGAAAGAATCGGACACGGCGTCGAGACCCTCTGATGAGCCCATCAGCTTGGTCAGGAAACGCTCTGCTCCCTGCACGAGAGCTGGCTCCTCCGTCCAGTAGCCGAACTCCAAGCTTCGCCGAGACCTACCCGTGAAATTTGCCGAGGACACCCATAGCCGGCAGGCGTTGAAACCGACGACGTCGGCAACATGACCGGATCCGTCCTCGTCGCTCCACCAGAGGTTGCCGACCAAGGCGAGCTTTGCGTGCAGGATGGGCACCAAGTCGTTGCCGACCCTACGCACACCAAACGCCCGGATTGTCGGAACGGTCCCGTCATACGTCGGCGAGGACGGCCCAACGAGGAGCGGCTTTCCATCGACCTTCGGTGCTACTCCGGTCAGTGCCCAAAACGCTTGGACCGGCATCCCTGGTGTGCGCGTGTTCAGCGCTGAAAGCGGCTCCAGCTTCTTGTGCGAGTGCCCCTTTTGCTTCGTGACGATGATGCACGCAGCAGCCAGCTCGCCGATCTTCTCGATCAGCTCCGGATCATCAATCCACATCGCTGAGCCCAGCAGAGCGGGGCCGAGCGATCGGTAGCGCAGTCGCTCTCGGGTCATGCGGCCCTTGATGAATTCATCAATACCTTCGACGAGGCCGCGCAGGACATCTCTCCCGAAGTAGGCGCTGTTGCCTGCCTGGAGGCCGACGGGGAATACGTCGTCGAACTCGTCGTCGAAGTCGTTCTCCAACAGGCTGTCACCGTCGCTCTCCACGACGATCGACCATACCAAGCCGGGTGGTAACGAGGCGCCCGGAAAAGATGGCGCTTGTGACCCGCCCAGCGCACGTCGCCGCAGCTGACAGGTGGCACGAAACGTGCACGCGCCTGCGTCACGCAGTGCCCGGTTCGCCCGACGGGCAGGACCGACCAGTGGGCGCGATAAGGATCAGTTATCGCGCCCACTCGCGAGAGCGCCTCCGAGGATCGGCGATGCGGTCCTCGCTCTAAGTTCATGGCTGAGGCGCTGCGTCCGGGAAGGCGGGGGTAGGGGGGCCCCGGCATCCGCTACGCCGTGCTTTTCCGCCTGTCCGCCGAAGGGCGGGACCAACTCGGCGACGACGTCTTGACCGACCCGTGGGCGGAGTGGGACGCCATGCGCGCCGGCCCCGATCGCGTCCGCTGACGGGCGGCGAATGCGGGCCTCCTCGGGCGGGCGGTGGCCATCGCCCGAGCGGCCGGCACCTGCCCTGGAGGAAGAGCGCTGTGTCGGCTGCCCGATCGAGCCGAGACTGGGGCTAGTCAAGGCTCCAGCCCGGTAAACGCCCACGCGAGCGCGGCCGGAAGCTCCCCCTCCCACATCACCACGTCGTGGCCGCTAACCCACGTTCGGTGCACAACATCGCTCCCAGACGCGGCCGAGCGCTCGGCCCACTGCTGGGTTCCGCGAAAGAAGCCCTCCTCCAGTGTGCCCGCACAAAGGTAGTGGCGAGGAGCCTGGCCGGGAGACCACGCCGGGGTTGCGGGGGTCATCCCCATGGAGAAGGCGATGACGGCACCGAAGTGCTCCGGGTGTCTCACCCCCATGGCCGCGGCGAAGGCGGCTCCGGTGGAGACCCCGAACACCGCTCGACTGCGGCGGTCGCTGGCCGCGCCCAACTCCGCCTCGGCCCACGCCGACACCTCATCGACGAAGAACCGTCGGTGCGCCTCGAAGCGCTCGGAATGAAATCCGGGGAGGTACTCCTGGGCCCGGCGATCCCCGTCGAGGTCGGGGCCGAAGGGGACCCCGATGGAGATGACCGGCGGGATCTGGCCGCCGGCGATCAGGGGCTCGATGAGATCGGCGCTGGTCCGGCTGTCGGTTGCGTAGAGGACAGGCGCCCCGTCTCCAGGGTCGTGACCGGGTGGCAGGTAGACCTGTAGTGCTCGGCGCTCCCCGAGCACCTGGCTGTCGAAGTCGACGGTGCGCAGCTCTCCCCGTAGCGGGCAGGCCCGCTCGGGCGGAGGCGGAGCTGCCAGACCCCTCCAGGTGCCGGAGGGCTCGTCCCAAGATGGCGCCGTCTCCTCGGAGCGCGACGGCAGGAACCAGTAACTGAAAGCAGCCTGGTCAAGGCCCCGGATGCGAACGGCGAGCATCCAGAGGTCGGTCCCGTCAAGGGACTCCATAGCCATCTCGACGCCGAACCATGCGGTGACCGCCTCGGCCGACCCTCGCCAGCAGAAGATGATGTTGTCGCCGTCCCGCCATACGGCCTCGTCGCGGCCGGCCAGGGCTGTCTCGACGTCGTCGGGGCGATGGGCCCGGAACACTCGTCGCAGGTGGACGCCGTTGGGCAGCCCCTCCTCGGCGACCTGAAGCGCGGCCGCCCGGTTGGCATTCGCCACCTCCTCGCGTACCTGAGCGATGGGAGGCAGGCCCAGCTCAGCCCGCTCCTCATCGGTGACGGTGGGATCTACAGGAAGAAGGCGTAACTCTCCGCCAACGGTCGGTCGGAGGGTTCCGAAGCGCTGGAGCTTGCGCTCGCGGACCAAGAGGCGGTCGACGCACGTGGCGGCGAGCAGGCCGGCCTCCGGGTGACCCTTGCGGTGGGCGGTGAGCGACAGGTGCTGGGCGGCCTCGAGCGGTGAGGGGGTCCCCGGGGCCGGCGTAGCTGAGGATCTTGGCCAGCATGTAGGCCTGCTCCGCGCGGTGGGCTGCTGGTCACGGAGGAGGTCTGAGAGTTCTCGTTCTGCATGGAGGCGGCGCTCTCGCTTCCAGACCCGGTCAGCCTCGTTGTCGTCGGCCTCGACGAAACAGCTACGCAGCGTGCGCTCAACGTCCTCGAAGCCCATCCCACCTCCCCGCCCCTCGGGCTCGAATCGTGCCACGGTCGGAGACTCGCGCCGCCGGGCGGCGAGGAACAGTGTCAGTTTCCTGGCGTCGCCTCACACTGACGCCGGGGCCGGTCTGTGATCCGGGGCGATCGTTGAGCCTCCGGTGCGTCGATCATTCGGCGGTCGTGACCACGAATCGACCTACGGTGCAACCGTGCCGAGCGCGTGCCGGGCTGGGCCGGCGCTACCAGCCACGTGCTGATCTGGCTCGCCGGGACTCCTGGAGCGGGCAAGTCGACGGTATGCCGGGAGCTCGCGCGCCGTGGTGTGACTGCCTACGACGCCGACGAGGACGGGTTTCGCGAGTGTCGTGACCGCGAGACCGGCGCTCCTGTCACTGACCCAGGTCGGGGCCGGCGTCCCATTGGCTGGGAGCAGCGCAACTGGTACCCAATCGTGCGGGAGCGAGTAGAGGCGCTGGTGGCGCCGGCACGGAACAGGCTTGTGGTCTTGGCCGGGTCCGTGCCGAATGAGCGTGATGTCTGGGATCTCTTCGACGCGGTCGTGTGCCTCGTCGTGGATGACGCGACCCTGCGTCACCGGCTGATGACGCGGACAGGGAACGACTTTGGGAAGACAGCGGCCGTCCGGGATGACGTCGTGAGCTGGAACGCCGGCATAGCCGCGCAGTACGAGCGGTTCGGCGCCACCCTGGTCGATGCCACTCAGCCGCTCAATGTTGTTGTCGAGGCGGTGCTCGTCGCCGCCCGCCGTGGGGGCCAGCTGGGAGAGTCAGGCCCGCCGGTGTGACCCGTCGCTGGCAATCGCGACGCTCCCGAGGAATGCCTGGCAGAGGCGGGTAACCCAGGTGCCAGCGGGCGGCACTATGTGGCGGTGGCCGTTTTCCCGACGACAGTCGACTCCGACGACGCACGCCTCGTCGCTGCGGCGCGTGAGGGCGACAGGCAGGCGCTCGCCCTACTCATCGCACGCCACCGGCCCCTCCTCGTGACGCTGTGCAAGCGGCTTCTTGGATCCTCGGAACTGGTGGAGGACGCGGCCCAGGAGGCATGCCTGCAAGCCATGCTCGGCCTCGACCGTCTCCGAGAGCCGGCCCGCTTCGGACCTTGGCTCGCGGGCATCGGCATCAACGTCTGCCGGCACTGGCTCCGCCAGCGATCGACGGAGTCCCTCTCCGAGCTCGAGTTGAGTGGGGGGTCGTCTGGTCCTTCTGTCGCATCCACCGAGCCCGGTCCCGAGCATCTTGCGGAGTCGGCCGACATGGCAAGGCGCGTCCGGCACGCAGTGTCGGAACTGCCGATCGGCCAGAGAAGTGTCGTCGTCGGGTTCTACCTCTCGGGGCTGACCTACGCCGAGACCGCCGCCGCGCTCGGGATCGGGGTGCCGGCCCTCAAGGCGCGCCTCCACAAGGGACGGGCGAGCCTGAGACACAGCCTTAAACCACTCTGGGAGGAAATGACCATGGCTAATGCAAGCGATGTAGTGGAGATGCGGATCGCCGATGTGCGTCGTGGTGCCCACGACGAGAAGCCTGCCGGCCACCTTGTGCTGCTGGAAGAAGTCGACGGGGACCGTCGGCTACCGATCTGGATCGGCCCGCAGGAAGGCATGTCCATGGCCCGGCTGCTGGAGAGGGTGGAGATCCCCCGACCCATGGCCCCCCAGTTCATGTTCAGTGCGCTCAGCGCCGTCGGTGCCCGGGTGGTCGAGGTGCGCATCGACCGGTTAGCCCTGATCATTCACCGAGCAGCGTGATCTGAAGGCCGCCCATCCGCGGAAGTGCCCACCAGACAAGGGATTCTGACGTTGTCGACGCGTCCGAAACCCGATCCTGGAGGGCACCTACCAAGTGAACG
>JBBQRO010000117.1:0-10366 GCA_038214685.1 Acidimicrobiales bacterium
GACGGCGGCGTAGAGCTTCACGGGGATGTTGACCAGCCCGAAGCTGATCGACCCGCTCCACATGGCACGAGGCATGGCGTCAGTACACCCCACGAGCAGGGATTTCGCTACTCCACGCGTTCCGTGGCCGCTGCCAGATCGATCGTGGCGGTCGGCCGGGCAGCGCCGGAGGGGGCACGCGACGGCGGGACCCGACGCCGGCGTGCGGGAGGTCAGGCGAGGATGGCCCGGGCGACGAGGTCGGTGCCGAACGCCGTCAGGATCGCCAGGTACAGCAGACCGGTGGCCGCCATCACCGCCGAGTAGTACCGCTCCTTCAGCGCCGCCCGCGTCACGACGACCAGTGCGATGGTGCCGATGGCGCAGGCGATCCAGAACCAGCCCAGCATCCCCCCGTAGCCGTCGTCGATGGTCCCGTCCACCACCGAGACCATGCCAGTGGGCAGCAGCATGGCCACCACCTCGAAGGGCCAGGTGATGCCGGTCCAGCGGACCAGCTCGAGCAGCGGCCCCCGGGCCAGGCCGGGCTGGACGAGGTACCAGTGGCCGAGGAGCATGGCGTCGGAGACCGCCCCCAGGAAGACAGCGCCGGCCAGGGTGCGGGCCACGGCCAGCGCCTGGGGCTCGCCGGCCGCCATTCCCGCGGCCACCAGGCCGACGAGCCCGATCAGCGGGGCGACGAGGTCGAAGGCGGGGGGGAACTCCCGGACCGACCCTCCGCCGGGGGCGACTATCGGTTCCGGCGACTGTGTGCCGGCCATGACCGCCACCCGGGTGGCCTTGCGCTCCTTGCGGGCCCGCTCCCCGGCCACGCCCGCCTTGCGGCGCACGATCGACACCGCCAGGGCGACGCCCGAAGCCACGACTACGCCGATCGCCGCCCCGTCGCGCACCGGCACGGCGTCGACCAGCAGGCCGGCGGCGGCAGCCCCGATGGCCAGGACGGCGTAGACGGATCGAAGCAGCCAGCCGTAACCGATCCCGACTTCCCGGCGGCGGGTGGTGACCCAGAGGAACAGCAGGCCCCCGGTGGCCCACTGCAGGAGCACCGTGGCGGCGTCGAGGCGGATCACCTGGCGAGTTTCGCATAGGGTTTGAAAACCGGGCTGGCGCGGAGAGGACAAGAGAGAAGTCTCAAGGTCGCCTCCGCGACGGCCGAGAATTTCGAAGGGGCCAGTACTTTCGACCGGGAGGAACCTCAGGTGTTGCACGGCGTGTTGGAGATTGCGGCCTATTGCTCCCTGGGGGTGGCCATGTCGCTCCTGTTGTTCCGGCTCTTCTGGCCGAAGCTGGCGCCCAGGGTGCAGGTCCGGCGGTTCCGTCGCCGGCTGGGAACCGTCGACACCGTGCTCTCGGCCTGGACCGACGAGTGCCGGGCCCAAGACGAGGCCAAGCGCGCCGAGGAGCGCCACCCCGAGCACACCGAGGACTGACCGCTCCGGGGCTACGCCTCGACGACGGCGAGGGCGTGATCTACCCGGTTGAGCGGCTCCGGTCCGGCCTCGGTGGCCACGACGATGTCCTCGATGCGGGCGCCCCACTGCCCAGGCACGTAGATGCCCGGCTCGACCGAGAACGCGTGCCCAGGCACCAGGAGGTCGCGGTTGCCGCTGACCAGGTAGGGGTCCTCGTGCTCCTCCAATCCGATGCCGTGACCCGTCCGGTGGATGAAGTTGGGCCCGTAGCCGGCATCGGTGATGAGGCCCCGGGCCACCTCGTCGACGTCCTGGCACGGCGTTCCCACCCGGGCTGCATCGACCGCCGCCGCCTGGGCGCCGGCCAGCACGGTGTAGAGGTCGCGGAACGCCTCCGGCGGGTCGCCGGTGAAGACAGTGCGGGTGATGTCGGAGCAGTAGCCGGCCATGGTGCCGCCGAAGTCGCAGACCACTGCCTCTCCTGCGCCGATGGTGCGAGGACCGGCGTGGTGGTGGGGGCTGGCCGCGTTGGGCCCACTGGCCACGATGGCGAAGTTGACCGAGTCGTGGCCTTCCTCCACCAGTCGCTCGCCTAGCTCGCGCGAGACCGCAGCCTCGGACCGGCCGAGGAGAGGGATCTGGCCGGTGACCAGGGCGGCGGCCACTCGGTCGGCGGCCGCCGCCGCCGCACGCAAAGCGGCCACCTCGTCGTCGTCCTTCACCGCCCGCAGTGGGCCGGTGATCCGGGAGGCATTCATCCAGGTCGACCGGGGCAGCTCGACCTGGAGGGCCAGGAGAAAGGTGGCCCACGTGCGGTCGGAGATGGCCAGCCGGCGGCGCGACCTCCCGACCACGCCGGTCACGATCGTCACCGGATCCTCGGTCTCCGCCCACGGTCGTATCGAGAACAGGTCCGGCTGGGGTTCCACCCGGGGCGCCTCCAGCCGGGGGACGATGAGGACGGCATCCCCATCGAGGGGGAGGATCAGCATGGTCAGCCGTTCGAGCGGCATGGCCACGTACCCGGTGAGCCAGGGCAGGTCGGCCCCCAGGGACAGCAGGAGGGTGTCGACGCCCATGGTCCGCATCCGCTCGCGGACGTTGCTCATGCGGGAAGCCAGGGCGTCAGGGGTATGGGCCATGGCCGGTCAGGGTAGCCACCGACGAGTTGTGAGAAGCTCCAGGGCGCCGGCGGCGAGACGCCGGCGACCCACGACGACGAGGGAGAGCCACTTTGCGCGGAACACGCAGGTTCGGATGGCTGGCGGCGGCGGCGGTTGCGACCGGGCTGGTCGGAGGAGCCGGCCCCGCCGGCGCCGCGTCCACGTTCGTACAGGCCAGCGGCACGCTCACCGACTTCGCCCCGTCCACGGCGAACGCCACCGACGGCGCCTCGGCCGACCTGTGGGCCGTGGCCGCCGGCGGGGGGTCCACGTTCTTCGTGTTCCTGAGCGGGCTCGACCCGGCCGCCGCCGGCACCACTTACGGGATTCACATCCACGTCGGGCCGTGCGTTGCCGGCAACGGGGCCGCCGCCGGGCCGCATTACAACACGGGCGGCACGCCGAGCACCGAGACCGAAGTGTGGCTCGACTTCACCGTGCTGCCCGGCGGCTACGGGTTCGCGGTCACCACGGTGCCCTTCGAGATCGAGCCGGGCACCGCCCGGTCGATGGTCATCCACGCCGAGCCCACCCAGGACGGTGGCGCGACGCCCGGCGCCGCCGGCAGCCGCCAGGCCTGCCTGCCGGTGGACTTCTAGGACGAGCCGGTTACCACGCCCGCCGCCTGGCGGGCGTGGTAACTCGAACGGGTGAGGGGCGACGCCTCCACGTGGGCGAACCCCAGGGCCCGGCCGGCGGCAGCCAGGCGGTCGAACTCCTCGGGCGTCCACCACCGGTGGACCGGGAGGTGGTCGGCTGACGGGCGCAGGTACTGGCCCAGGGTGAGAATCGACACGCCCACACGCTGGAGGTCGGCCATGGCGGCCAGCACCTCATCCTCGGTTTCGCCCAGGCCGAGGATCATTCCCGACTTGGTCACCAGGCCGGCGGCTGCGGCCCGGGCCAGCACCGACAGGCTGCGGGCGTAGGACGCCGAGGGCCGCACTTGGCGCTGCAGGCGGGCGACGGTCTCCAGGTTGTGGTTCAGCACGTCGGGGCCCGCGTCAAAGATCACATTGAGGGATTCTGAATCGCCCTTGCAATCGGGGATGAGCACCTCGACCGCAGTGCCCGGGCTCCGCCGGCGCACGGCCCGGATCGACTCGGCGAACCCCTCGGCGCCGCCGTCGGGCAGGTCATCGCGGGCCACGGCGGTGATCACTGCGTGGGCCAGACCCATGTCGGCCACCGCCTCGGCCAGTCTCCCGGGCTCGGCCGGGTCGACCGGCATCGGCCGGCTGGTGTCGACCTGACAGAACCCGCACGCCCGGGTGCACTGCTCGCCGTTGATCATGAAGGTGGCCGTGCCGTCGCGCCAGCACTCGTAGATGTTGGGGCAGCCGGCCTCCTCGCACACCGTGACCAGCGCGAGCGAGCGCATGGTGCGCTTCACGTCGCGGTACGCCGGCCCCAGGTCGACCTTCACCCGCAGCCACTCGGGCTTGCGGGTGGCCACCGGCAGGCCCGCCAGCGTCTCCCGCTCCCACGAGACGTCGACCCGTTCCACCGTGCCGTCGCCCCAGCGCGCCGCCGCCGCGTCCACCACGGCGTCGACGACTTGCCGCATGTCGACGGCCAGCCCCTCGGCGGCCAGCGAGGTGACGCCCTTGTCGGCGATCCCGCACGGGACGATCCGGTCGAACCAGGAAAGGTCGGGGTCGACGTTGAGGGCGAACCCGTGCATGGTCCGGCCCCGGGACCGGCGGACGCCGATGGCGCAGATCTTGCGGGGCGCCGGCCCATCGGCGCCGACCCAGACGCCGGGCGCGCCGTCGATCCGGCCCAGGCCGGGCAGGCCCAGGTCGGCGCACACGTCGATCACCAGCTGCTCGACGGCCCGGACATGCTCGCGGGGAGAGTCGGTGGTGGACACCACCGGGTAGCCCACCAGCTGGCCCGGGCCGTGCCAGGTCACGTCGCCGCCCCGGTCGGTGGCCACCAGCTCCGCACCCAGGTCGACGTCGCTCACCCGCAGGTGGTCGAGCGCACCCCGTAGGCCGACGGTGTACACGGGATGGTGCTCCAGGAGGAGCAGGTACGAGTCGGTGGTGCCCCGGAACAGGGCCCGTTGCAGGGCGTGGGCGTCGCCGAAGCGCACCCGTCCGAGCCACCGGGCCCGGAGCGGCGAGCCGGTGGCGCTCGCCGGCTCGGCCAGGCTCACAGCTCCTGGGCCCAGTCTCGCGTCTCGAGGAGGTCGCGGACGCGGGCCAGGAAGGCCGATGCGTAGGCCCCGTCGAAGGCCCGGTGGTCGAAGCTCAGGGCCAGGGTGCCGACCGGGTGGATGGCGATGGCGTCGCTCCCGTCAGGCAGCTCGACCACCACGGGGCGCTTCTTGACACCGTCGGTGGAGATGATGGCCACCTGGGGCTGGTTGATCACCGGGGCGGTGAAGAAGGTGCCGTACCCGCCCGGATTGGTGATGGTGAACGTGCTGCCGGAGATCTCGTCCGCGTTGAGCTTCTTGCTCCGAGCCCGGCCGGCGAGGTCGGAGATCTCCCGGGCGATGGAGCGCAGCCGCTTGCCGTCGGCGTCGTGCACCACCGGCACGATCAGGCCCTCGAAGTTGATGTCGACGGCGATGCCCAGGTGGACGGAGCGGTGGACGATGAGCTCGTTGTCGCCGACAGAGGCGTTGACGTGAGGGAACTCACGGATGGCGTCTATGACGGCCCGGGACACGAACGGCAGGTAGGTGAGGGAAAAGCCCTCCTCGGCCTTGAACCCCTCTTTGCGGGCCAATCTGACCCGGTCGACGGCGTCGAAGTCGACCTCCACCGCCGTCAGCACGTGGGCGGAGGTGGCTTGGGACCGCACCATGTGCTCCGCGGTGCGCTTGCGGATGTTGGAGAAGGCGATGACGTAGTCGGCGCCAGCGCCGGCGGTGGATTCGGCGGCCGTTGCGGCCGTCGCGGGCACCGCCCTGGCCGCAGCCGGGCGGGTGACGGCCGGCTTGGGCGCCCCGGAGCCGCCGGCCTTGTCGAGGTGGGTCATGACGTCGTTGCGGGTGACCCGGCCGTCGATGCCGGTGCCGGTGATCTGGTCGGCCTCCAGATCGTTCTCGGCCAGCAGGCGGCGGACCAGCGGCGAGAGCACTCGCCGGCTGGAGGTCTGGGCCGGCGCGCGATCGGGGGCCGGAGCGGGCTCGTCGGTGGCCACCGCCTGAGGCCCGGGGTCGGCCTCGGGGTCGGGAACCCCCGCCGCCGTGGTCTCGCCGGCCGCCGCGCCCTTCGGCTCGGCCTCGGTCGCCTCCGGCTCGGCCTCAGGCGCCGGCTCGGCGGTGCCGTTGGTCGACGGGGGCCGGTCGCCGATCACGGCCAACCTCGCCCCCACGTCGACCGTCTCACCCTCCTCGACGAGGATCTCGGCCAAGTAGCCGGCGGCGGCGGCGGGCACCTCGGAGTCGACCTTGTCGGTGGACACCTCGAAGAGCGGCTCGTCCTCGGCGACCTGGTCACCGACCTTCTTGAACCACCTGGTGATGGTGCCTTCGGTGACCGTCTCGCCGAGTTGCGGCATTGCGACGTACTTCGGTTCAGTGTCGGCCATCAGCCGTGCAGTCCCCTTCCAGTGAGCGACAGGACCGTCTCGCCGAAGGTCTCGGACAATGTCGGGTGCGGGTGGATGAGCTGGCCCATGTCGTCGGGAGTGGCCTCCCAGTTCACCGACAGCCAACCCTCGCCGATCTGCTCGGTGACCCACGGGCCGACCATGTGGACGCCCAGGATGGCGCCCCCTTTGGCGGCGATGACCTTCACCAGGCCCTCGGTCTCGCCGATGATCATGGCCCGGCTGTTGGCGTTGAAGGAGTGCCTGGAGACGGTGACCTCGTGGCCGGCGTCACGGGCGGCCTGCTCGGTCATGCCCGCGAAGGCCACTTCGGGATGGCAGTAGATGCACCACGGGACCTTGCCGTAGTCGACCGGCTCCAAGGTCTCGCCGAGCATGTCGCGCACGGCGACGATGGCCTCGGCGAAGCCCACATGGGCCAGCTGGGGGGTGGCCACTACGTCGCCCACCGCGTAGACACCATCCTCACCGGTGCGCTGGTGGTCGTCGACGGTGATGAAGCCCTTGGCGTCGAGCGCCACCTTGGTGGCCTCCAGGCCGAGCCCATCAGTGAGCGGCTTGCGACCGACAGAGACGACGACCGTGTCGACGCTGACCGACTCGCCTCCGCCGAGCCTCACGGTGATCTGCCCGTTCGATTGCTCGTGGCCCTCGACCGTGACCCCGGTGCGGACCGTCAGGCCCCGGCGCTTGAACGACTTGACCACCACGTCGACCACGTCGGCGTCGCAGCCCGGAAGCAGCTTGGGCAGGGCCTCGAGCATGGTCACGTCGCAGCCCAGATCGCTCAGCATGGAAGCGAACTCACAACCGATGGCGCCACCACCGATGACCGCCGCTGACGCCGGCAGCCTGTCGATCTCCAGCACGTGGTCGGAGGTGAGGATCCTCACACCGTCGGGCTCGAAGCCGGGGATGGTGCGGGGCACTGACCCGGTGGCCAGGACGACGTGCGTGCCGTGGAGCTGTGTTCCCTGCCCGTCGTCGACGGTCACGATGTGCCCGGCGCCCAAGGAACCTGTGCCGAGGAAGGTCTTGATCTTCCGCTTCTTCATGAGGCCCTGGAGGCCCTTCCAGAGCTGGTCGACGACCTTCTGCTTGCGAGCCCGGGAGACCCCGAGGTCGAGCTGGGGCTGGTCGGCCTGCACGCCGAACTCCTTGGCGCCGGCCACGGTACGGAAGACCGAGGCGGTCTCCAGGTAGTGCTTGGCCGGGATGCAGCCCCGGTGTAGGCAGGTGCCGCCCACCTTGTCCTTCTCCACCAGGGCCACGGTCATGCCCGCGCCGGCGGCGTACAGGGCGGCCGCGTACCCGCCGGGTCCGCCGCCCACCACCACGAGGTCGAACTCCTCAGCCATGGCTTCGAGCCTACCGGCGGTGGGTTACCTGGCTGCGAGAGTGATCTGGAGCGTGAAGGCCACGAGGATGGCCAGCCCGGCCAGCATGGCCAGGATGATGAGGGTCCGGGTTTTCACGCCCCACCCTTCATGGGTCCCTCGGGAGGGGCTTGCGGCCGGGGAAGCCCTCCGACGGCAGGTGCCAGAAACCCAGTTCGTCCTCGTCGAGGCGCCAGCAGAGGAAGTACACGACGCCGTCGGCGCCCTTGGCGTGGAAGTCGAGGAGCCCGGTCATGGCGTCACGGAAGATGATGTCACCTGCTTGCATCTCCTCGAGTGCCTCCTGGGCGTCGAGGATCGGCGCCCGGTTCCCGTTCGTCGAAGCGGCCTCACCTGCCCGGAGCTTCGCCGCGTGGCGGATGCACTCGGCCAGCTCCCGTACCCGGGGCAGGTAGGCCCGGGCCTCGCTGACGGTCCAGTAGCGCATCCACACACGGTAGGGCGCCACGTAAGGTAGGTCGGGATGCATGACCCCCTCGTGATCGCCGGCCGGGAGTTCTCCAGCCGCCTCTTCCTCGGCAGCGGGAAGTTCCCGTCGAACGCCGCCCTGGCCGCGGCCATCGAGTCCTCGGGCACCGAGATGGTGACCGTCGCCCTCCGGCGCATCGACGTCACCGCGGACGACGACATCCTCGATGCCGTCGACCCGGGCAAGGTCCTGCTACTCACCAACACCAGCGGCGCCGACGACGCCGACGAGGCCGTCCGCCTGGCCCGCCTGGCCCGCAGTGGCGGCTATCCGACCTGGATCAAGCTGGAGATCACCCCGGAGCCGCGCTACCTGCTGCCCGACGGGGTGGAGACGCTTCGGGCCGCGGAGGTCCTCTGCGCCGAGGGGTTCACCGTCCTGCCTTACGTGAACGCCGACCCGGTGCTGTGCAAGCGCCTGGAGGAGGTGGGCTGCGCCACCGTCATGCCCCTGGGTTCCTGGATCGGGTCGAACCAAGGGCTGAAGACCAAGGCGGCGCTGGAGATCATCATCGAGCAGTCGTTTGTGCCGGTGGTTGTCGACGCCGGCATCGGCGCCCCGTCACAGGCCGCCGAGGCCATGGAGATGGGCGCCGGCGCGGTGTTGGTGAACACCGCCATCGGTACCGCCGGCGACCCCGCGGCCATGGCCGACGCGTTCCGGTTGGCCGTGGTGGCCGGGCGCCAGGCCGTCCTGGCCGGCCTGCCAGGGGTGGGACGGAGGGCCGACGCGTCCTCGCCCCTCACCGGTTTCCTGGCGTGACCGTCACCCCCGTCGCCCTCGACTCCCGCCCCGACGGCGTGCCCGAGCACACCGCGGCGGCCGACTTCCTGGCCACCGACCTCATCGAGCCCCGCACGCTCTCGACGACCGCCACCGACGCCGATGTCGACCGGGCCCTGCGCAACCCGAGGCGATCCCTGGCCAACCTGGGCGCCCTGCTGTCGCCGGCGGCGGCCGGCCGCCTGGAGGAGATGGCCGAACTGGCCCACGCGGCCAGCGTGCGGCGCTTCGGTCGGGTGGTGCGGCTCTTCGCCCCCCTGTACCTGTCGAACGAGTGCGTCTCGACCTGCACGTACTGCGGGTTCTCCGCCGGCAACGAGATCGCCCGGCGCACGCTGTCGCCGGCCGAGGTGGCGGCCGAGGCGCGCACGCTGACCGACCGGGGGTTCCGGCACCTGCTCCTGGTGGCCGGCGAGCACGCCCGCATCATCTCCAAGGATTACTTGGTCGACTGTGTGGGCGCCCTGGCCGCTGACGTCCCGTCGATCTCGCTGGAGACCCAGGTCTGGGACACGGCCACGTACCGGCGCCTGGTCGCTGCCGGCTGCGAGGGGTTGGTGGTCTACCAGGAGGTCTACGACCGCGACACCTACGCCGACGTCCATCTCAAGGGCAAGAAGCGCAACTACGACTGGCGCCTCGCCGCCCCCGACCGGGCCGCCGAGGCGGGCATGCGGGCGCTCTCCCTGGGCGCCCTGCTCGGGCTCGACCCCGACTGGCGGTCCGACGTCATCGCCCTGACCGCCCACGCCTCGGCACTACTGCGGCGGTGGTGGCGGTGCGAGGTGGCGGTGTCCCTGCCTCGCATGCGCCCGGCCGCCGGCGACTTCCAGCCCGTCCGGCCGGTGACCGACCGGGAGTATGTGCAGATCCTGTGCGCCCTGCGCCTGGCCCTGCCCGACGTGGGCATCACCCTCTCCACCCGGGAGTCGCCGGCGTTCCGCGACGCGGCGTTCAAGCTGGGCGTGACCCAGATGTCGGCCGGCTCCCAGACCGAGCCCGGCGGCTACGCCGAGCCGGGTGAGGCGGAGCCCCAGTTCGAGGTGAGCGACACCCGCTCGCCGTCCGAGGTCGCCGCAGCGTTGCGGTCAGCCGGCTACGACCCGGTCTGGAAGGACACCATCGGCGCCCGCGTCACCGACGCCATCCCTATGTCGCAGCGCCGGTCCTGATCGCCGCCCTCCTCCTCGTCCTGGGCCTCTTCGCGGCCCAGCCGGTGCCGACGACCGCGCCCACGCCGCCCAACTGGGAGCGCTGGACCGAGTTGCCGGGCGTGGGCGACGTCGTCGGTCCCCGCCCCGACGGCATGCTCGTGGCCGCCGCCGCCGGAGGGCTGTTCCTTGTCCACCCCGACGGCAGGCCGCCCGCGCCGTTCGGATCGTACTCGACCGACCCGGAGGCCGAGAGCTACATCGCCATGGCGCCGGGCCTCGACGTCGCCGGCGCCGGTTGCCGCTTCGAGGCCGGTGAGGTATTCGCCCTTGACCTGGGCACACTTTCCCAAGCCGTGGTTCGGGTGACCGTCGACGGGCGGGCGTCGCGCTTCGTGGAGACCCCCCCTGTCGACGCCCT
>JBBQRO010000118.1:0-10291 GCA_038214685.1 Acidimicrobiales bacterium
CCTCGCGCTTGGCCCAGCGTCTGCGGGCCGTGCAACGCCGGATCGGCGAGGTGCTCGACAGAGCGCCACCTGGGCCCCTCCGGGTGGTGAGCGTGTGCGCAGGGCAGGGACGCGATCTCCTCGGGGTGCTGGTGGACCACCCCCGTCGGGCCGACCTGCAGGCTCGGCTCGTCGAGGCGGACCTAGCAATGCCCAGCGCGCATCCGCTGCGACCCGTTCCGCTGACCTCGACCAGATCGACGTCGTGGTAGGTGATGCGTCGGACACCGCCGCCTACGAGGGCGCCGTCCCCGCAGATCTGGTGTTGGCCTGTGGGGTGATCGGCCACGCCTCCGTCGGCGCTCATCGACTGGTGGGCGGGCCCCAGCCGTACCGGGCCGGGGTCCGGCTGTTCACCTTCATAGATCGTCTCGCTCACGGGCAGGCATAGCTCCGCCGGCATCGCCGGCGCCCTCACTGTGCATCCCGTTGAGTTCCCCCGCCCGTCGGAACGGTAGGGCCGTTGCACCAACGGTGCCCGATGCGTCAGAAAAGCCCTTGCCGCAGGTCCGTGGTCCCGCTAGTCCTGCGTTCCGCACATGGCCAGCCAGTACAGCCGTCCCAGCCACCGAGTGTGCAATGTTGTGGCTCTGGGACGGAACATTGCACACTCGGCAGGCGGCAAGTCGCCAATTCGAGCCGCTGGGCGGCGGCGTTCGACGCGTCGCTGCTGTGGGCTGAGGCCGCAGGGTTGGCGGTGGCCGAGGCCGCCGCTCTCGAAGCCATGGCGGCCACGGTGAAGGGGCTGGCGGCGGCCCGTTCGGCTGCGGTGGGGTCCTGGAAAGCGGCCGGTGACCGTTCGGCGGCGGCGCATCTGGCCCGGAGCACCGGCACGTCGGTGACCTCGGCGTCGGAGATACTGGAGACCGCTCGTCGATTGGGGACCTGCCTTTGGTGGCTGCTGCGGCCCGAGGCGGTTCGCTGTGCCCGTCCCAGGTCGCAGCGGTGGCCGATGCGGCCAGTGCCGATCCCTCGGCGGAGGCCCGACTGGTGGAGAAGGCGCAGGGTGGCTCGGCTGAGCTGCGCGAGGAGTGCCTGCGCACCAAGGCCGCCGCCCGTCCCGATGCCGAGGCCCGGCGCAAGGCCATCCACGCCCAGCGCTTCCTGCGCAGCCACACCGACCCAGATGTGATGAGGGGCGAGGTCTGTGAGCTGGCTGGCTTCGGGCCGGTGGCGGTGTCGGCGGTCCGGACCTGCTCGACACTCAGGACCCGTTCCTGGCCGCAGTGGTGACCAGAGGCGTGGGGGTGGTGGGGGTGGCACATCTCAGCCGGCGTCCCACCGCCTATCAGCAGAGCGCCCTGGAGTGGCTGTATCCCACCTGTGCGGTGGCGGGCTGTTCGGCCAGCTCCTGGCTGGAGAACGACCATCGTGTCGACTGGGCCAAGACGCACCTGACCGTGTTCGACCTGCTCGACCGGTTGTGCACCCATCACCACGACCGCAAGAGCCTCGATGGCTGGGCCCTGATCACCGGGTCGGGCAAACGGGCCTTCGTCCCACCCGATGATTTCCGACATCCACGGCATGGCCCGGTGGCGGCGGGTGTGGCGTGATCTGGCGTGTACTCGATTCGCGCCCCACCCAAGGCCCTCCCCGGGCATACGGACCGGTTCGGGGTTTCGGGGCGCCTTCTCTCGCCCCCAGCTGCAGATCCGAGAGAAGGCCCCCTCCCTTGCTATCGGCCCACCGGGCCGACATCTTTACCCCGCCATCGCACCGTCAGCGCGTGCGTCCCTGCTGTGCGGGCGCTTGGGGGGGGTTACGTGCCAGAGCGGCGGCGCCGGCGGTCCTGGACCAGCTCCATGATGTGGGCGGGAGCCTTGGCCGGCGATCCCGCGTCGAACGGGGGTTGCGGGTCGTATTCCAGGATGAGCTGGATGGCCATGGCCACGTCGTCGCCGGCTTCCAGTTGGGCCAGGCGCAGGGCCATGTCGATCCCGGCCGACACCCCGGCGGCGGTGATCACCTTGTCACGAACCACCACCCGCTCGGAGACGGGCTTGGCCCCGAGGGCGGCGAGGTCGTCCATCGACGACCAGTGGGTTGTGGCCTCGACCCCGTCGAGGAACCCGGCGGCGGCCAGGGTCAGCGCCCCGGTGCACACCGACGTGGTCCAACGCGACGTCTTGTGCGCGGTCCGCAGCCAGGACAGCACCTGCGGGTCCTGGCGAATGATCGCCTCGCCGGGCCCGCCGGGCACGAGGAGCACGTCCGGGTGAGGTATCTCGGCCAGGGTGTGATCGGCGACGAGGGCCAGCGACCCGTTGCGGGCCGAGCGCTTGGCCCCCCGCTCGGTGGCCACGAACCGCACGTGGGCATCCGGCATCATGGCCAGCACCTCGTAGGGACCGACAGCGTCGAGCGCGGTGATCCCGTCGAAGAGGAGGATGGCGATCTCCAAGGGGGCAACCCTATCGACACCCCGCGACAGCTAGCCGCTAGCATCGTCACCCGTGAGGCGGACCGTGCTCGCCATCGTCGCGGTAGTCGTGGGTATCGTCGCCATCGTGGGCGTGGGCCTGTCCCTGACCGCAGGGGGCGAAATCGAGGTGGGCGGGAACATCCCCGTCAACCGGGAGGGCCTCATCGACGTGAGCAACTCCCCGACCGTCGCCTACAACCCAGCGCGCCAGGACAACGTGGTCGTCGCCTACCGCAAGGACCGGCCGGGCTACTCGGCCTTCCTCGCCTACAGCTTCGACGGCGGCCAGAGCTGGGAGCAGACCGTGCTCCCCCTGCCGGCCGGCGTCACCGGGTGCACGGCGTCGCAGAACGAGCCTTGTCCGTTCGCTCCCGACCTGGCCTTCGCCCCCGACGGCACGCTGTACGTGACCTACGTCAACCTGGTCGGCAACGGGAACCGGCCCGACAACCTCTGGATCTCCACCTCCACCGACGGAGGGCGCACCCTGTCGCCCCCCACCCGCGTCGCCGGCGCCCTGACCTTCATGGGCCGGGTGACCGTCGACCCCGAGGGGCCGCTGTACGTCACCTGGCTGCAGGCCGAGGACGTGGGTCTGCTGCGCTTCTCCGGCGCGCCGCCCCAGATCGTCGCCGCCCGCAGCGACGATGGTGGGCGCACCTTCGCCCCCCCGGTCCGGGTGAGCGACGCCCAACGGGAGCGGGTGGTGGCCCCCAGCCCAGTGATCGACGACAGCGGCCAGCTGGTGGTCATGTACCAGGACCTGAAGGCGAACCGGCGGGACTTCGAGAACCAGCCGGGGCCAGCGGCCGAGCTGCCGTTCGCCCTGGTCCTCACCCGGTCCACCGACGGCGGAAGGACGTTCGCCCCAGGGCTCGAGTTCGAGTCCGACATCCTGGCCACCCGGCGCTTCCTTCCCTTCCTGCCCGAGCTGCCGCAGCTGGCGGTGTCGCCCGACGGGAAGCTGTACGCCACGTGGGCCGACGGAAGAAACGGCGACGACGACGTTTTCCTGCGCAGCTCCGCCGACGGCGGGCAGACCTGGACCGCGGCCCTGAAGGTCAACGACAACGCCGCCGACGGTACGGCCCAGTTCCTGCCCAAGGTCGAGGTGGGGCCGGGCGAGCGGGTGAGCGTCCTGTTCCTCGACGGTCGCAACGACCCGGGCCAGAAGTTGCTGCTCGACGCCTACCTGGCCACCTCCACCGACGGGGGTCGCTCGTTCGAGAACCTCCGGCTGTCGGCCGCCTCGTTCGACGAGACCATCGGGCCCACGTTCGGCGACGACTACGGCACCGACTTCGGCACCCGCCTGGCCCTGGCCCATGGTGGCGGAAAGCTCTTCGCAGCCTGGGTCGACACCAGCGCCGGCACCCCGGCCACCGGGCGCCAGGACGTCAACTTCGCGGTCGTCGGCCTTCCGGACCGTGGCCCGGTGGGCCTCCTCATCGGCGCCGCGCTGGTGGCCGTGCTCGGTGGCGTTGTCCTGGGCCTGGCCATCTCCCGGCGCAACCGGCGCGACCCCTCCACCCCAACCGACGCGACGAACAGACAGGTGGTCCCGTCATGAGACTGGCATTCGTGGGCAAGGGAGGGGCTGGGAAGTCGGCCATCTCCGGCACCTTCGCCCGGGTGCTCGCCCGTCAGGGCGACAAGGTTCTGGCCATCGACTCCGACCCACTTCCGGGGCTGGCCTTCTCCCTGGGTCTGGCCATCGACCACAGCCCGCCCATCCCCGACGACGCGGTGATCGAGCGCAAGGAGGGCGAGGAGGGCCCCCGCTGGCGGTTGAACCCCGATGTCGACCCGTTCGAGGCGGTGGAACGGTGGTCGGTGGAAGCGCCCGACGGGGTGCGTTTCCTGCAGTTCGGCAAGATCCTGGGAGACCCGAAGGATCTGTGGCGGTCCCAGATGGCTTTCCGGTTCATCATCAACAAGTTGCCGGCGGGGCGTTGGAACGTGGTGGGCGACCTGCCCGGCGGCACCCGCCAGGCGTTCACCGGCTGGGGTACCTGGGCCAACACCATCGTGATCGTGGTCGAGCCCACGGCCAAGTCGCTTCTCTCGGGGCGCCGGCTGGCCCGCATGGCCGACCTTGATCCCGAGAATCCCAAGCGCGTGTTGGCCGTGGCCAGCAAGGTCCGCGAGGACGGCGACGTGGAGATGATCGCCAAGGGCACGGGGCTCGAGGTCATCGCATCCGTCCCGTGGGACGAAGAGCTGGCCGAGGCCGAACGCCGCCAACTGGCCCCTATCGACTTTGCCCCGGACTGTCCGGCCGTTCTCGCAGTAGAATCGCTGGCGGAGCGCCTGAGCGAGGAGAAGGTTTCATGATCAAGGACGCAGCATGAAGCTGGCGGTCGTAGGCAAGGGCGGGTCGGGCAAGACGACGACGTCGTCGGTGATCGCCCGCACGTTGGCCCGCAGCGGCAAGGCCGTGGTGGCGCTCGACTGTGACTCCAACCCCAACCTGGGCATCTCACTCGGCGTGGGCGACGAGGAGACCGAGCGGCTGGTCTCCATGCGCCAGGCCCTCGACGAGGGCGAAGAGGAGCACGCCAACAACTGGGACACCCTGATCAGCCGGTACGGCTCCGACGGGCCCGACGGCGTGCGGTTGGCGGTGGTGAGCCGGATCGACAACCCAGAACCTGGCTGACTTTGATGTGGCTTGTCGCCCGAGCAGTTGCTCGGCTCCGTTGATTTCCCCGAAGACGACGTCGTCGTCGCCGACTTCGAAGCCGGCGTCGGTACTCTCACCCGTCTGGGCGAGGAGCACGTCGACACCGTCGTGATCGTCGTCGAAGCCACCCCGAAGTCACTCGAGGTCGGCGTGCGCGCCGCCGGGCTGGCCGCCGAGCGCACCGTCGCCCGCATCGTGGTGGTGGCCAACCGCATCCGCCACGACGAGGACCTCCAGACGGTCAAGGCCGCCTTCCCGGGCCTGGAAGTGGTCGGTGTGCCCCACGACCCCAAGATCGTGGAGGCCGACCGCAAGGGCGTGGCTCCCATCGACCTCGACCCGAACGCGCCAGCAGTGCTCGCCCTGATCGGCCTGGCCTCGACCCTGCTCCCCAACTCCAACTAGATGGCCAAGTCGCGCTAGTGGCCACGTCGCTCTAGTGGCCGAGTCGCTCTAGTGGCACGGAGCAAGCCGGCGCCGGTCGCCGCCACCACCCCGGCACCCGGTCCCGACCTGGCTCGGATTCTGCCCCTCGTGGGCCTGGGCGTCGCATTCTGGGCGTCGCTGCCCAAGTACAGCGGGCCGGCGCTCAACACCGCCGCTGACGCCGAGGTGGCATCTCACATCATCCCTGCCGTGGTGGTCTTCCTGGCCGCCATCGTCGCCATCCTGGCCGGTCGCCGGCCGCAGGGCCCGGGGGCGCTTCGGTTGATCGCCGGCATGACCGTGCTGCTGACCGGCATGTGGATGATGGCCACCCACCTCCCGCTGGTGGCCCAGGCCACCCGCAGCGAGGCGCCCTGGGCCGGCACCATTTACCACACGGCTTCGGCCCTGGCCGTGTTCGGGCTAGGCCTCCTGTGGTCGACTGTGACCTGGTCGGAGGCGGGCGACGACACCGAGCCCGCCGCCCAGAAGTCCAGCCAGGCCAAGGGCAAGTAGGAGCACACCCGGCACGATCAGCGCCGGCCGGCGGCGGCCGGCATCCTCCACGTCGACGCTGACCCCGGCCAGGTCCTGGACGTTGTCGTCGATCGTGCCTCGGCTGGTGTCCGACCAGAAAGCCAGCGCCCGGTCGGCCTCAGAGAGCACCGCCAGCCGGCTCCCCAGCAGGGGGATGCCCTGGAGGCTGCCGAAGCCGATGCGGGTGTCAAAGGGGGCGTCGGAGACGGTGGCGGTGCGGAACGTCCGACCGTTATCGGCCGACGAGGCCAGGGTGACCGAAGCCCGCACATCGTCGACGTCGTCGCTGCGGTCGTAGAAGGCCACGTCGACCCGGCCGGTGGGCGACACGCCGACCGCAGGGAGGAACTGACCCTTGGGTCGGGGGGCCACAGGCACCGCCGGCGACCAGGTGGCGCCGGCGTCGTCGGAACGGGCGAGGAACACGTCGCGCCCGTCGCCCTGGCCGGCGTCCCAGGCCGAGTAGAGCCGTCCCTCGGCGCTCGGGTCGCCCGAGAAGCTGGGTGCCGGCGCCAGGTTGACGATGATGCGCGCCGGCACCACCAGTTCGGCGGCCACGGTGACCGGTGCGGCGAACGTGGTGCCGCCGTCGGTGGAGGTCCACGACACCACCCGCCAGCGTTCCTCCGGTGGGGGGCCGCCCTGGCCACCGTGAAGCGCCTCGTAGTTCCCGACGTCTCCGGCCAGGTCGAGGGCGCCCACCACCACCCGGTCACCGCCGACGGCAACCGGTGTGGGCTGCACCGCCCGGAGACCGTCGCTCACCGTCATCGCAGCGCCGAAGGTGGCGCCGCCGTCGACCGAGCGAACCATGCGCACCGGCGCGGGCATGGCCCCGAAGCCCAGCGGCTTCTCAGCCGCCCCGTCGACCTGCACCCAGGTGACCCACACCCGACGGCCGTCGACGGCCATGCGGGCATGGAATGCCTCGGCGGGCGCCACCCGGACGGCTGGTCCCATGGGGGCCTCTCCGTCGAAGCGCTGCAGCCACACGCCCACCGGTTGATTGAAGCGGCCCCCGGTGGCGGTGTAGAGCACAAGTAGCCGGTTGTCAGAGTCGAAGGCGATGTCGGGCTGGTGGCAGTTGGGCGCCTCGGGGGGCAGGGGCAGGGCGACCGGCCTCCAGGTGTCGCCGGCCGTCGTCGACACCGACACCGAACAGGAGAAGCGGGGCGTGTCGATCCGGTCGGCCAAGGCGAGAAGCGCCGGGCCGCCACGGGCGACCGACGGGGAGTTGTGGGCGTTGATGCCGGGGCGGTCGGCGTTGACGAAAGCAGGGGTGGCGGGCCGGAGGCGCACCGGTCCCGATTGCAGGCCCAGGACCACCAGCACGAGCCCGGCGAACGCCGAGGCCACGCTTATCGCCACTTTCACACGGTGAGGAACACGCCGTCCCAGCGCTGATCGCCCGTGAGCACCGCCGGGTCGAAACCCCGGACCCGGGGCGAGATCAGCCACTCGGTGCGCAGGGAGGCGATGGAGACGGCCGTGACCCGTTCGACGGTGACCACCTGCATGATGTCGGCCGCGGTGCGGCGGGCGGTGTCGATGGAGGGCGCGGAGAAGATGCGGTCGTAGGCGTCGTCGACCTTGGGCCCGCCGCCCACCGAGGCGGAGAACGCCAGCTGCCCGCCCGGCCGGATGGTGAAGAACCGGCAGAGGGCGCAGGGGTTGGCGTCGTCCTGGGCCCGGACGTCGAGGAACAGGTCGAAGGTGGCGTTGTTGACCGTGGTAAACGGCGAGTCGGTGCCCGGATCCTGGATCTCGAGGCCGATGCCGACCTCGGCCAACTGCGCCTTGATGGCCTGGCCGGCCCTGTCCTGGTCCGCCGGCCGGGACAGCAGGAGGTTCAGCACGAGGGGCTGGCCGTCCTTGGCCCGCATGCCGTTGGCCAGGGTGGGCATCCAGCCCGCGCTGTCGAGCAGCCGCTTGGCCTCGTTGCGGTTCAGCGGTAGGGGCCGCACCCGGTCGGCCGCGTCGGCGCCCAGCACGATCTCGGGGATGAGGGTGTCGCTGTCCTCGCCATGGCCGTCCCAGCCGTCCTTGGTCAACGCGGCCCGGTCGATGGTGTGAGCCACCGCCTTGCGCACGTTGTCGTCCTTCAGCGTGGTCCACCGGTCGATGCCGCCGGTGTTCAGGAGGAGGTAGACGGCCAGACCGGGCCGGGACTGCACGTTGCGGTCGGTACGGCCCGACACCGACGCCAGGTTGGCATAGGCCACCATGCCGGCGATCTCGACCTGGCGGGTGGCCAGCAGGCGACTGGCGTCCTTCTCCGGGCCGAACCGGAAGGCCAGAGTGGCCAGCTCCGGCACGCCGTCCCAGTACGTCTCGTTGGACTTCATCTTGAGCTCGGCGCCCTTGGTGTAGGACAGGAAGCTGAAGGGCCCGGTACCCGTGGGCGTGGTCTCGGGCGACTCCCCGGCGCCAGGGCGGGTGCCGGGGGCGATGATGGCCATCGTCGGATTGGCCAGCTGCTCGGGCAGGCGGGTGTTGTCGACGGTGAGGTTGATCTCGACGGCGTGTTCGGCTGTGGCCTTGGCCGTGCCCCGGTCGAGCCCTCGCGGCCGGGTCTGGCGGGAGGCGATGGTCTCCAGCGAGGAGACCACGGCCTCGGCGTTGAGCGGCGACCCGTTGTGGAAGGTCACATCGGTGCGGAGGAAGAACCGCCACACCCGGGGCGAGGGCGATTCCCAGCGTTCAGCCAGGGCGGACTCGACGCCGTAGGTGCCACTGAGCCGGATCAGGGTCTCGAAGATGCCGGGGTTGGGGCCGTTGGTGCGGATGCCGATGTCGAGCGCAGCCGGGTTGCCGGCCAGGAACGGATCCTCGCCGACCGCCACCCGGAGATCCTGGGCGCCGGCGCGAGGTTCGGCCAGCTCGTCGGCGGTGACCGAGGTGTCGCCGCCACTCGAACAGCCGGTGGCCACCAAGGCGGTGAGCAGGAGGACGACGAAGAAGCTGCGGAGGCGCGACACCGCCCGGCACCCTAGCGGGTGCCGGGCGGGCCGAGTGGCGCGCGGATGAATGCTCAGCCGACCTTGGCGGTGGTCTGTTTGCCGGCCACAGGCGTGGCCGGCGGGCCGTTCCGGCGCTTGGCGGCCACCGCGACCCCGATCAGGGCGAGGCCCACGACAATCAGGCCCACGACGGCGGCCAGCACGATTCGGGCCGTGTCGTTGTTGGCCGGCCCGACCACCTCGAACTGGGCGACCGAGGTGTACATGTCCGAGAGGCCCGCGCCGAAACCTTGCGTCTCGCCCTCGCTGTAGACACCCTCGGTGTTGCGGGTGTCGTCCCAGCCGAAGATGGCGAGGGAGTCGGTGGACGCGACCGACGGCGCCGAGTTGATGTCGTAATTGGCACCCCAGACACCGAGGCTGCGGTCGACGCTGCGGTCGGTGATGCGCCGGTTGGCGCTCCAGGTCCGCCCGTCGTCCTCGCTGTAGGCGTAGTACATGTCGTTGGACCGGGTGCCGGGGTCGTCACGGGTGTCCCACCACACGACGTCGACCCGGCCGTTCGGAGCGACGCTGACGTTCGGGAAGTACTGGCCGTAGAGATCGGCGTCCCGGTCGTCGGTGACCTTCTTGGGCTCGGACCAGGTCTTGCCACCGTCAGTTGAGACCTGGTGGAAGATCTCGCCCATGCCGGCGACCTCCGGGGTCGGGTTGTCCTGGAAGACGAGGTGGATGATGCCCTCCTTGCTCACCGCCATCGCCGGACGGCTCGGAACGTCGTAGCCGGGCGGCATGGCCTGGGCGGTCGTCCAGGTCTGACCGCCGTCGGTGGACGTCGACATCATCCTGGCCGCCGGAGGGGACGGGGTGATGTTGGCCGTGCCGGTCAGCCAGGAGATGTACACCTTGCCGTCGCCGTCGACGCCGGTCGTCATGCTGGCCCGGTTGGTGCTGGCCCCGAAGTTGGCGGCCTGGTTGGGTTGAGCCGCCTTGGAGTTGGCCGGCGGGATCGTCGTGGTCGTGGTGGTGGCGCCGGCGGCCGGAACCGTCGTCGTCACCGCCGAGAACACCTGTTGGCGGGCCTCGGGGGCCTCGAACAGCTTGTCGGCCAGGTTGACCGGCTCGGCGAACGTGCGGGCGCCGTCCCGGCTGACGGCGACCATTGCCTGCCCCGGCGCGGCGTTGGGGGCGCTGAGGCCCTGCGCGTTGATGGCGAAGGCG
>JBBQRO010000119.1:0-10204 GCA_038214685.1 Acidimicrobiales bacterium
CAGGGAGGTGATCTGACGGCCGGTCTGGGGGTCTTCGCCCAGGCCCATCCAGTAGCCGTCACCGGCGATGGACTCGTCCATGATCGAGCCCTCCCAGGTGATGACGTAGGGGGCGTCGAGCTCGCCCCGCTCGGCCATGAAGAGGTTGTGGGTCCACTCCGGGCCCACCTCGGTGGAGGTCACGGTGTGGATCAGCTCCACCCGGGGCAGGCCGGGGATGATGCCGGCCAGGAGGTGCTCCACCCGGGGGTGCACGGCGCCGGTGACCGACACGGTGCAGCCGTCACAGGAGCCACCCACCATCCAGATCAGGTAGATCTTCTCCAACGGACCCAGGCGGATGCGGCTGGTGTCGCGCTCGACGGCCCGGGAGCGGATGCCGATGGGGGCCATGGGGTCGAGGGGGTTCTCACGCCAGTTCTCGATGGTGGTCCCACCGGCTGGCGCAACGGTCCTCTCCTCTTGAGGGGAGGGAACAATCTCACGGGTGCGATTGGTTGACCGCCGTGACCTGACTTCGGGCATCCCATCTCTCCTACGATCGGGCTGGCTAACGACCGGTACCTGTGCGAGGCCGGGGTGTTCCCGACCTATAGATGTACGGTACATCTACCGGGAGCGGATTTCAGGTGGAACTTTTGGGGCCCGAAATGATCCCCGGGTGCGACACTGGAGTCGTGAGCAACAGCCAGGACGAGATCGAGGGCGTGGCCCAAGACCTGGCCCGGGCCTCGTTGGCGCTGGCCCGGCGGTTCTCGGCCGGGGCCACCATGTGGTGTGCGTCCCCCAACTGGCCGTTCCACGCCCATCACGTGGCGGTGGAGTTCGTGCACCCGGTGATCGTGGGCAAGCGGGCGCTCCCGGCCGTCACTGTGCCGCCGGCGGCCAACCTGGTCGCCACCCTCCGCGCCTCGGTGGCGCCCGGCGACATCGTGGTCGTGCTGGCTGATGTCGACGACGCCCGGGTCATCGACGCCATGCGGCGAGGCTCGGCCTGGGGGGTCGAGACGGTCTGGATCGGTGCCGGCGCCCACCGGCCGGCGCCCGGCGCGGCCAACCACGTCATCTGGCTCGATACCGACGTGCCCCTCGAAGCCTCCGAGCTGTTCGTGCGCATCTACCACCTGCTCTGGGAGCTCACCCACGTGTGCTTCGAGCACCCCGGGCTGCTGAAGCCCGCGCCGGAGTGCACGGATGAGGTGTGCATCACCTGCTCCGACGAGGGCCGCCCGGCCGAGGTGGTCTCCATCGACGGGGACGAGGCCCTCGTCCGCACCCCGGACGGCCAGGAGACCATCGACGTGTCGCTGGTCGACCCGCCGGCGCCTGGCGACCTGGTCCTCATCCACGCCGGCTTCGCCATCAACGCATCCACAGCAGCCGGGCGCTAATGCCGGAGACCACCGACTTCCTCTATCCCTTCATCGAAGGCGACGAGACCGACCCCGGCACCCTGTTGGAGGACCTGGCCCGCTCGGCCGAGGGAAAGTGGCGGCAGAGCTCGGCGCTCCGGGCGGTCACGCTCGCCGACTGCGAGGCGCAGCTCCAGGCCACGGCTGTGGCCATGGCCGAGCGCTTCGGGGCGGGCGGGCGACTTTTCACCTTCGGCAACGGCGGCAGCGCCACCGATGCCGAGGCGGTGGCCCACCTCTACACCCAGCCGCCGATCGGCCGGCCGTTGCCGGCGCGTTCCCTGGCCGAGGACCAGGCGGTGATGACCGCCCTGGGCAACGACGTGGGGTTCGACCTGGTGTTCTCCCGCCAGCTCATCGCCCACGGGCGGGCCCACGACGTCGCCATGGGCTTCTCCACCAGCGGCAACTCCGAGAACCTTATGCGGGCATTCGCAGAGGCCCGCAAGCAGGGCATGCTCACCGTGGGCATCGCCGGCACCGATGGTGGGCGCATGGCCGCCGAGGGCACCCCGGTCGAGCAGTGCCTGGTGGTCGGCTCCGACAGCGTCCATCGCATCCAGGAGTCCCAGGCTGCCCTGAATCACGCTCTGTGGGCCGCAGTGCAGGACGCGCTTACCTCGTCGCATTGAGAGTGGGCGATCCGGTGTCAGATAGCGCCGCGAATCGCCCACTCCCGATTGGTCAGCCCGGTTTGGGTCCGATGGTCAGCGGTGTGCGGCAGGTGCACAGCGCCTCCTCGCAGCGGTGGAGCCCGTCGTTCCTGGCCAGGCGGTCAAGCACGCCGTGCAGCGTGCCCCGCAGGGCGTGCAGCTCGGCGATGCGCTGCTCGGTCTCGGCCAGCTTCCCCTCGACCAGGGCGGCCAGGTCGGGGTGGTGGTCGCCGCAGCAGCCTTCGGCCACGTGCAGGAACTCCTTGGCCTCGCTGAGGCGCAGGCCGAGCACCTTGGCCCGGTTCACTAATTCGATGCGTCGGAGCGCCTCACTGTCGTACAGGCGGTAGCCGGCGTCGGAGCGGGTGGCCGGCTCGACCAGGCCAAGCTCCTCGTAGTGGCGCAGTGCCTTGCGGCTGAGGCCGGTTCGGCGGCCGACCTCGGCCACGCCCAGCAGTCCGTCAGGCACCATGAGCACAATCGTACAACCCGGCCCTTAGGGCCAGCCGGTCAGGACGACGGCCCGTAGGGCCGGTCGGAGTTCTCGTAGCAGTCCACGTGAAAGTGCTCGACCCGTTCCCAGACGCCGTCGGTGTAGACGTTGGCGATGACCTGCTGGAGCTTTGCCTTGGCCCGGAACTTGACCGGCAGCCGGCACACTGCGCACGTTGCGGTGTTGCCCGCTTCGATGAGGCGCGTCACCGCCCGGCTGGTGAAGATGCTCTGAACCGTCATGATCGGTCTATCGGCATCGCTGCCGGCCCGGTTGAGGGATTTCCATCCCGGCGACTTGACCCGGGGCCCCGAGATCTGCCAAGTTTTCCGCCGTCGGGGCCCGGGGTGCGTCCGCCGTGCACCCCAGCCCCGACCTCTTCGTCTCACGCCGGCGTTTGGCGCCGCCGCCTAGGTCGCAGGCGGGCGGAACGACGACTCGAAGCGTTCCATGAACGCCTTGACCACCGACCAGTTGGTGGCCCGTGACTCGAAGTTGAGGGTGAAGGCCTTGGCCCCGGTGACCACGCCGAGGTCGAGGTTGTGGAGCTGCACGTCCGACCTCGTGTAGGTGAACTCCCATTCCGCGGCGCTGAAGTCGCGGAAGTCCACCGGCCCGAGTCGGATGCGGCTGTAGCTCTGCTGCTCGGCCTTGAAACGGCGTTCAAGTTCGAGCCAGGCGGCCTCGGGGGAGCGGTTGTCGGAGTTCTGGACCACCACTCTGAGGGCGGCGGCCGAGTCGGGGTGGCGGAAGTCGGTGTACTGGCCGTCACGGCTGACCCGCCAGTCCGACGGGTAGTCGATCCGGAAGCCGGTTTCGGGGTCCTGGTACTCCGACCAGTCGACCGACGCGATGATTCGCGCCGTGCGACCCCCGTCGGTGAAGATCTCGCGCCCGTTGGTGAACAGGATGGCGACCAGGACCGCCACGACCGCCCCGCAGACGACCACCGTCCAGTAGCTGCGCTTCCGGGGGACCGGCCACGGCGGGGCGGGCTCCCGGTGCTCCTCCTCGGGGGTGAACACCGCCGGCGGGGCCCCCGGGTCGGGGGAGAACATGCGGGCCAGGGCCACCCTGGGCGGTAGTGGAGGGGGCGGGGGGTGCTCTTCGAGCTCCTCCGGCGATTCCTGATCGGCCTCGACCTCGGCCCCGGGCTCGTCGTCGGGGGACGATGGCTCCTCCACCAGCGTGAGGTCGACGTCGACCGGAAGGTCGAGCGGGGCGTCGGCCCAGAGAATGGCGTCGTCCTCCGGCCCGGGCTCGGGCTCAGCCTCGGCCATCAGCGGACCGGCGACCACTTCGAGCAGCGAACGCAGCTCGTCGGTGGAGGGGCGCTCCGACGGGTCCTTCTGCAGGGTCAGCTCGAGCACCCGGCGCAGCGGCCCGGCCCCGGCGATCGGTCGGAACGGCTCCGAGGCCACCGCATCGAGGATGGCGGTTGCGTCCGCCCCGCCGAACGGGGCGACGCCCTCGACCGCGAAGTAGAGGACAGCACCGAGCGACCAGATGTCGGCCTCGGAGGTGCCGGCCTGCTCGGGTGACATGAACGACACGCCGCCGACCGCGCCAGTGCGGGCCACGGTGGGGTCGCCGATCAGCGAGGCGATCCCGAAGTCGGACAGGCGGACGTCGCCGTCGGGGCTCAGGAACACCTTCGAAGGCTGGAGGAAACGGTGGACCATCTCCTGACCCGTGGCGGCTTCGAGCACGTCGAGCAGCCGGATGCCGAGGAGGGCGGCGTGCTCGGGGTCGAGGGGGCCGTTGCGCCGGACGGTGTCGTCGAGCGTCGGCGTGTCGATCAGCTCGGTGACGACCCAGGGCCGCTCGCCGTCATCGACCACGTCGATGATGCGGGCCAGGCCCGGGTGGTCGACCGCAGCCATGGCCCTGGCCTCCCGGCGCACCCTGGCCGCCAGGGCCCGGCGCTGCATGTGGTCGAGGGGGTCGGGGAACCGCAGTTCCTTCACGGTGACAAGCCGCTCGGTGATCAGATCCTCGGCCCGCCACAGGATCCCCATACCGCCCTCGTCGAGTACCTCGACGAGGCGGTAGCGGTCGTCCACCACGCGGCCGGCAGTGACAACGCCCGGCATGTGAGCAGAGCGTAGCCCCGTCGGGCCGACAGGGGGGGTACCGGTAGAGTGGAGCACGATGGCTGAGGAGCGCCAGGCGAGCTTCGGGCCCAACGCCTGGCTGGTCGATGAGATGTACGACCAGTACCGGGCCGACCCGTCCTCGGTCACCGAGAGCTGGCGGGATTTCTTCGCCGACTACGGCACCGACCCGGAAGTCCCGGCGGAAGCAGTGCCGGCGCCCGACCGCCCGGCCCCGCCGCCCCCCCGTGCGCAGCCGGGGCCCCAGCCCGACCCGTCGGACCTCCGGCCGTTGCGCGGTGCCGCCGCCCGCCTGGTGGCCAACATGGAGGCCAGCCTGGCCGTCCCCACCGCCACGAGCGTCCGGGTCGTGCCGGCCCGACTGCTGGAGGTCAACCGCAAGGTCCTCAACGGCCACCTGGCCCGCATCGGGGGCAGCAAGGTCAGCTTCACCCACCTCATCGGCCATGCCGTGGTCAGGGCGCTCGACGCGGTGCCGGCGATGCGGTCGGTCTACGTCGGCGGAGACGGCCAGGGCGGGGGGGTCGCGCACGCCGACCAGGTCGGTCTGGGGCTGGCCATCGACGTCCCCAAGGCGGACGGATCCCGCACGCTTCTCGTCCCCTGCATACCCGCAGCCGACGGCCTCGACTTCGCCACCTTCCACGCCGCCTATGAGGACGTCGTCCGCCGGGTCCGCACCAGCAGGATCGGCCCCGATGACTTCGCGGGCGTCACCATGACCCTCACCAATCCGGGCACGCTGGGCACCGTCTCCTCGGTGCCGCGGCTCATGCCCGGTCAGAGCGTCATCGTCGGCGTCGGCGCCCTGGGCTGGCCGGCCGAGTTCGCCGGCGCCGACCACCAGGTCATGGCCCAGCTCGGCATCGGCAAGGTGCTGACCCTCACGTCCACCTACGACCACCGGGTCATCCAGGGGGCCGAGTCCGGGCTCTACCTGCAGCGCGTCGAGCAGCTGCTGCTGGGCGCCGACGGCTTCTACGACGACGTCTTCCGGTCCCTGGGCGTCCCGTACGAGTCGGTCCGGTGGCGGCCCGACTCCAACCCCCTCGCCGATGTCATGGGAGGCGGGGATTCCCAGCGCGAGAAGCAGGTGCACGTCCAGACCCTCATGAACATGTACCGGGTCCGCGGCCACCTCATCGCCGACCTCGACCCGCTCTCGTGGAAGGAGCCCCACACCCACCCCGAGCTCGACCCCGCCACCTATGGGCTCACCATCTGGGACCTGGAGCGTGAGTTCTTCGTCGACGGAGCGGCCGGTCACCGGGCCATGCCCCTGGGCGACCTGCTCGGCGTGTTGCGCGACGCCTACTGCCGGCGCATCGGCGTCGAGTACATGCACATCCAGGAGCCCGACCAGAAGCAGTGGATCCAGCAGCAGGTAGAGGGGGTCCATGGCGAGCTCACCACCGCCGAGCAGCTCCACATCCTCGACCGGCTGAACGCGGCCGAAGCCTTCGAGCGGTTCCTGCACACCAAGTACACCGGCCACAAGCGCTTCGGCCTCGAAGGTGCCGAGAGCCTGATCCCCCTCGTCGATGAGATCCTCGACTCGGCCGCCGTCGCCGGCTACCAGGAGGCCGTCCTGGGCATGGCCCACCGTGGCCGGCTCAACGTGCTGGCCAACCTGGTGGGCAAGTCGTTCCGCCAGATCTTCCGGGAGTTCGAGGGCGACCTCGACCCGGCCACCACCCAGGGCACGGGCGACGTGAAGTACCACCTCGGGGCAGTGGGCAAGTTCGTCGGCCGATCGGGCGTGAGCCTGCCGGTGACGCTGGCATCGAACCCGTCTCACCTGGAGGCAGTCGACCCCGTCGTGGATGGCATGGTGCGGGCCCGCCAGGACCTCATCGACGACCCGGCGGCGTTCTCCGCCCTACCCGTTGTCATCCACGGCGATGCCGCCTTCGCCGGCCAGGGCGTGGTGGCCGAGACGCTCAATCTGTCCGCCCTGCGCGGCTACCGGGTCGGCGGCACCATCCACGTGGTGGTCAACAACCAGCTGGGCTTCACCACCGCCCCGGCCGAGGCCCGTTCCTCGGTGTACCCGACCGACGTGGCCAAGATGGTCCAGGCCCCGATCTTCCACGTCAACGGAGACGACCCCGAGGCCGTCGTCCGGGTGGCCCGCCTGGCCTTCGGGTTCCGGCAGCGGTTCCACAAGGACGTGGTCATCGACATGGTCTGCTATCGCCGCCACGGCCATAACGAGGGCGACGATCCCTCGTACACCCAGCCCCTGATGTACAAGCGCATCCTGGCCCGCCGGTCGGTGCGCAAGCTCTACACCGAGACCCTGGTGCGCCGGGGCGACATCACCCTGGAGGAGGCTGAACGGGCCCTCGACGACTTCCTGGCCCGCATGCAGGTGGCGCTGGAGGAGACCCGCCACTCCGCCCCGCCGTCTGCGGCCGTGGTCGACACCACACCTCCTCCCGTTCCCACCGCGCTCCTGGCCGTGGAGACCGGCGTGGGGCGTGAGGTGCTCGACCGGGTGGCGGCGGCCATGGACGAGACGCCCGCCGGCTTTACCATCCATCCCAAGCTGGCCCGCACCCTGCAGACCCGCCGCCAGCTCTACGACGACGGACAGGCCGACTGGTCCATGGCCGAGGCTCTGGCCTTCGGCTCGCTGCTGGTGGAGGGCACCGACGTGCGGCTTTCCGGCCAGGACTCCCGCCGGGGCACATTTTCCCACCGCCATCAGGTCCTGGTCGACTACGAGACGGGCACCGAATGGTTGCCACTTTCGGGCCTGAGGCCCGAACAATCAGCACTTTCGGGCCTGAGGCCCGAGGTATCAGCACAGTCCGGACTTTCGCGAGGAGGGGGCAAGCTGTGGCTGTACGACTCGCTGCTCTCCGAGTACGCAGCCCTGGGGTTCGAGTACGGGTACTCCACCGTGCATACCGACGCCCTGGTGGCATGGGAGGCCCAGTTCGGCGACTTCGCCAATGCCGCCCAGGTCGTGATCGACCAGTTCATCGCCGCCGGCCACGGGAAGTGGGGGCAGGCCTCTGGTCTCGTGCTCCTGCTGCCCCACGGGTACGAAGGCCAGGGGCCGGAGCACTCCTCGGCCCGGCTGGAGCGGTTCCTCGCCCTGTGTGCGGGCGACAATCTCCAGGTCGTCAATGCCACCACTGCGGCCCAGTACTTCCACCTGCTGCGCCGCCAGGTCCGCCGCTCCGTCCGCCGGCCCCTGGTGGTCATGACGCCCAAGTCGCTGCTGCGGGCCCGTCACAGCCGCTCGTCGGTCGACGAGCTGGTCACCGGACGCTTCAAGGAGGTCCTCGACGACCCGGGTGCCGGCGACCCCGCCGCCGTGCGGCGGGTGATCCTGGCGTCAGGAAAGGTGGCCTACGACGCCATGGCCCACCGCGACGAGCACGGGCTGGCCGTTGCGGTGGTGCGGGTCGAGCAGCTCTACCCCTGGCCCGAGATGCTGGTGCTCGACACTGTCTCCCGGTACGAGTCGGCACGCGACGTGGTGTGGCTCCAGGAGGAGCCCGAGAACATGGGGGCCTGGACGTTCGTCCACGGGCGCCTCCACCGCCTGCTCCGCAACGACTACACCCTGCGTCACGTCAGCCGGCCGGCGTCGGCCAGCCCGGCCGCCGGCAGCCAGACGGTCCACGTCCGGGAGCAGCTCGACCTCCTCGCCGGGGCGTTCGACGGCCTGTAGCCAGGAGGATCGCACGTTCGCGCCGTACGGAATGCTTGACTGATCACGATATGGCACCGCGTCCGAACCCAGGCCGTCGTGTGGTCGTCGACGGGTCGAACCTGGCCACCGAGGGCCGCAACACCCCGAGCCTGGCCCAGCTCGACGAAGCCGTGCAGTCCTTCCACGCCGAGCGGCCGGGGGACGAGATCATCGTGGTCGTCGACGCCTCGTTCGGCTACCGGATCGATGAATCCGAGCGCAAGGTCTTCGAGGAGGCCGAGGATGCGGGCGAGATCGTGTCGCCGCCGGCCGGCGCCATCGGCCGGGGCGACGGGTTCCTCCTTCGCATCGCCGACCGGATCGACGCCGACGTGCTCTCCAACGACTCCTTCCAGGAGTTCCACGGCGAGTACCTCTGGCTGTTCGAGGAGGGCCGCCTGGTGGGCGGCAAGCCGGTGCCGGGCGTGGGCTGGATCTTCACGCCCCGCACGCCGGTGCGCGGCCCGAAGAGCCGGGTGGCCACCCGCGACGCCGATCGGGCCCGCAAGCGCAGCGCAGCCGCGACCGTGGCGCCGCCCCCCACGTCGGCAGCCATCGCCGAAGCGACGGCCGAGGCCATCGCCCCCGAGGCGTCGACCACGGCCAAGCGGGGCCCGCGACGGCGCAGCCGACCAGGTCCGGAGATAACCACGCCCGAGGCCGTCAACGAGCCCCTCCCGTTCATCACCTTTATCGCTGATCACCCCCTCGGCACCGAGGTGGAAGGCACCGTCGAGGGTTTCACTTCCCACGGGGCGTTCGTCACCGCCGGCGGAGCCCGCTGCTACGCCCCGGTCTCAGGTCTGGCCGACCCGCCGCCCCGCAGTGCCAAGGAGGTGCTGAACAAGGGCGAGGTCCGCATGTTCGTGATCCAGGCGCTCGACCCGCCCCGACGCGGCATCGAGCTGGCCCTGCCCGGTCTGGCCAAGGTGGCGGGTTCCCCCACCGAGGAGACCGTGGAAGCCGAGATCGACGTCGGTGCGCGGCCAGTGGTCTCAGTCGTGGAGCAGGAGCCCGGGTCGGCCCCGGCCACACGGTCCCGACGGAGTCGCAAGGCCGCCCCGGCGGCCGTAGGTCCCGAGGTCGAGCTGAGCGCGGAGATGCCCGTACCCAAGATGGCGCCGCCCCGTCCCCGCCGAGCCCGCGCTGCCCCGCCGGCGGCGGAGGCTCAACTCGCTCCTGAGGTCGTCGCCGCGCCGGAGGCGGAGCCGATGCCGGAGCGTCCGGCGCGTCCTCGTCGGAGCGGTGTCCGCAGCCAGGCCGAGTCCCAGCCCGTCCCCGAGGTGGTGGTAGAGCCTGCGCCTCAGCCCACCAAACGGGTCCGCAGGAAGGCGGCCGCCCCGGTCGTCGACGCGCCCCCTGTCGTCGACGAGCCACCGAGGAAGGCCACCCGGTCCCGGAAGAAGGTGGCCCCGGTGCTGGCCGAGGGGCCGGTGGCCGTGGAGGAGCTACCCAAGAAGGCGGCCCGCAGCCGGAAGAAGGCGGTTCCGGCCGTCGAGGAGGTTGCCGCGCCGGCGAAGAAGGCGCCGACCAAGAAGGCGGCAGCCAAGCAAGCCGGGGTGAAGAAGGCGCCAGCGAAGAAGGCGCCGGCGAAGAAGGCCACCAAGTCGACGAAGAAGGCTCCAGCCGAGACCGAGTGAGCAGAATCGGTCGCCTGCCGACGGTTCCTGCTTCCTTGATGCCGTCCTAGAGTCGGGCGGTCATGCGCATCGCCACCTGGAACGTCAACTCCCTGAAGGTCCGCCTGCCGAAGGTCGAGGAGTGGCTGGCCTACGCCCGGCCCGACGTGCTGTGCATGCAGGAGACCAAGCTGGCCGACAGCGCTT
>JBBQRO010000120.1:0-10128 GCA_038214685.1 Acidimicrobiales bacterium
CACTTCCGTGAAGCCGACCCGCTGCGGGGCCTGGACCAGCGCTGGGTCGACACCTGCCGGGCGGTGCTCGACGAGCACGTCGACGCCAGCCGCCCCACCCACAAGATCCTCCTGGAGCGGGTCGCGGCCCGCCTCGATCAGGCCCACGGCGCAGGCGTCGTCCCCGTCCCTCGCCGCACGCGGGCTTATGAGGCGCTGACCGAGCTGACCCGTGGCACCAACGCCTTCCGCGGCGCCACCAAGCAGAAGCGCTCGATTGCCAGGCGCCCGTCTGGCACCTACGGCCGGCTGCGGGCGACCCGGCCGGGCGAGTACCTGCTCTTGGACACCACGCCGTTGGACGTCTTCGCCATGGAGCCCCTGACCCTGCGCTGGGTGTCGGTCGAGCTGACGATCGCCTTGGACCTCTACACCCGCTGCATCGCCGGCCTCCGGCTCTCGCCGGTATCGACCAAGGCGGTCGATGCTGCGCTGGTGCTCTATGAGGCCATCACCCCCGACAGCGGGGGCTCGACGGGCACGGGGATCCTCCCCTACCAGGGGGTGCCGACCGTGGTGCTGGTGGACGCCGACCGGGCCGAGGGTGCCGGCCTCCCCGGCGTTGACGCCGAGTCGGTCGTGATCGACCACGGGCGGATCTACCTGTCCAACCATCTGATGAGCGTGTGCGCCCGCCTGGGGATCTCGGTCCAGCCGGCACGGCCCTACACCCCGACGGACAAGGCCGCCGTCGAGCGGTTTTTCCGCACGCTCTCGGAGGGGCTGCTCGGCGCCCTACCCGGCTACAAGGGCCCCGACGTCTACAGCCGCGGCGACGCCGTCGAAGACAAGGCGTTCTACTTCCTGCCCGAGCTGGAGCAGGTCATCAGGGAATGGGTGGCCACCGTCTACCACCGCCGGCCCCACGAGGGCCTGGTCGACCCGACGGTGCCGGGCCTGGAGCTCAGCCCGCTGGACATGTTCGAACACGGCGTGGCCCGGGCGGGTCGGCTGCGAGTGCCGGCCCGCAAGGACCTGGTCTATGACTTCCTGCCCGTGGCCTGGCGGACGATCCAGCACTACGGCGTCGAGGTCAATGGCCTCCGCTACAACGGCGAGGCGCTCTGCCCCTATCGCAACGCCCGCAGCCCCTACCGGGGTGCCAACCCGGGCAAGTGGCCCATCCGCTACGACCCCGACGACGTCACCAAGGTGTTCTTCCAGGACCCCGACGACCAGCACTGGCACACCCTGGTCTGGGAGCACGCCGGGCAGATCGCGGTGCCCTTCAGCGCCGAGGCTCTGGCCTACGCCCGCCGCCTCGCCGTCCAGACCGATCGCTTCGCCGACGACCGCAGGGTACTGGCCGAGCTGCTGGAGCGCTGGGACGCCGGCCTGACCGCCAACCCGACGGAGCGGCGCATCGCTCTGCGCCTGTCCCAGCAGCGCGCTGCTCGCCTCGGAAAAGCGGTCAGCGAGGAGCCCGACGCCGTCAACGGGCTGGCCACGGTGCGGGCACTGTTCGGAGACGACCCAGCACCCACCACGCCGACCCCGGTGGGCGGCGATGACGACGACCCCGGGGATCTCGTGGCCGACGTCGACGGGGACCTCGACCACTTCTACGACGACGCCTTCGGGAGCGTGACGTGAGCACCATCGAAGACCTTGAGCAGGACTACACGCTGTCGCTCAAGGAGGGCTGGTTCCGTCGCGTCGAGGCCCCGCTCCGGGCCCGGCCTGCCGATCTCAGTCGCGCCGAGCTGGGCCGCCTGGGCCACACCGAACGACGACGCCACGAAGAGGCCCGCAGTGTCTGGCACGCCAACCTGGGCCCCATCCTCACCCCCCAGATGCAAGAGGTGCTGGCCGACCTCGACGAAGTGGTGGAGGCCAACCGCCAGGACGGTGACAAGGTGAAGAGCTCGGCCCTGCTCGACGCCTACCCCGGGCTGGGCAAGACGACCCTGGCCGTGATCTTCGCCGCTGCCTTCCACCGCCGCCAGATCGACCTCTACGGCCCCACCACCCCCGACGGCCACGAGCGGGTGCCGGTCCTCTACGTCGGGCTGACCTCCAACACCTCGATGCGCAGCCTGAACTCCATGCTCTGTCGCTTCTACGCCCATCCGGGAGCCGAGCGGGGCAACGCCACCCAGCTCGCCAACCGGGCCGCCGACTGCGTGCTGTCGTGCAAGACGCGCCTCATCGTCGTCGACGATGTCCACTTCCTGGACCTCAACCGGCGCGATGGTCGAGAGGTGGCCAACCATTTCAAGTGGCTGGCCAACCAGTTCCCGGTGACGTTCCTCTTCGTCGGCGTGGGCCTGCGCCAGCGGCGTCTGCTAGACGAAGGCCTGACCGCGTCGGAGCGCCAGTTGGCACAGACCGCCCGGCGCTGGACCCGCATCACCTTGGGCCCCTTCGAGGTCGTCACCGAGGAGGGCCGGCGCACCTGGCGTCGCCTTCTCCTCGCCATCGAGCGGGACCTGGTCCTGGCCGACCAGCGCCCGGGCGACCTGGCAGATGGCCTGGCCGAGTACCTCTACGCCCGCTCCACCGGCCACTTCGCCTCGCTCATGACCATCATCACCCGTGGGTGTCGACGGGCCATCACCACTGGCCACGAGCGTCTCAGCAACGAGGTGTTGGACCGGGTCCGCAACGACGAGGCGGCCGAGGCGGCCCGCGTAGAGATACAGGCCGCCTTCGACCACGGCCTGCTGTCAGCCCGGACCCCGTCGGAGGCGACAGGCGCGGCGTGAGACCGCCGCCAGCATGAGATCGCTTCCCATCCGCTTGGCACCGATACCCGGGGAAGGCTTCGACAGCTGGGTGGCGGCCTACGCGTCTCGGCTGCAGACACCGGTCTACGACGTGGTCGGCCACCTCGGTCTCGACGCCGGGTTCGCACGGCGCCCGTTCGACGTCGTTGTCGACCCGAACATCGCCGATGCCGCCGCACTCGCTGCCGCCGGGCTGAGTGCTGAGCAGGTGGCAGCCATGGTGACGCCACTCGCCCGCTACCGGGCCGCAGTCGAGGGAAGGTTCACGACCGCATGGCTCAAGCGGGCGGCGAGGCCCCTGCGGTGGAGCCGCTTCTGCCCGGCCTGCCTGCAGGCCACCGGCGGGCGGTGGCAGGCCAGCTGGCGCCTTCCCTGGCACGTTGCTTGCTCCCTGCACGGTTGCCTGTTGGCCTCCCGATGCGCCGCCTGCGGGCGGGTGCAGCGGCGAACCCTCGTGGCGGACGTCGAGGCTGCCCCCACCACCTGCGAGGCGTCACCCGGGGTTGGCCATCAGGTGCCTCGCTGTCGCCAGGATCTATCCGACACCGCTGACGTGGCGTCGGCGCCCGCCGGCGTGGTCTACCTCCAGGCGCGCCTGCGCCCTCTGCTTGACCCCTCGGTCGGCGACGCGGCGTTGGCTGAGACCATCGACCTGCTGGCGGACGTGCTCACCGTGGCCCGTCACCTGGACGTGGGACTGATCTCTGCGAACCCCGAGGGCTTGGCCGACACTGCCGGCGTCGCGGCCGTGCTCGACGGCGCCTGGCTGGCGATGACCGACACCGCAGACCAGCGGCTCGGTGCCATCGCTCGGGCCGATGTGAAGGTGCGACCCCCGCCCCTGCCCCGGTCGTGGTGCACCGCCAGCCCGGCGCTCGTCTCCAGGGTGCTCCGCGCCCGTGATGCCCATCTCCGGCCTAGCGATCGCATTCGCTGGCGCAGCACCACCGCCGAGGGCCGCCGTCCCCGTCTCGGTGCCGGGGACCGGCGCAGGGAGGGAGTCCCCTCAGCGCTGTGGGCCGACTGGGTGGTTCGGCTGCGGCCTTCCCACATCGATGCGCCCACCTTCGCCAAGGTCGGCGCCGGCCTGATGCTGGTGCCCGGCAGCAGCGCGTCACTGGGAGCGCTCTTCGAGGGGTGGACGCCGGACCCGAAGCTGGCTCGGACGAGCTCCCATGTCCTGCAGACCGTGGCGGCCGACGCGCATGGTCGGGCCGTCTTGCGGGCGCTGACCCAACTGGGCGACGGCCTCCTCGTCCACGGATGCCCGATCGACTACCGACGCCGGGATGGCCTCGCTTCCTCCGCCACCCTCATCGACGCCAAGGCCTGGGACGAGGTCTGCGCCGCCTCGGGCACACCCACGGGCGGCGCCCTCAAGCTCCGGTGCGCCCGGCTGTGGATGTGGGAGACGATCACCGGGGGGCTGCTCGAACGTGCGCCGCAGCGACTCCGGCCTGACAAGTCGGGCGACGTGAGCAACTACCACCGCTTCGCCCTTCACCTTCCGCCGCTGGCGGCCGAGCTCTTGGACGGTCATGCCCGGCGAATCCTCGACGCCGAAGGCTGTGGTGACGAGCCCCTGACTTGGTCGCCTCCGAGCCAATGGGTTGACCTCGACGGGCTCCCCGGGCGGGATCCGGCGAGCGTGACGCCCGAGCAGGTCGAGGCCCTGCTGCGCCAGAGGTTGTCGCCCAGTGCCGTCGCCCGCCGCCTGGCGACGACCCTGGACCATGTACACCTGATCGTCCGCCAACGACCTCCTCACCTCCGGCTGCGGGCGACCGGCAGTCGCCCGACGCCGGTCCGGTGCCCCTTTCCCGCCGAGCTGACTCCCCAGCGCCTTCGTCAGCTCGTGATCGTCGAACGACGAACCCTTCGGTCGATCGCCCGGGACTACGACCTGGGGAGAAACGCCCTGGCCCGTGCCCTGCGGCGGGAGGGAATCCCCACCCCCAACCAGGGTCGGGCTCCCCGGAGGCCCGTGGAAGCGGGTTGGCTACATCGCGAATATGTCGAGCATCAGCGGCCGCTTACCGACATCGCCGCCGAGCTGGGAATGTCGCCGACGAACCTCGCTCGCATTGCCCGCCGCCACGCCATACCGATTCGCGCGTCGGGCGGGGGCAGCCATTCAGCAAGCCTGGTCGCGCCGGACGGTTGGCCGCGCCCCCTGGCCAACGCTGTCCTCGGGCAGGGTGGCCGGCTACGGATCAAGCGATTCCAGGTCTACGCCCGCACCCGCTCGCTCAACGAGGCCAGCCCCATCCTCTGTGTCCGACCGTCGATCCTGCAGGCGCAGCTCGCCCACCTCGAGCGTGCGTGCGGAGGTGGTCTGCTCACTCGTGAGACCAAGCAGCACGACGCACAATGCCTCACCCGGCTCGGACGGCTACTGCTGGAGCAGGCCGATGGCCACCTCGGGCCGCACCCCGACGCGCCGCCACCCTTGCCCGAACCCCTCGCCTCAGCTGTCGCCAGCTACCGCGGTCGAGATCGCCTCCGGCGGCTCCAAGTCACCGTCCGAGCCTCAACCCTGGCCGAGGCGGCCGCTGTGCTCGGCACCGACCCCTACACGCTCGGCAAGAGCATCGACGGGCTCGAGCGTGCCTGCAACGGCGTGCTCCTCGAGAGTGACTCCCCAGTTCGCCTTCATCGCGTCACTCCGCTTGGGCACCACTTGTTGGAACAGGCGGCCCGCTACCTACCGGTGACCGTCTCATAGGAATTCGCCAACTCGCCGCTCAGCGAACACGTCCACGACCCGGTCCGCTCGCCATGTCCAGGCGGCACGGCTCGCCGAGTTCGTGCGGAACCTACACTTCTTGTAGGTTCCGGATGAAGATGGCGAATTCCGCCGTATGTGGCGAGCACTTGGCGAACGTCCGGGGATAGATGGCGAGGACGTTGGTCACGGAGGTAGCTGCGGCAGCAGGTCCGGTCGCCTCACGGAACCGCAGCCTGTGCCCAGACTGCCAACCGCCATCGGCCCGCTGGACCGTCGTCGTGGCCTCGCTTCTGGACTACCCGTGTCGAAACGGTGCGACCAGGAACGGCACTATCGCTCGGGCAGAGAGCAGGTCACCCTCTGGGCGACAGTTGCCCGGAGTGGTGGCATCAGCTGCGGCGATCCCGTCGTCGGCGCGAGGCAACCAACCAGACAACGAGAAGGACTAGCTAAAATTTCGGCCCATGAGAAGACAACTACTAACGGCGGCGGCGGGCTTTGTGCTCATCGCCTCCCCTGTTCAAGCTCAAACGACCACGTCGACTACAACGGCGACCACGTCAACTACGGCACCGCCGGAGACACGCATCATAGAGCGTGACCTTCTCCCCACGACGACCACAGTCCCACCGGAGACACGCGTCATAGAGCGCGACCTCCTCCCTACGACCACGGTGCCACCGGAGACACGCCACGTGGACCTTGACCTCCTCCCCCGGCCTACGACGGCCACCACGGCGCCCACGGTGGCGCCCACGGCCACCAGGACCGCACAGCCGGCGACGGCCACCCCCGCCCGTGTGGTGGCCCTCACCGGGTAGCTCTGGCCTGAATCCAGGCGGACGCGAAGGGGGAGCCCCGTAAAGGGCTCCTTTCTTTCGTGCTCGGGCTCGGGTCGTTCAGCCGGCCCGCGGAGCGGCGTAGTGCCACTCGGCGGCGACCTCCTCGGACGTGCGGCCGGAGAGGGCGGCCTCGGCCTCTATGGCGATGGCCTTCTCCCAATGCGGCGTGAGGGCGTCCAAGACGATGGCCCGGCGGGCAGCGCTGCCGTAGCCTCTGCCAGACAGTTACACGCCGGAGCGCACTGGCGCCCCTTGGCCGGAGGGTTGAACTTCACTACCTTAGTGCTCAGCACCGCCGCAGCAGGCACCGATGCGAACCGGCACATATCTAGAGCGGCCGCTCCCTACTGTGCGTTGGAGACCTGCGGTCCTCCCCGGCAGCGTCGCTATGAGCTGGTGATGTCCGGAGCTCGCTGGGTGCGGGTCCGACTATGCCCGGGTGGAGCACCTGTCGCGGACCGGTCCTCTCAGCAGCCGCTGGCTTCCCACCGGTCGACGGACCAGCCATCGCCGGTTGGTACGACATGGACAACCGTGACGAACATGCCCGGTCGCTCCCACTGCTCCTTGGCGTAGGCGATTGAGCCGTCAGGTAGCCGCACCTCCAGATACTGGTTGCGGATGAGCGAGGGTTCCGCTTCCAGGAAGGCCGTGAGCGCGTCGGCTGGCGTCGGGTAGACCGCTCCCGTGACCGGACCGCCGCGCTTCGGAGGTGCGGCCGCTCCCGGAGGAGCATTGCAGCCGACGACCGTTGGTGCCGCGGACTGCTCCTCGAAGCCGACGACCAGCGGCACGTTGGAGACGAACAGTCCCCTGTTGTTCAGTCTCGCGATCCCGTCATCGACCCGGGCCGGGTTGGTGTCTGCCACGTCGACCTGAATGGTCCGGCACTCGGCGGGGACATTACGGAGGCTGAATATCGTGGTCCGGATGTAGACACTGCTCTCCATCTGCTTGATTTCGAACGTGCCGGAGCCAGAGACGCTCGGTTGACCGTCCGTGGCGGCCGCCGGCTGGCCGAGAAGCTCTCTGAACTGCGGATCGGGGGGCCAACGGGCGATGATGCTGCCCGTCGCCGAGGTCCACCCGACAACCAACTGGCCTTCCACCGAGGACGCCATGCGCTCCGGCCCGAGGTAGCCCTCCGGCAGGTCCAAGGGCCGGGGGAGCTGGGAACCACAGGTTGGCGCTGGGCCAGTTGTCACCGTTGCGCCCGGCTGCGACGGTACTGGCGCGGTTGTGGTCGGAGCCGTCGCTATCTCTGTCGTCGCCGAGCCGTCGGTGAAGCGCTCGCGGAGGACCACGGCGGAAGTTACGCCGGCGATGAGAATCGCCAGGGTCGCCAGGGCGGGGACCAGGCGACGGGCGTGCCGAGGTCCAGGCGGAACGAGGGGCCTCTGGGCCAGGGTCGGCGCATTGTCCCGGCCTTCGGCACCCACGACCGTGGCCGCCGCTACGGCCTGATACGTAACCCGCAGGCGCTCCTCCACCTCGGCTGCGTCTCTCCTCATGACATCCCCCTCCTGAGCCGAGCGAGGCCTCGGTGGATGGTCGACTTCACCGTGCCGGGGCGGCATCCGAGGATCCGTGCGATCTCGGCCTCGTCCAGGTCTTCGTAGAAACGCAGGGCCAGTGCCGCCCGCTGACGGAAGGGGAGCCGGCACACGGCGGCCCAGGTCTCGTCGATCTCGGGCTGGTAGGCCACAAGCTGGATCGGCGGGTCGAGCCGGCGCTCGTGGTCACGTCGACGTACCTGGGTTCTACACAGGTTGGTGACGATGGCCCTCAGGTAGCCAGCAGGGTTTTCGGCTCGGTGCCAATTCTCCTGGAGCCGGATGAAGGCTTCTTGCACGACTTCCTCCGCGACGGCGTTTGAGCCCGTGATGACATGTGCCAGGCGGACCATCGGCAGTCGCTGGACTCGGTAGAGCGTTTCCAACGTCGGGGCGGCTGGGTCGACACCGTCGGGGACGTGCCGCACCTCCTGTCTCACGACGCCGTTGCCTGATTCACGCTGACATGACCACTGGGAGCCCCATTTGGTTCCGAGCAGCCATGGCAGACGACATCTGAAATGAGCTCGTCGACGCGCCAGCCGACACATTCCGGCATGTACGGGCCGCCTCGCCTACCCCGCGTTGCGGTGATACCAACCGCCGAACATGACGGATGCGCAGAATAAGAACCCTGCGCCGGCAAGGAGACCACCAGCCTGCAGGATCACCGCTTATACGCAGCCAGTGCGAGCCAGGAGGATAGGACGCCTGCAAAGGCACAGCCGAGTGCGAACCGCAACAAGACACGTCGCTGGCTGACCGCCAAGTGAGATGTCCTATTCATCGACGCCAATCTGCGTACAGCGAGGACAATTGACAAAAGGCCCACCGGAAGAAGCGCAAGCCATCCCACGGAACCCTAGGATATCGCCATTGGCGCTAGCCCGCCTATGATGCCCACAATTCCGAGAATCTCTAGCAAAACGACCGACACGTCCTCGTGATCAACGGACACCTAGTGGACGATAGCTCCGTCCAGCGTTGAGAAGACCGCCTGACCGATCAGAATGCCCGGATCCCGCCCGGGTTACCTGTCAGGGCCTCGTCAGGCTTCGGTGATCCACCAACGGCGGCGCGGCGCTGGGTACGGTCGGCTGGCATCGCCTCCGATGGCATAGACCCCGGCAGTCCGGCTTCAGCCAGGATCACCTGGCGGTCCTTGACCGGCATCGAGTCCGAGCTCGCACCGGTCGGGGCGTTGCAGATGTTGCGCAGCGGTGAGGTGGCACCGTGGCGCCAGTTCCGCTGGCATCGGGGCCAGGCGCACTACTCGGGCCTGTACTGGTCAGCAACGACCGGGGGGCACGTGGCTTACGAGAGCCGTCTGGAACTGGCCCGGATGTTGTTGGCCGATTTCGCACCCCAGGTCTGCTGGATCGTGGCCCAGCCGTTCCTGGTGGAGGCGGTGGTCGCCGGGCAACCCCGACGCCACGTGCCGGATATCGCGCTGGTCGACTGCGCCGGGGCGATCACCATCGTGAACGTGAAGCCACCCGATCGCATCGGTGATCCCAAGGTGGCCGCGACCTTCGCGTGGGCCGGTCATGTCTTCGGGGCGCGGGGGTGGCATCACGAGGTGTGGACCGGTGCCCCGGAGGTGCTGTTGGGCAACCTCCGGTTCCTGGCCGGCTACCGGCGCCCTGACCGCTTCGACGCCCAGCTTCTCGACGCCGTGATGGCGATGGCCGACGAAGGCGACACGATCGGCGATCTCCACCGCCGCTGCCATGGGATCGGGCCGGCGGAAGTGGTGCGACCGGTGCTGCTGCACCTGCTGTGGTCGGGCCGGCTCCGGACCGACCTGAGCACCGTCCTGTCCGACCAGAGCGCATTGGAGCGAGCCGCATGACGACGTGGACGACCACCATGGCCGTCGGGACCCGGATCCGCCATCGCGGCGAGGTCCACACCGTCACCGCCATCGAGGGCTCATTGATGACCTTCCGATCCCCGCGGGGCCGGCCGTGGGTGGTCGACGCCCGCCAGGTCCTCGCCGACCCCTCCACGGTCGTGGGGGCCGGCCCGGACGGGGAGACGGCCCCTGACGGGGTCGGAGAGCTCTTCGCCAACCTGACCGACCGCGAGAACGAGGAGATCGCCGAGCGGGTGGCCCATCTGCACGAGGTGCTGACCGGCTACCGGTCCGGCTCGGCCGAGCTGGCCGCTGCCGGCGAACCGCGGGCTGTGTTTCGCCCCGAGTTGGCCATGTCAGAGCGCCAGCGGGCCAAGGCGGAGGA
>JBBQRO010000121.1:0-10069 GCA_038214685.1 Acidimicrobiales bacterium
CTTCCTCCTCCGTCGAGGGAACCTTGTTGTAGGCCTCGACGTCGTTGTGGAGCCGGGCCCGCCTGATGAGCTGTGACAGGGCTACGTCGACGGCGGCAGAGGAGGACTTGACCCCAAGCAGGACGCGGGTCTCGGTGAGCTTGCCCCGATCGACGGTGATGGTGGGCTTCTCCTTCGCCATACCTTTGATACTACCGAACGGTCGTAGAGTGTTCTCCCTCACGCGGCCGGTCGAAGGCCGGCGGTCGCCACCGGCGGCACCCCCTGAGCATTGGCGGTATGCTGCTGGTGCTGAATCCCCGGCGATTGCAGGCTCAGCAGGTTCAGCAGCGAGGCTGGCGGCGGTTCGCCGCCGAGTCCAAATGCCGACCCCACTCTCCCGGGTTTGCACGCACCACTTCTCAGCCCTTGGAGGCGCCCCATGAGCACTGTCGAGCCGACCCGGTGACCGTCGTGCCCCAGCCGCCGCTCGGGCGGGCCGTGCTGGAACGCAAGGAGCGCGACGAGCTGGCCACTATCGCCGAGGCGATGGGTGTGAAGCCGTCGTCGCGCGCCTCGAAGTCAACGCTCATCGACCACATCCTCCGGGAGGCCGGCATCGAGACTGCGCCCGCGGAGAAGCCCCGTCGTTCCCGGGTCTCCAAGGCCGCAGCGGCAGCGGCTGCCGCCGCCGGTCAGGCCGACAACGGCGCCACCCAGGCCGCTCTCTCCCTCGATGGCCCGGCCGCGGATCAGGCCGAGTCGGCTGTAGGCGAGGCGCAGGAGCCCCCTGCCGCAGTCGTGGATGCGGTCGCCGAAATGTCCGCCGCCACCGTCGCCGGCCTGCCGGCGAGCAACGGCAGCGCACCGGTCGACACCGAAACCGGCTCGGCCCCGCCGGCCGACCATGACACCTCGTCGGGCACCGCCGAAAGCGGGAACGACGACCGGTCGGGCGACGCAGGTGCGCGCACCGACGACCGGCCTCGAGACGGTGGGTCCCGTCCCGAGCACCGCCCCGGCGGCGGCGGCCAGCCGCAACCCTTCGACGCCAACGACCCGGCCAACCGCCGGGGCCGGCGTCGCCGTGGCCGCGAGCGGGGCGAGCGCGAGGTCGTGCCCGACCGCCCCGGCCAGCCCGAGCAGCAGTACCAGGGTGAGCCCATCCCGGTGGAAGGGCTGCTCGACCTTCGCGAGGAGGGCTTCGGATTCCTGCGCACCAACGGGTACCTGGCCAGCCAAAGCGACGTGTACGTGTCCCTCAGCCAGGTCCGACGCTTCGGTCTGCGCAAGGGCGACACCATCAAGGGTGCCAGCCGGCCGGCCGGCAGCAGCGAGAAGTACCCGGCCCTGCTGCGCATCGACACGGTGAGCGGCATGACCGCGGATGAGGCCCGCCAGCGGCCTCGGTTCGAGGACCTCACACCCCTGTTCCCCGACGAGAAGCTGCACCTGGAGGTTCCCGGCGAGCCCGGCAACATGGTGGCCCGCATCGTGGACCTGGTGTCGCCGATCGGCAAGGGCCAGCGGGGCCTGATCGTGTCGCCCCCCAAGGCGGGCAAGACCACCGTCCTGAAGCAGATCGCCCACTCCATCGAGGCCAACCACCCCGAGGTGCACCTCATGGTGCTTCTAGTGGATGAGCGGCCCGAAGAGGTCACCGACATGCGCCGGTCGGTGAAGGGCGAGGTCATCGCCTCCACCTTCGACCGTCCCTCCGATGAGCACACCCAGGTGGCCGAACTGGCCAGCGAGCGGGCCAAGCGCCTGGTCGAGATGGGCAAGGACGTAGTGATCGTGCTCGACGGCATCACCCGCCTGGCCCGGGCCTACAACCTGGCCGCCCCGACCACGGGCCGGATCATGTCGGGCGGCCTGTCGGTCGACGCCCTCTACCCGCCCAAGAAGTTCTTCGGCTCGGCCCGGAACCTCGAGGAGGGGGGCTCGCTCACCATTCTGGCCACCGCCCTCATCGAGACGGGCTCCAAGATGGACGAGGTAATCTTCGAGGAGTTCAAGGGCACCGGCAACATGGAGCTGCGCCTCGACCGTCGCCTGGCCGAGCGCCGCATCTACCCGGCGCTGGAGGTCAACGCCAGCTCCACCCGCCACGAGGAGCTGCTCTTCCCGCCGAACCAGCTCCCCCAGGTCTGGAAGCTCCGCCGGGTTCTTAACGCCCTGGAGGCCGGCGCCGGCCTCGAGCTGCTCATGGACAAGATCAAGCACACCAAGAACAACGACGAGTTCCTGGGGGAGATCGCCAAGGCGCCGAGCTAGCCCGGCATCGAGATCGATGCCGGGCCCACGCCCTGTGTGGAGCTCAGCTGCAGATGATGTTTGGCGAGCATTGGGCCGGGTTGCCGTTGCCGAAGGCCCGGTTCCCCCCGCCATCGGTGACACCGGTGACCGCAAAGATGCCCAGACCCCGGTTGAACTGCGCCGTGTTCCTGGTGATCGTGGTCGAGGCACTCCGGACGTCGATCCCGTTTCCGCCGTTGCCGGAGGCGATGTTGTCGGCCACGAGGGTGCCCGTCGGGGCGTTCTCGATGACGACGCCGGCGAACGTGCTCTGGTTGGCCTGGTTGCCGATCACCTGCGTGCCCGTCGACGTGCCCCGGACCAGCACGCCCGAGCTGTTGTTGACCAGCGTGTTGCCCGACACCACCGTGTTGGCGCTGTTGAACACGAACACGCCCGGCGTGGTCCGGCGGCCGTTGACGACGTTGGCCTGGATCACCGTGCCCGAACCGTTGTTGAGGGATATCGACGAAGAGGTGAACGTCCGCGAGCTGCCCGCAACCTGGTTGCCGATGATCTGATTGTTCACGAACGGCCCGGGGTTGCTCGGAAAGGCTCCGATGACGATGGCGCTCGCCCCCGCTCCGTTCAGCCTGTTGTTTCGAATCACGTTGTTGTTGCCCGACAGGAAGACGCCGGTGCTGGCCACGTTGTTGAAGTCGTTGTTCTCGACCACGTGCCCGTTGCCGCCCATCTGGATACCACTGAACTGGATGGTGTTGACGATGGAGTTCCCGACGATCCGGGACCCGGCGGAGTCGGTCTCGGTGTGGATGCCCGAACCGTTGGCATCGAGGACCATGCCCGTGATGGTGGCGTCCGCACGCCCGCTCAACCTCACGCCCTGGTCGAAGCCGCGGACCACGCCGTTCTTGACCACCACGTTGTGGCGGTCGAAGGACACGCCCACACCGCGGCGGCCCCCGCCCGAAGTGGCGCCTCCTGTGATGGTGTGACCTCCCAGGTCGAGCACCACGTTGCTGGCATTGACGATGATCCCGTCGCTTGTCGGGCAGTTGAGATCGTGATCGAGCGTCATGCTCGACGTGATCGACTGCCCGCACCCGACGGCAGCGTGCGCGGCCATCGGGGTCAGCAAGCCGACCCCGACCCCCGTCGTTGCCGCGACAACTACCGCCTTGAAGAACCGCCTGCCCATTGTCCCCGCCCCATTTCCTCGGTTGTCAGGAGCGCATCTGAACCGACGGCCGACCCGTGCCTCTAGGCACGCCTCAGGAAAGCATCACTCCGGGCGACGGATGCGCGCCGCCCACTGCCACAGCCGGGCCAGCTGGCGGATCGACGGGGTGTCCTGCCCGAGCGGGGTGGCGCCCGTCGTGAGGTTCATCGCCGTGATGCCGCCGGCGCCGGCGGCGTCCCGCCGGAACCGTGCCCAGCGGCGCGACCGGGGCCGGTCGCGCGACGGGAGGTCGTGGGTCAGCGCGTCGCCGAGCCCCTGGCCTTCGACATGGGCGACGAAGGACTCCACGTCGGACGCTGCGCCAACGCCGAGGAGCCGCCTGGTTCCAGGTTCGGCGACATCCGGTACGCCGCGCCGGTGGCGGTCCGGGTGCAGCACCACGTCGAGAAGCGCCTCGGGGGTACGGAGGTCAGCCCTGAGGAAGTAGAAGTCCGCCCCCGCCGCAGCCATCCGGTGGCGCAGGCCGTCGTGGAGGTAGTGGCCGGTGACGACCACGATCAGCGGGCCGTCACCCGCCGCAGCGCCACGCACGGTGCGCACCACGGCCACGCCGGGGAACTGGTCCCCTGCGCGCCCCTCGTCGGCGGCGTCGACGACCAGCGCGTCGACATCGGTCCAGTCCCCATCCCATGCCAGGGCCTCGTCGTGGTTCAATCCGGCGACCAGCTCCACGTGTGGTGACCCATCGAGCGCCTGTAGGAAACCGGGCAGCGTGAGCTGGTTGTCGTCGACAACCACGACCCTGGTCACGGCTCGAGCGCGTCCAGCCGTCGGTCCACCTCCTCGATCCGAAGCGTGGCCAGCTCACCGAGGCGCGCATCGAGTCGGGGCCCGAGCAGCTCGAGTTGACGGAGCGCGTCCTGGCGGGCCTGCCGCACCAGGCTGACGACCGACTCTCGGCCGTCGACGAACGCGGCCCGCACCGCTTCCTCGTCAGCGGCTCCCGTGGAACTCAAATGCCGGGCGCTCATTCGGCCGAGGGCGAGCGTCAGGTGCCGACAGGGAAAGAACGGATAGAGGCCACCAATCGTGGCCGCGATGAGGCTGCGAGCGTCGACCGCTGAAGGGATCGGGAAGAGGGCCACCGCCAACGCCATGTTGGCGACCACGGTGGCGGGAACGAGCCACCGCCATACGGCAAGGGAATCCCAGTAGAAGCCGCCGATGAACGCGAGGAGGATGAGCCCGACGCCGAAGCCCAGGTTGGCATTCCCGTCGGCCGTGATGGGCGACTGCGCCGTGCTGTGCACCAGGGTCAGGGCCGTGGTGACCGCCACCGCCAACCACAGGCCGCGTCGCGCTTTGGTGTCCGGCCCGGCGGTGTGGCGGTGGGCGACGACCCCGGCGATGGCGCAGGCGGCAAGCCCGACTCCCACCAGAGGGACCGGGACCGACCCGCCCGGAGGGAGCACCCAGAACGCCACCAGCGCGACGACGTAGAAGTACGCCACCGCGGCAGGATCCAGGGGTGGGGGTGCGGCGCGCCGATCGGCTCGGACCACCACCGTCGTCCCGTCGACGTCGAGGCGCAGCTCCTCGCCCGGCAGCCGTGCAGTACCCGGGTGGTGCACCCTGAGGGTGACGCGGTGGCGCAGACCGAGCCGGTCGAGGGCGCGGCCCAGCCGCTCGGCCTGACCGGCGGTCAGCAGTGTCGTCCCCTGCCCCTCGTCGACCTGTACGGCGACGAGGCCCGACAGGTCGGGATGGGCGTTGTGGAGCCGCTCCCACTCGAGAAGGGCGACCTGAAGGTACGTGGCCTCCTCGGTGGTCGAGGCGCTGAGCCGGCCCTTCCATCCCTCGGCCAGCTCCCACAGGGCCGAGCCCGGACGGGGGCGGCCGAGGACCGGCACCAGTCCCTCGATGGCGTCGACGGCCGAGCTCGCCCCCATCGCCACCTGGTTCTGCCCGGCGAGGAAGGCCCGCCGCCGCGCCGCACCAAGGGCCCGCTGTCTCTCGATCTCCGCCAACTCGTGCTGGTGGGTGCAGTAGCTGAAGAACGCCATCCCCACCAGGACCGCCACCGACAGCCACACCAGCCCCACGACCTGCACCGGCTGGGCGGCGGCGACGGCACCGACGGTGGTCGACACGAGGATTGTGGCCGGCACGATCAGGCCCCGCAGTCCCATTCGCACGCCGGCCTCGACGGCCAGAGGGATGACGATGAACAGGGCGAGGTCCGCGGACCCGCTGGTCGGGCGGGGCGAGAGGGCCCAGAACGTGGCGTCGGCGGCGTCGAGAGGGAGGCGCCAGGCCAGCCCGAAACGGTCACTGCGGCGGAGGACCAGCCAGACGACCACGTCGAGGACCATGAAGGCGGGTAGGGCGGCGCGCCAAAGACCAGCGCCTTCCGATGCCGCCCCCGAATGGTCGATGGCCTGGACGACCCGCATCGTCAGCCGTACGGCCAGGTGGAGCGAGGATCGGATCTCGAGCATGCCGGCCGCGTACCAGTTGTCGATCCGCCCGACAGTCGTGGCCACGGGCAGTTTCTACCAAGCGCGCGAAGTGCGTGCATTGAACCGCGCGCCCGCCTCCGAGGAGGATCGGCAGGTGAGCCCCGACCTCGCCACCACCGTGGCTGATGCCCGCCGAGCCGCCGGGTTGAGCCAGGCGGCGCTGGCCAGGCGGGCGGGCATTTCGCCCAGTTACCTGTCCCGCATCGAGAGCGCGGCATGGGAGCGCGGCGGTCCGCTGCCGGCCGATGGGGTGCTGCGGGCGCTGGCTCGGGCACTCGGGCTCAGCTCGGCGACACTGGTGGCGCTGGGGCAGGCGGCCCGCGACCGCCACCCGGCGCCCGGGGCCCAGGGCTCCCTGGCCGGGGCCAGCCGGCGGGCGCCGTACGCGGTCAGCCTGGGCCCCGAGCAGGTCGACGCCGCCGCCCGCGACGTGATCGCCCGCAACCCGGCCCAAGGCACCCTGCGCTCAGCCCAGGTACTCGTCTCCGACCACCTCGGCGACGGCGAGCTCGAGCCGTCCTATCTCGACGCGCTCGGCGCGACGATGGCCGCCAGCCCCGACGCCATGCTGTACCGGGTCTGCGCATCCGACCGCCGATCCCTCGGAACGGCGCGAGCCACGGTCGACCGCCTGTCCGGAGGCCGCCCACCGGGGCAGGTGGGCAACGTGCGTACCCGCATCGCCTTCGCCAACCCGCTGGTCCTCGATGTGCTGATCGGCGATCACGAGGTTTTCCTGGCCGTGCCCGACCGGCGGGGTCGGCCCCACCTTCGGGCCGGCATCGTGGTCGACGACCCCGACTTCGTGGCCGCCCTGCGGAACTGGTTCGACGAAACGGTGTGGGATCCCCAGTGCTGGTACGCGGACATTAGGGGCGATGTGGTCGACGACGCTTTCGCGGCGATCGGCGAATGCCTGTCAGGAGCCGAGGGGCACCTGGATCCGACAGCGCCCCTTTTCGTCGCACTGCGCCCCGACGGCGGGCAGTCGGCTACCCCTGGTCAGGACGCGCCGCTGGTGGCCGGCTGAGGCAGCGGGGCGCTGTTTCGCCGCCTCCGGGAGTGCGATGCTGGGCCGATGAGCCTGGTGTTCGGACCGGACGACGAGGACGGCTTCGCGGCAGCCAGGATGTCGCTGCTCGAGCATTTCGAGCAGTGGCTCGGGGACCAAGGGATGGCCCCTGATGGCGACGAGGCCGAGGTGGCCGGCGAGGCCGGCTTGGCTCTCGACTGGAAGTGGGGGTACGGCGACGGCGATCTCGGCCGGTGGACGCCACCCGACATCAGCGAGTTCCTGTTGGAGTGGTGCCCGCGCAAGCTGAGCGTGCCGGAGGACGAGTGCGTGACCATCCCGGGCTCACTGGCTGCCTTCACGTCGTTCCTTGGCGACCAGGGGCTCCTGGGCCCCGGGTCGTCCACCGTCGCCGACCTGGCCGGGGCGGCCCTCCGTATGACCGACGGCTTCGTGGCGGCGATGGGTGACGCGTCGAACTTCGGCATGGCCAAGTCGCTGTTTGCCTCGGCCGGGGCGGACGGCGTCGACCTGTCGGACCCCGACCGGGTGGAGGCGTGGATCGCCGAGTTCAACGCCCAGCCCGAGGAAGAGCGCCGCCGCATCATCCCCGACGCTGCGCCCAGGCGACCGGCGATGCCACCCGTCGCGCCGGCCGACGACGCTGAAGTGGCGGCGTCGAGAGCGGCGGCGCCGATCCTGGCCAGCTTCGCCGCGTTCGCCGAGTTCACCGCCGGCGGCCGCAAGCTCACCCAGACGGGCAACCTGTCATTGGCCGACGGCCGGGCGTTGGTCGAGCTGCTCGACACCGGCGACGTGATCGATCTCAGGATCGGCGATCGCACGTTCAAGACCAAGAGCTCCGGAGAGCTGTACCGGCTGCGCCAGATCTTCACCTGGGCCAAGAAGGCCGGTGTCGTCCGAGTGGCGCACGGCCGGGTGCACGCCACCAAGAAGGGCCTGGCCATCAAGCGGGATCCGGCCGGATTCTACGACCGGGCCGTCGACGCCCTTCTGTCCGTCGGCCCCCTGGCGTCGCAGCGCAGCACCGACGGGTGGCTGGCGTGGCCCGAGGTCACGGCGCTGTTGGACCAGGCTGCCGTCATGTTGCTGACCGGGCCGTACCTGGCCCAGGGACCCCTGCCGATCGGCGATCTGGCCGACGCGGCCACCGAGGCCGTGCTCGACGCGTTCGAGTTCCCGCACTCGACCGACGAGCGGGTGGCCCGCCATGTGGAGACCGACGTCGTCGACATGGTCGACGCGCTCGAGTGGGCGGGCGTCGTCCGTCGTGCCGGGGCGGTCGAGCATGAAGACGCCGACGTGGTCGGCCGCCGGCGGAGCGGCGGCACCGTCGAGCTCACTGCGGCCGGCGTGGAGACCGTCCGCCGGCTTCTGGTCGCCGCCGGCTACGACGCGCCCAGCGCCGGTCGCTTCACCGACGCATCGGCCACCGAACTGTTCCTCGGCACTGATTCCTACGACTTCCCGGCACTGTCGGCCGAGATCGAGGCGTGGCGCCGCCGGCGCAGTCCCGAGGAGGCGGCCACCGATCTGGCCAAGGCGGTGCGTACCCTGCCCGACCCGGCGCTGCGCAATCTCGCCTTGGCCGTGCTGGGGGAGATCGACGTCGAGATCGCCGGTCCCGAGGTCCGGGCGCTCGCCGCCGACCCCGTGACCCGGGGCTTCGCCCTGTGCTGGCTCGTCGACAGTGGTCTGGAGGATGCGTCCGCGCTCTTCGACCCCGACGACGTGTCCTCGTTCGTCGACGTGCTTGCCCAACGCCTCGTCACCCTCGGTCCGGAAGGCCTGTGCGACACCCTCGCCCTGGCCGGCGACCACGAGCGCCAGGTTGCGGTGATCGGGCGCATCTGGCGCACGCCGTCGGAGGCCACCGAGTTCGTGCTGGCCGCCATCGGCGAGGTCCACCCGGTCAAGGCGGTGTCGAAGGCGGCCCGCAAGGCCGTGTTCCAGCGGCGGAGCTGGAGCGGGCCATGAGACGACGGGCCGATCCCGAGTACCTCGCCGCCGAGCTCGTCGAGCTTTGGGCGGCGCCGACGGCCGAGGAGCTCTACCGCGTGCTGGTGCTGCACCCGCCGGAGCAACGGGGCGCCAACGCCTTCGAGCCGTACCAGCTCCTCTCCAAGCACCACGAGATCGATCCGACCAGCTCGGCCGTGACGGCGATGCTGCTGGTGACCGACCCCCGATGGCGCGACGGGGCCGGCGACCTCATCCGTCAGATCGAGCAGTCGGGCATGCTCGACGACGACCAGCTCGACCTCCTGGCCGAGGCTTTCCTTGCCGCCGGCAAGGCGCTCTTCTGGGCGGTCCCCGACCACTGGTTCAGTGAGACGGGCATCGTCATCGACTTCGGCGAGGTCGAGGAAGCCGACGACGAGGCCGTCGTGGAGACCGAGCAGGCCGTCGTGGAGACCGAGGAGGTCCACGGGCCCACGGTCGCCCGACGTGAGGTGTATCTGCCCCTGCGTCGGTGGGCCGCCGGACGACTGGTGGGCCGACGCCCCGAGTCGTGGGGAAGGGTCTTGGCCCGAACCGGCGAGGTCGATGCTCGATCTGGGGCCGCGGTGATGTTGGGCCTGCTCGACGTGGTCGACATCCTGAAGCCATCGGTCCAGGAGCTGCTGATCGAGAAGTCGGTCCGGTGGCCGAACCACTCGGTTCGACGCCTCGGGATCGGCCTCGTGGCCGAGCGGAAAGGCGTCGAGGCGGCGTACGCTCTGGCCCAGACCGATCCGAACGCCGGCGTTCGAAAGTGGAGCGCCTCGCTCGTGGCGGTCAGCGCCGAGCCGGAATCTCCCACGCTGTTCTGATTCGTCCGGGGCATGACGTCCCCAGGACCACTCAACTTACGCCGGCCGCGCCTCGTTGAAGTACACCGCCCCGGGTTCGAGGCGTTCCCCGGTGGGGTGCGACCACGCCCCGGTGGCGATGCCGAGCTCACCGGCGGTGGCCTCCACCGGCCGCCCCGGGGGCACCGGTCGTCCGCAGCCGTTCAGTCTCCAGCCCCGCCCGTCGGTGAAGATCACCCCGTCGGGATCGTCGGCATCGCCGGCGATGCCCAGATGGCCGAGGTGGTGGAGCCGGTGATGTCGACGG
>JBBQRO010000122.1:0-10020 GCA_038214685.1 Acidimicrobiales bacterium
TTTGGGCCGCGATCAAGCTGGTGATCTTGGCCGCAAGCCTCGCCGGTGCTCTGTCCGCGAGTCTCGTCGTGACCGCAGGCGGCGTGTGGTGGTGGCTGGCTCAGCTGGCATCTGCGTCCCCTCACCGCTAACCGCCGAGACCCTTGGAGATCGGCAGAGCGTTAACGACCATCAGTGACCTCCGATGGCGACCAGCAACACGACGAGCACGACGAGGGCTGCGATGACCACGGCGGCAACGAGCATGCGGTGGCGGTTGTGCTCCTGCAGCCGAGCGACCTCGACCTGGTGCTGCTTGCGGGCAGCCTCGGCCTGTCGGGCCGTTGCCACGGCCTCGGCCCGAGCGACCAGCGCCGCCGCAGCGGCCGACGGCGTGGGGAAAAAGTAGGCCGCCGCGGCGTCGGACACGGTCCGGTCGGTGGCATGCCCAAGCGCGGTGAACACCGGGACCCGGCAGCGGGTGATGGCCCGAACGAGTTCGGGGGTGTCCCAACAAGCGAGGTTCGACCGTGCTCCATATTCCGTGACGTTGATTGTGTCGCAGTACCGACCCGTTCCGGTCGACGGGTCCTTGATCCTGCTGTGACACGGGCGTACGGTCCGTCGACTCAACAGACGGGAACGAGCCGTGCGGCAGTACTCCTTCGATCCCGCCGCTTGCGCCGAGCTCCCCGGCGACCCCCCGGTTGGCATTCCCCGGGGGATGCCCTTCTTGCTCGATGACGACGGAGCGCCGGTCGAGCCGGTCAACCGATGGCTTCGTTCCCTGCCGACGACGGGAGTGCCGTCCCCGAACTCGTGGTCCGCGTACGCGAGCGACCTGCTGGCGTGGGCCCGGTTCCTGCGGGCTCGGTCTCTCGAAGTCCTCGACGACCCCTCGGCGTTGGTCGATGCCGTTGCCGCCTATCACGCCGACCGGCGGATGGGCGAACTCTCCAGGCGCCTGGCGGAGAGGAGCTGGGGCCGGGCCATAACCGCGATCTCCGGCTTCTACGAGTGGGCCAAGGCCGAGGGACTGATCGAGAGCGTTCCCTTCTCTTACCGCTTGCAGGTGATCAGCGGTGGAGGTCGGGGACGCCAGGTGGTGAGGCGGAATCTGGCCAGGGAGCGCCAGCCTCACTCCCACGTGTCCATCCGCTGGCTCGAGCAGGACTTCCTGGAACAGTTCCTTGGCGTCGGACTGGCCGGGATGCTCCCCGATGGCGCTGACGATCCTCACTTCGGTGGCCAGCAGCCGGCCCGCAACGCGGCTATCGGCCATCTGGCCTCGGCGTCGGGGCTGCGAGCCCAGGAGTTCTCCCACCTGCTGGTCTGGGAACTGCCGCACCTGCCGGCCGACACGACGACGCCGGTCGTGCCCCTGACCGTTCCCGGCGTCATCGCCAAGGGCAAGAAGCCGCGAACGACCTGGGTGTCGCCTGCCGCGCTGTCCCGTGTCCATAGCTACCTCCGGCTCGAGCGGCGTCTTGCCGTCGACGGCTCCGACTGGCGTCCCGACCGGCCGCTGGCGGTCACCGACCCCGACGCCCTCGGCGGCCGGGTCGAGGGCCGGCGGGTCCGATGGGCCACGCTCGACCTCGACGCCCGTTGCCGGCTGGTGGCGCCCGGGGGCGGCTCGGCGCTGCTCGGCGTTTCCAGCACCGGGGCACCGATCACCGACTGGGAGTACACCTTCGGTGCTGCGTCGCGACGATGTCGCCACTTCGAGGCGCGCTTCCCTCACGTCACCCCCCACGTCCTGCGGCACTCCTTCGCCGTGCACACCCTCCGCTGGCTTGTGAAGACCCACATGGCGGACGTGGCCAAGCTCCTCAAGGCCTCGGGGGCCGACCCGGCGTGGGTACTCGCCCTGCGCTGTACGGATCCGCTCCTCGTGCTGCGCGATCTGCTGGGACACGCGTCGGTGTCGACCACGGAGGACTACCTCCGCGTCGTCGACACCTCCCGCTTGTTCACCGACGCCGAGCTTGATGTCGCAGACGAGGGCGGCGCATGACCGCGAGCCGCCTCATCGAGGTCCCTCTCGCCCTCGACCTGCGCTTTCCCAACCACCCGCCCTACCGCCGGGATCTCAGCGCGCTCCCTTCGGTCGCGCTGGCCCGGGATCTGGCCCGGGCCCTGCTGGCGAGGACAAACACCAACGGCTCGATCACCTCCCCGGCCACGGCCAAGGAGTACGTGACGGCCATCCGCCACCTCTGTCGGTGGATGGGTGAGCAGGGCTTCCACGGTGGGGCCGGGGAACTGAGCGAGGACCTGGTGTTCGACTACTGGCGCCATGCCGGCGCCCGGTTCGAGGCCAACACCCGCAAGCTGCTGTCGGGGATCGAGACGCAGCGGCCAGGGTCGCTTTCTCCTGACGTCGCCCACCATCTCCGCGGCGTCCGCCTCCACCGGGTTCCGTCGTCCACGCCGCACCAGCCCTACAGCGCGGGCGAGGCCCAGCGTCTCCTCGACGTCTGCAAGGGCATCGTGGCCGCAGGCGAGGCTCGCTCTGCTGCCGCTGATGAGCTGATCGCCCGGGGCACGGACCCTGCTGGCGATGACTGGCGCAACGAGGCCAACCTGGCCTGGTTCATCGACGCCCACGGTCCCCACGACGCCCACAAGCTGGCCCCACGACTCGGGCTCAAGCTGTGGCAGACACAGGCGCTGGGCCTCGGCGGATGGCACCGGGCACTCTTCCCAGGTCTCGACGACGTGCTCGCCTTCCGCATCCTGGTCGGACTGCAGGCGGGCATCTGCCCCGACGGCATCGATGGCCTGCGCGCCGACTGTGTGGAGTGGGTCGGAGAGACGGAGGCCCGGATCAGCTGGTTTAAGGGCCGCGCCTCCGGCCGCCAGAGCCAGGCGTTTGCCAGCCGGGGTCCCTGGTCGCCGGGACGCCTCATCGAGCGGTGGCTGGCGGTCAGCGCCCGGGCCCGTCGCTTCGCCGTCGAACCATCCGCACTGTGGATCTTCTGCCAGGGCCGTCACCTCAGCATTCACAAGCCGAGCGCCCGCTGGGACGCCCGCCACGACTTCGTGGCCCGCCACGGGCTCGTCGGCGACGACGGTCAACCGCTCAGGCTGCACTTCGCTGCCCTTCGGGCCACCTACTTCGCCCGTCACGACCGGGCCTGGAACGGCGCCCTGCGCATCGACGCCAACCACTCCCGGGTGGTCGAGGGCGACCACTACCTGGCCCAGACCCGAGCCAGCGACGCCATCGAAGCCACCATCGAGGCCGCCCAGCGCGAGGCCGTGCGCAAGGCGGCCCTGGCGCCGTTGACCCTCATCAGCCCAGAGGAGCTGGACCGACTCGACGCCGATCCCGCGGCCGCAGGCGCTCGCCTGGCCATGACCGCCGACGCCGCCCGCCAACTCATCGGCGGGGAGCGTGACGTGTTCGCCGCCGCGTGCAAGGACTTCTACAACTCGCCCCACGGCGAGGCCGGCTCGCCCTGCCCGGCGCCGGTGTGGGCGTGCCTGTTCTGCCCCTTGGCCGTGTTCACGCCATCCAAGGTGCCCAACCTCCTTCGGCTGCGGGCCCACCTCGACCGCCAGTGGAAGTCGCTACCGGCAAGCGAGTGGATGGCCCTCTACGGGGCGGCCCACCTGCGCCTGGAGCGGGACATCCTGGCCGGGTTCGGAGCCGCGGTTCTCGACGCCGCGCAGTCCGTCGTCGATGGCGACCTGGCCGGCGATCTCTACCTTCGACCCGAGGAGCATCCATGGCCGCACTGAGCGAGGCAGTGCCGGCCGGGCCCGTCTCGGCCACCTTCCCCGACGATCTCGACGTGGTGGAGTTCCTGGCCCTGCGACTGAGCGACGACGCCACAGCAGCCCGCCCCCGGTTCGGCGACGACTGTTGGGACCTGTCCGCCATCGCCGACATCCCCGTCCATGCCCGCGTCCCGTCCAAGCTCAGGGTCGCCTTCGCCGGGATCGCCGATCCGATCTGGCGCCTGTGCGCCAAGGAGGTGGCGCTGGCGATGCTGCAGCCCGACGTCGGGCTCGACCGCCGGCTGCCCCTGGCCCGGCGTCGCGCTCACCCTCCCCACGACCTGGGCAAGGTCGTGGGGCACATGCGGTTCTGGCTGGGGTGGCTGCAGGCCCACGGCGTGCGGCGCCTCGCCGATGTCACCCAAGGCCATTGCGACGCCTGGCTGGTCGAACGGATGGAGCTCGTCAGCCGGGGAACCATCCGCGCCGAGGTCGCCGACATGCGCCGCTTCAACGAGTACCGAGCGGTGCTCACCCACGACGCCTACTCCGCCGGGTTCAGTCCCTGGGGTGACCGGACGGCCGCCCAGGTGGCGGGCTGGCGCGTTCGGGCCGAGAACGTCACGCCCGTCATCCCCGACGACGTGTTCGGCCCCGTGCTTGCCGGCGCGCTGTTCCTCGTCCAAGTCGCCGGGCCTGATGTCCTGGCCGCACGCCGGGAGCTGTCGTCCCTGCGGGTGCCGGCCACCGCCGGATCGGCGATCGACGAGCGCCTGGGGCGCTACCTCTCGGAGTTGCGCCGGCTGGGCCGCCAGGTCCCCGAGCTCCACCAACGCAGCCTCGACGAACATCGACGAAGCAAGGTCATCCCCGAGACGGACCCCCTGTACCGGGTCAACCTGGGCATCATCGAACGCCACATCGGCTCCGGCAACGGTGTCATCGCCACCACGCCTCGACGTCGGAGGATGGTCGAGGATGCTGTCGCACAGTTGGGCCTCGCCCTCGGAGGCCTGGTCACCGAACGAGCCGTGGTGGCCGATCCCACCGACCCCGGCATCAGCCGCCCGTGGCATCGCGAGTTCAGCCCCCTCGACGTCGAACAGCTGGCCAGCCTCATCCTGACCGCCTCCTACATCGTGGTGTCCGCCCTGTCAGGCCTTCGCTTCAGCGAACTGGCCGAGATGCGCCGCGGCTGCGTGCGGGCCGAGCAGCTGGCCAACGGCAAGGTGCGCCACCGCATCCACACCCAGGTGATCAAAGGACGCGACCTGGGCGGGGAACCCGATCGCTGGACGGTGATCGAGGAGGTCGCAGGGGCCTTCGCCCTGGTCGAGGAACTGGTCGAGGACGAACTGCCCTTCGCCCGGACCGGGCGCGCGTTCAGAGGTCGCTATCCCGGCTTCCGGCGTTGGGTGAACGGACCGGGCGCCCAGGCGTATCTCGCCCCGATCCCTGAGCATTGGAACCCCAACAACCGCCAGTTCCGCCGCACGCTGGCCCAGCTGCTCGGCTCCCGGCCCCACGGTGTGCTGGCCGGCAAGATCCACCTCAAGCACGTCTCCGTCGCGACGTCGGAGGGCTACTACGGTCGGCCGGGCTCCTCCGCCGCCGCCTTCCTGGCCAAGGTCGAACAGGAGCGGGCCAAGGCCGGTTCAGAGGTCACTCGGCGGCTCTACGAAGGCTGGATGGCGGGCCAGGCGATCACCGGTCCCGGCGGCGGGGAGTTGGTTGGCCTCTTCGCCAAGGTGCGTGCCGAGATGGAATGGTTCGAGGGATCGGTCGTCGACTCCGAGCGGCGCATCGACGAGCTGCTCCGGGCCCGGGCGTCCACCTTGCACGTGGGCCCGCTCAACTACTGCTGGTTCATCGACCCGGCACGAGCCCGCTGCCTCAAGGTCGCCGGACGTACCGATGCCACCGCCCCTCTCATCGGCATATGCGAGCCGACTCGCTGCGCGAACGCCACCAACCACCCTGAGCATGTGCCGGTGTGGATCGACACCGGGCGCGGCATCGACCGGGTGCTCGCGAGTCCCAGGGTGCCCGACCAGGAGAAGCAGCGGCTTCGCCTTGAGAGGCAGCGCATCGACGTGGTCGTGCAAGCCGCCACCGGAGGCGCCGCGTCATGAAGAACGACGAGCGACGACGACACAACGAGGTCCAGATTCGAGCAGCGATCGAGCGCCTGCTGACCGGCCAGCCGATCCACACCGAGGGCACGCGCGACGCCACCACGTTGGCCGCAGAGGCCGGCGTGTCCCGCCAGGACCTCTACCGCAGCTATCGACCCCTGCTCGATGAGTTCAGGGGGCACCTGCGGCACATCGAGGAGTCTGGGGGCCCGAGCGACAGGCGAGCCGCGACGCTGGACCTACTCCGGGAGAAGCTGAGCAAGGTTGACGCCCGAGCGGCTCGCTATCGGGCCGAGCGGGATGACGCCAGAGGCGAACGCGACGCCAACGCTTCCCGGGTGGCCTACCTCCAGGAGCAGAACAGACTTCTTCGACACCAACTTGAGGGTGCCCGATCCCTCGCCCCGATACGCCGGATCGCGACCTGAACTCAGGCCAGGCAGACAGGGCGGACGAACACCAGCCAGCTCCGGACACAGCCGCCGCCGCGATTGTCGACTGGGGCGACCGGCGGGTCAAGACGACGAGCGCGACGCCACCGACCTGGTGGACCTGCTCCGACTTGGGCGCCTGGCCGAGGCCTGGATCGCCCCGCCGGAACTGCGCGAGCTCCGGGAGCTGGTGAACCGCCCTGGGATCCGGGACACTCCTAGCCTTGGAAACGAGGATGGAGCATGGAATCAACAGAGCAGTCCCCGTCGCAGCGCAGGTAGCCTCCTGAACTGAAGGAACGGGCAGTGCAGATGGTGTTCGAGATCCGCGAGCAGACAGGCCAGCGGGGCGGGGCGCTTCCCTGTCTGTCGGTGGCGACCCAGCTCGGCATGGGCGTCGAGTCGTTACGGCTCTGGGTCAACCAGGCCGAGGTCGACGGCGGACAGCGCCCGGGCACGACCACGGCCGACGCGGTCGCATCTCCGAGCTCGAGCAGCGGCGCTGCCGACCCCCGAGAGCCCTCGGGACTGGAGACGGCCCACTGCGTCCTGACCCCGCCCGACCAAGGAGAAGAGCCTGGCCCAGTTGAGCAAAGGCGCTCCCAGGAAGCCCTAGCGGGCTTCCTCGTCCATGGTGCTCGTGACGGCGCCCGGGCCGTCAAGGCTGAACCCTTCGGGCGGCCTACGGCCGGCCTTGACCGCCCTGTTCCTTCCCCGCTGGCCCAGAGAGCCGGCGGGTTCCTGGCGCGTCACCCATGCTGGTTGTCCATGCCGGGGCAGAACCCCTGATCGTGCCGACCCTTCGAGCCGGCGCCTCTTGACTTGGGGCGCTCCTTGAGGGACGACTATTTCTCGGGTTGCGCCGCTGGCGGGGACAGGCCGCCACCGCGCAGGGGCCGTTCCGGCGGAAGGGTCCCGACGGCGGGGTGAACTCCAGGGTGGCCCAAGAAGGCCTGCCTCGAACCGCCCAGCGCATGGTGCTGGTCGGCATGGGCGCGGCACAGCCCCGCCGTGGCCGAGAGCCGCTCCCGGTCACAGCACGGCACCGGGCAGGGCGCCGGGTGAACTACTATCCTGGATCGGCCGACGGTAACGGATGCGAGACCGCACATTACCGACTCACCGACGCTAAGCTATCGGTCCTATCGGTAGCTCTGGGCGGCCGGGATTATCGTGATAACCCGCCACAAAAAGTGCGAACTCACCGGACTCGTCCACCAAGAAGACAGCCCGGTTGTGTGGCGGAGCATCACCCTTGACCGGCGTGGCGAGATCCATATCGTCAATATAGCAAACGAAGATCACTCTGGTCGCGAGCCTAGCGGACAAGAACTGAGGGACTGCCTCAGGGAAGCGCCCGCCAATACGAGAGGACGCCACGGCAGAGACGACGGAGCGATATGCTCCGCTGAGCACTGCGCCGTTACCACGGTAGCGGTCAGCCAATCGCGCGCAAGCGTCAACAGAGGACGGCCCGTCGTTCTTCACTGCCCGCGCTGATTCTGTCTGGCCCGCCGAGGCGATGCCAGCCGACGGTTCCTTGCCACACGCACCTAGTGCTAAGAGTGCAAATATGACCACCGTCAGTGTGCGAAAGAGTCGCCTCGCTGTGCACCAAGCCATATGCCTTTTCCCTTTAACAGGGCGAATTCTGGGACGATCGCCAGAGAGTGTTAGTTGAAAACCCGCCGCACATTGGAGGACTCATTACATCAGTGAGATGAGTACTCCAGTAATACCACGGTCCACCCACGTTGAACTGTAGGTTATAATAGAAGTGCTGGGGGACGACGGCTGCAGGGTTATACCCCTCCAGACCGGCGTGAACATGGTGCCCGAGTCGCTGAACATAGATCGGCGCCTCATAGATTGTGGTGACATCAATATTGTACTTCCAGGTATTGCCAGTGGGGCCACGGACGATCTCAAAATAGTGGCCCGCATTACCGACATTTCCGGAAGTTCCGATTGACACCCAGGCGCCGTTGACTGCGTAACCCCAGTACCAGTACTTGCAACTAGAGGTCTTGTGCATGGTTCCAAGTTCAATCCAGTCATTCGCAGGATTCGGATTGATTGGCACCCATTGAGACTGGAACATAATGGGCGGTACATACGGATCACCACACAAGCCACCAGCAGAAATATTCTCGTCGTAGCGATAGACTTTTACGCCAGTAAGGTTGTCAGCGGCCCCAGTCGAAATGCCGACACTGTACTTGTGCTCGGGAGTGTGCCTTGCGTACGCACTCGGTGCTCCGACGAAGACTCCCAGCGTCACGATGGGTACCATCACCAACGCGCTACGCCTCAACCGACTCACGAGCCGCCGTCCTTCCCACAGAGGGGTTACTAGAAGGGTACTGCGGAAGGATTAACAAAGTCAACGAGTCTTCGCGCCACGCAGACGAGTCTCCTGACCGACGTGAATGGCGGGAACTTCGGAGTCGCCTTCCTCGTGCGTATAGGTCGGCGCGCACTGCTCCCCGCCCACATCCGCCACGGGGGAGCCGGTTCCACGCTTGAGCGGGTTCAACCCACTTGTTCACTTTCGCTACGCCTCTCCGTCTCGCTTGCCGAACCCCGGGTCGTCTGGCGGTGCTGGCCTGTCCCGGCATGGTCAGAGCTGCTTCCCGCCCGTCCCTGCGCCTCCAGGGTCAGCTGCCCTCAGCTTCACCGGCCTGCTGCGACAGGCCGAGGGGGCGGGTCTCACCTCGCCCGCCCCCGGTCACATGGCGCCTCGTGGCGCCGACCTCGTTGCCCGCGAGGTGACGCCGCTGGCGTGATGAAGGGAGATCAGCTGTCCGCCCCACAGGAATTCTGTTGTCTGAACTCTCGGGCGACATAGCGCTTGAGTTCCTTGGGTCAAGTCATGCGGCGTGACGAGCCTCGCCGGCGTGTAGGGCCGGGTCGTAGGCGGTGCCGGTGTGCCAGCAGGCCCAGATCACTCGGAGCCAGGCGCGGGCGACGATTCGAACGGCATGAGGGTGACGGATCCCACGCCGGCGTGCGTTCAGAATGGAGTTGACCCCTTGACAACCCCTGTTGACAGATGTCAGGTTGGTCCTCGCGGATTCCCCGGGAGCGGCGGGGTGATCGCTTCCCGGTGGCCTCGGCGCCCGCGAGCGTTGACAGCCGGAGTTCGGGGCGTCGTCATCTGTCAGCGACTTGTGCCGTCCCCATGCCCCCGCCGGCGGGCTCGGCCGATGGTCGCGTTGCCCTCACGCCGCCCTCGCTGAAACATTCTTTCCCGTGACAGACCCACACGGAAAGCGCACACGACGACGAATGGCTATGCCATTCAACAGATACAGCCAGCCAGGTGGACACGCGCCACCTGGACATAAGCTGCCGCCACCTCTGGCGAGGACAACCACCTCGGCGCCCCGACCGCACAAGCGGGCCATCGGCGACGATCCGAGCACGGCCAAAACGTCGGCCCGCCCGGCGCCCTCGGCGTCGGCGACCAGGCCGATGCGCCTCGGCAGTGCTGGGACCTGAAGCCGGCGTTGGGCGGTCAGCTCGCCGGTGGTGCGCAGCTCGGCCATCAGGGTGTCGCGGGCCACCACCGCGGCGCCCAAGGCGATACGGGGATCGACCCGGGTGGCCACCATGCGCAGCGGGCCGTAGGCGCCGTTGGCGGCCAGCCGGCCGTGGAAGGCGGCCTCGATGCCGTCGGCCAGCTCGACGTCGACGCCGGCCAGTGTGGCGGCGATGGCGGCCGCCTCTGTGCCGAACATGCTCACGGG
>JBBQRO010000123.1:0-9917 GCA_038214685.1 Acidimicrobiales bacterium
GGTCGAACCGGCGCCCGTGGGAGCTCCCGTCGTTCCAGTGCCTCCGCTCCAGTTCGCTCTTGGAGATGCCCTGGCCATTGTCCCAGGCGGCCAGGAACTCGTTGGCTAGCTCGATGTCATCCTCAGAGGGCTCAGCCATCTCATCAGCCTGGCTGACCCTGACTCGGACCGCACGCAGGAAGACCTATCGGCGTCCCGCACACAGCAGTCCCTCTACCGTTGCCTCGTCGCCATGGACCAGGGCCTCGCCACGGGGCTCGGGCTCGAAGCAGCGTGAAGAGGAGCCACGACCCAGTCGGCGCTCGGGATCGGCACCAGCGGGGCGCCCGGTAACAGCGGTGGTCTCCACGGCCGGTAGCGGGGCGATCGGCCGTCCACTGCTTCCTCTTCAACCGGCTTCTGTCCGACGGGAAGACCGCCGAACAAGCCGACGAGCTCCTGGTAACGTGGTCGGCGTCCGACCCGCTCCACCGTGGACCGAGCCAAGGAGACCCTCATGGCCTACCAGTTCGCCTGAAAAGACGCCGACCACGCCTGCCGTTGGCAGGGAAAAGCCGACACCGAAGAAGAACTGAAGAGCAAGATGGTTGACCACTTCAGCGACAAGCATAAAGTCGCTGTCACCACCGACACGATCTGGAACTTCGCCCAAGGCGAGATCAAAGAGACGTAGGGCCGTCCTGGGCAGCGGCGGTCTGGCGTCCATGATGCCGGACCGCATTAGAACGCCCGATCAACCCCGTCATCGCCGCCCGGTCTGTTTGTCGCCCGTGGAACTTTCGGCCGCCACCTCGGCCTCATGACCTGCGAGCACCGGCTCCTTGGGGATGACCAGGCGTGGTTCCGCCTCACTCGTCGACCGCACGAGACGAGCGTCGCGGGGCTCTCGATGACGACCCCTGTACTAACGTGGTGACCTTACGCTCTCAGCTCTGTGGCCGACGGGCTGCCGCCTAGCCAGACGGTGGGAGAGACCTAGCCCCCGTGGGCAGCCTGGTAGGCGGCGTGCAGCTCGGCAGGGACCCGGCCCCGGGCGCTAACGGCCATGCCCTCGGCACGTGCCCACTCGCGAACCTCCGCAGTTGACGGGGCATCGCCAGCTCGACCCCGGGTGCCGCGCGATGGCTTTGCGGCCCGGCCCTTGGTCGGTCCGCCCCGTCTGCGTCCGGTCTGCCGTGAGTACGACGACCAGACATCCATGGCGTCGCGGAACTCGGTCAGGTGGCCGTCGCAGAGGTCGCATTCATAGGACTGGCCTTCCACGGTGTAAAGAACCGTCTCGACCGCTTCGGCAGCGCCATCGTGAACATCGCAGGTTAGGAGCACCTGTGTGCGCTGAGCCATGTCTCCCTTTCGTTCGTGTCGTTAAAGCATCAACAGTGTAAACGATCAGCGAGGTGACGATGGGGATGCCGATTTGCTATCGGGGACGAAGGTGGCATCAGTGCGTCTTCAGCTGTTGGCCTGAGCGGCGTCACCTCGACCCCGGCGCTGGGCGCAGACCGTGGCCATGGCCAAGGCATGCGGCGGTCGTCCCTCCAGCCGCCGTGTTGGCGTCGCCCTGGTGGCCCCGCCGCTGGTGACGCCCCTGCGCAGTCTGCCCGGCCGTCTCGGCTCTCTCCTCGACTTCGTGGTCGCCCAGGCGGCCTCCCGTCGGACGCGTCAACGGACGGCGGCCTTCCTAGAGCAATATCTGGGCGGTTTCAGCCGGTTGGCTCCGGCTGACAGCCCCGTAGAGGCGCTGGATCGGGTGGGGGAGGGGTGGGGGTGCGGGCGATTCCGGCTGATCCTGACCGCCGCAGCGCTGCGAGGCCCGCCGGGGGGATGAGCAGCTGGGACGGGTCCTCGCCCGGGTGTGCTGGGGAGCGGGGCCTCGTCGGGCCGAATCCCCTCGCATCCCCGTCACCGGCGTCGGTCGGACGCGCCGGCCGGAGGGATCCGGGGGCCACCCGCTCGGGCCGCGCCCCGGGGCGCCGGGATCAGAGCAGCTCGGCGGAGAGGGTGATCGTCGTACCCGTCAGGGCTTGGCTCACCGGGCAGTTCTTCTTGGCGTCCTCGGCTGCGGCGGCGAAGGCCTCGGCGTCCAGACCCGGGACCTCGGCCCGCACCGTCAGGTGGATGCCGGTGATGCCCTCACCGGGCTGGAACGTCACATCGGCCTTGGTCTCCACCCGGGTGGGGGGAGTGCCTGCGCCGTCCAGGTCGTGCGAGAGCGCCATCGAGTAGCAGCTGGAGTGCGCGGCCGCGATCAGCTCCTCCGGGCTGGTCTTGCCGTTCGAGGCCTCGGCGCGCGAGGGCCAGGAGACGTCGAACGAGCCCTGACCGGAGGAGTCGAGGGTGACGACGCCGGTGCCCTTGAGGAGGTTGCCCTGCCAGTCGGTGTGGGCGGTCCGCGTGGTGGCCATGATGGATCCCTTCGAAAGAGGTGCAACGACCGGGCCGACCCGCGCGTGAGGATCCGCGGACGGATCCGTGCGGGACGGGGCCCGGCGTTCCCCAACCTAGGGGGCCGACAGCTTCTTGGGGTGGGCGAACATCGTCATCACCGGCACCAAGCGCAACAGCCAGTTCCTCCTCTACCGCATCCGGAACAACCCGACGACGCTCGACCCCAGAGAGATTCATGCCCGACACCGCCTCGGCCAGCGACCTGGTCTTCGGGCTGTGCCAGCTCCTCGGGTTCCGCTACTCGCCCCGCCTGGCTGACCTGCCAGCGCGGAAGCGCCGTGCGATCCGGCCGGGTATTCCGTGGCGCTCCGCCGGACGTTCCGGTGCGTTGAGGAGCCGCCACATCGGCGGATCCTTGCAAAGGGTCGTCCGCAACCAGTCTGCTGCGCTCGCGACGGCGAGCCTTCGCGACAGCAACTCAACCGCGAAGTCGATAGCGGCCTCGGACAGCCGACCGTCCGGGGAGGCGGCGGAATCGCCGCGCACGACGGAGAGGCGGCGCGTGAGGCCCGGGCCGAGCAGGGCGGTTGACGTCGCAACGCCGGCGAAGTGGCGTACCTGGCCCCTGCTTGCGTCGTCGAACATCGACTTCATCCCGCGTCCAATGATGACGTCCCGCCCACCGAGGGCCAGGTCGATGAGGCCGACGGGTCCTTCGCGGATACCTGCCGCCTCACGCCCGAGGGCCAGCAGCAGCCGCCTAGGTGAGAGCTCACGGGCGGCGAGTTGGGCGACGAGCGCTACGAGGCGCTGGCAGGCGTCCTCGGCCATCCTGGGAGGCTCACCTTCGTCATGCGGCCCACTCTATGCGGCGACCAAACAGCCACTACGTCCTACTTGACTCACGATAACGTGCGCTTCTCGTGACTCAGGAAGAGGGGTTCCGACAGGACCACAACCGCCTCAGTCGACCGCCCCGCCGGCGTCCGCCGAGATCGACGGCAGCACCTCAGCGCTCGGCCTCGATGACCGCGTCTGCAAGTCGGAGCGATTCTCTCCGTCTTCCCTGACCGTTACGCAATCCCCAGGCCCGATCGTGAGAGAGCCGCCTCCTCGCTGGGCGCGTCGGTCGACCTGGCGATCGAGACCTGGACGCGCGAGGAGAAGAGCCAACGGCGCGCCCGCGGTTTCGCCGAAAGCGCTGACACAGACGCGCGTCCTACACGTTCCCAGGCAAGCGCTCTGGCCAGTGACTACGTTGGCCGCCCATGGCTGGGCCTCCCGCTGCACCTACCGCCGGTCTTCCCACTGCGGAGGCGTACTTTGATCTCGCTCGCCGCGATCTCCAGGGCCTCTTCGGTGCGGAGATCACGCTGGATGAGAAGGAGCATAAGAAGCATAAGAAGAACTCTTTTCGGTCCACACCCCAGACGACTATTCTCAAGATTCCGGACCACAAGTCCGTGATACGACTGCATCGTGGATCTCGCGCCTTCGGCACTCAGGAGACGACGCTGCAGAGGGCCTATGCCGACGCCCTGAAGGAGCTGTCGGATGTTCCTAGCAGCTTTGCTCGGACGGCGTCGGCTGATGTGCTGACACGCGCTGTTGCGGCGAGATGTGCACATGAAGTTCCAGCCGCTGGACCTGTGCTTGAGCGCGTGATGCGGCTTGTGATCGACCAGGCAACAAAGACGTACGAGGGCGTCCGGGTTACCGTGAACGTCGCAGTCGATCTCAGCAGCCAGGCAGCCGGAATGGACGACCTAACGGAGTTCTTTACACGGTCGTGGACCTCTGTCGTTGGGTCTGGCCTCGATACGGCCATTCTAGTCAACGCGAAAGGAGAGGTTGTGAAAGTCATGAACCTCGAAGCCGAAGGCGACGTCGTTACCTCGCCCGAGCGTATGCGCCGACTTGCCAGCTGGACGGCGGCGCCCGGTCTTGTCGGACTTGCGGCGACTCGATCGGGCGAGATCTACGTATTCACGAACTCGTCGGCGCTCTTCGTCTATCGAAACGCTCAGTGGAGGGGCTTTACGATTGATGGTATCCAACGTCTGAGGTGGTACGGCGGCGGCACGATCCTTCTCACGACAAAGGACACTGCGCTTGCGTCGTTGCTGGACGCCTCTGCTGCCCACCATGGGGCGTGTCTTGGGATCGTCCGATCGCCGGCGAAGGCAGCCGTCGCAGCACTGGTCGACGAAACCGACCGGTGGGATCACGATGACAACCTGCGTCGACGAGTGCTTAACTTTGAGCGCTTCGACGAGCTCAGTCGGCGTCAACGGCTCGAGATGCTCTCGATGGACGGCGCGACTCTGCTCGATCGTAACGGAAACATACTAGCCGCCGGAGCGATCCTAAAGATTAAGGGTGGGAGTACGGGCGGAGGCCGGACTGCCGCCGCTCAGGCCATCAGCCACTACGGCGTAGGGATCAAGGTTTCGCAGGATGGCCCGATCACGGCCTTTGCCGACGGCGTAGCGACGCCCAAGTTCACAATGGCGTGATAACAAGCCGCCCACAGTGGCTGGACGTCGGCAAGACTGAGGCGGTCATTCACTTCAGCGTGGCGTCCGCCCAATAGCAGGTGCCGAACTTCGCTGCCCGCTTGAGACCTCTAGTCCGGATAAGTGTTCATATCCGGCATAGGCGAGTCGACGCGGGGTTCACCGAGCATCAGCCCACGTCAGCCGGGGCCGGGAAGGATTCCGCCATCTACGGTGATCGATCGCGGCGGTCGGGGTCCCCACCGGGCGCCTCCATCATGTTTCGGGCAGCCAAGCGATGACGCCGCCGCGTCCCGAGGCGAGGCGGCGCCCGGCGAAGGGGGCCAGCAGATGATGAGCGGGGTCCGTCTCGGCGACCTCGAAACGAACACCGAAGTGGTGACGCTCCCAAGCGCCGGCGATGAACGCAGTGGCTACGATCCCTTTGACGGTGGCGACGATCGGCAGCGGGGTCGCGACGACGGTGCGGGCCCGCTCGTCGGACAGCTGGTAGAAGCCTCGCACCCCTTCGAGGGCCAGCGCCAGGTGGTTATCGGCCAACGCCTGGTTCCAGCCGTAGAAGTCGCGTTCGCTCTTAGGATCAGTGTCAGCCTGCGGGGCGCGAACTCGCACGATTAGCGCCCCCGGGTGGCTACGGGCCACCGTCGGACGGTCCGCCAGGGCCCGCACGGCGTCTGGGTGCACGAGGAGGCGGCTGTGGCCTGCCGAGTACACCTTTCCCGCCAGCCCGGATCCGATCAGGTCGAGGGCGTGCTGGGCTCCGGAGAGGTTGAGGGCGCTTGCCACCTCGGTAGGGGCCCACAGCTCTTGGACCGGAGGCCCCCAGGGGCCAAGACGGGTCGTGGCAGCAGCCTGCTTCATCCGGTCAGCCTCGGGTTCACGGACTCCGGTTGCGGCGGGCGTTGGTCCATACGCCAGCCGAATTTATCCACGTGCCCGCAGACGTCCTCCGGAGGGGCGCCGCAGGCCGGGAACGTACAGCGGACCCAGCCGGCGCGGCCGCCGTGAGATTCGAGGGCGGCCGCGTAAGTGGCGCGATCTGAGGCGGCCAGCTTGGCCGGATCGAGTTCGGTGCCGTCGAAACCGACAGGCATCCAGCCGTTGGGCGAGCGCATGTGGAGGCCGAACGGGACCCCGAGGACGTAGACCATCCTGAGTTCGTGCCGCCACACACTCTGGGAGCGTGCCTCGCTGAAGGAGTAGTAGGACCTGATCTTCCCGAGAGCGGTGAGACCCTTCCAGTTGAAGGATCGGCCCGGGGCAATGTACGCAGCTACAGCCTCCACGAAGACATCCCGTCCGGTCCGCTCGGCTGCCTTGAGCAGCAGGGTATACATGGCCTCGGCATCGGCGCCCACCCATCCCTCCGGAATCGAGTAAGCGTTGCCTGGGCTCAAAAAGACGAACGTGGCGGTGGACACGTCCCAGTTGGCCGGGTAAACGTGCTCGGGCGCCCAGCGATACACCGTTAGCTGGTCGATCGTCCCATTCCACGCCCCATCGATTAGCTGAGATGGCAGGTCGGCCTCGGCGACGCCAAAGGCCCTAAGTCCGACCCGGTTGAGTTGCGCCAAAGCTCGACACTTGCCTTCGATGATCACGTGCACGTGCACCCGAAGTCCTGGGCTGACGATGGCCAGGTCCGGGCGGCAGCGGCTCCAGCCCGTACAGGGCACCTCGATCAGTTTCATCGCACGAACCGCCGCATTGCTGAACTTTCGCGCATCGAAGCCGAGCAGCTTCAGCCATTCCCGGCGCAGCTTGATGTTGGCGGCGGACCAGGCTGGGATCATCCGTCGCAGCCGCTTGGGCTCGAAGAAGCCCGTAAAGGCACTGAGGAGCGAGGCGATCAGTTCGAGCGGCGAACTCGAGCTGAGGCATGCGAGTCTCATCCAGGTGCGCGAGTCCTCGACTCGTGGCGTCATCGTCATAGTAGGTTCCTCTCACCCGGCTCTCACATATAGATTCTCCACTAGTGTAGTAGAGCGCTCTCCCAGCAGGGTGCCGTCACCAGATTGAGGAGCACTGCGACCATGGCCGAACCGGCTGAACACGACAGCCAGCTGGAGGAGCCGTGTCGGATCCTCAACCACTTCAAGCTGGGCTACATCGGCTTCGGGAGCCACGTAGCCAGGCTCAACGGCCTTCCCTGGAGACGATCGACGTGTATCTCGTGCCCGTCCGCCTCGGCTTGGTGAAGTCCTTGGTCTGCCCGAAGGCCCCCTCCCGAAGCCTATTCCGGATAAGCATCCATATCCGCACTACGGTGACGTCCCGTGGCAACCCCCTCGACCCCGTCGCCGGAGCCGGTTTCGGGCCGGTCCGAGCTGTCGCTGGCCCAGGCCATCGGAGCGCTGGTGGAGGACCTGACCATCCGGAAGCTGTCGAAGGCAACGACCAAGGCCTACCAGGCCGATCTGGTCGCTGTCACCCGGCTCCTCCCGCCCCATGACGGGCCGTGGATGATCGACGAGCTGGTCGGCCCGGTCCTGCGGACAGCGTTCGCCGCCTTCGCCACCGACCACGCCGCGGCCTCGGTGGCCCGGGCTCGGTCAACCTGGACAGCCCTGTTCGACCTCCTCGTCGCCGACGACCACCTCGACGGCAGCCCCATGGCGGCGGTCCCTCGAACCAAGCAGGCGCCCCGGGCCCCCAAACCGCTTCTCGGCTGGGACAAAGACACTGTCGCCCGCCTCGTCGCCTCCGTCATGGGCGGGAAACGGGCTGGTCGGACCGTGTGGCCCGAGCTTGACCGGGTCATCGTGGCCCTCCTGCTCGGCACCGGGCTCCGCTCCGCCGAGCTCCTCGGCCTCAACCTCGGGACCTACGAGACCGCTGCTGGCGACGCCTCCGTCCGCGTTCTCGGCAAAGGGTCCAAGCCGCGGACCGTGCCCGTGCCCCAACCCCTCCCCGAGCTGATCCACAGCTACCTGACCTCCCGCCAGGACAAGTTCCCCTCCTGGCGGCGGCACCGGCTGTCCCACGCTCTGCTCGTCGCCCCGCCCCGCCAGTCCACTCCCCCGGCCACCCTGGGTGCCGGAGGGCGCCGGCTCACCGCCGATCAGCTCGACTACCTCCTCCGCCAGATCCTCATCGCCGCCGGCCTCGGGTCCCGCAAACCCGAGGGTGCGAACGCCCACGCCTACCGGCACACCTACGGAACTCTCCTGGCCGCCGAGGGCACCCCGGTCGCCGACCTGCGCGGCCTCATGGGCCACGCCTCCCTGGCCACCACCCAGGGCTACGTCGACTCCGTAGCCCGAGACCGCCAAGCCGCCGCCGCCGCCAACCCCGCCCTCCGCCACCTCCGGGCCCCACAGCGGCGGTAGGGGGCACCCGCCGCATCCGAGAAGCAGCGCCCCCTCGGCGCGATGTTGGCCGCGTCGTCCTGACGGGGTCCTGGCGGACCGTGGTGGCTATCGACGCCCGAGGTCGCGAGCGGCAAGCGTCTCCAGCCGCGAGCGGAGCTCCTCCGGCGTCGGGGCCTTCCGGGTCACGGCGGCCTAAGCAGGGTCCGGATCCGACCCGACGTGGATGGCGTAAGAGCGGAGGAACATCCTCCCGGGTGAGGAGTAGAAGATCCTGACCTCGACCGGAACGTCGCCGACCCGCCCGCAGACGACGGTCGGGAAACCGCCGTCCCGGTAGTGCTCATGGTCAGGGGTCCCCCCGAGGATCTCGCACGCCGCCCCGATGAAGCACCTCGACCGCGTGACCTGTCCGGTCGGATCCCGAAACATGAAGAGGTAGGCCAGGGCACCCACCGCGACCATGGCCGGAGCGCTCCGGAGCAAGCCCAAAGGCTGGTAGTCGTAGCCCGGGCCGATCGTCATCGCCCACAGGACGACGTAGAAGCCGGCGGCGCCGAAGAGGGCGACGCGCCGCCTCGGCGACGTCGCCATGGCCAGGCCGCTGAGGAACCAGACAACCGCAAGCCCAGCCATCCCGATCACGGCGAGCAACTCCACGCCGCCGATCCTACGGGTGCCTGCCCCGCAGGGGTCGAGGGCGCAGGCTCTGCAGGACGAAGGCGTTGACCGGGGCCTCCTTGCCCTTCAGGTGCAGCGGGCCCAGGGGTGCGGCCACCACGGCGTCGCCGAGCAGGGCGCACCTGGTGCCGCTGATCACGACCTGGCCGACCTCGGCGGTGGCTCCAGCCGGGCGGCCAGGTTCGTCGTGTCCCCGATGCCGGTGAAGTTGCGGAACTCGTCGCTGCCGATGTTGCCCACCAGTGCCGGGCCGCTGTTGATCCCGACGCCGAACCGGGGCGACTCCGGGTGCTCGGCGGCCTCGATCCCGATGCGGTGATCGAGGGTCAGGCCGGCCTGAACCGGAGGCTCCTTGGCCGGTCCGGTCGATCAATGGCCGCTCGGGCCACCTCGGCACGACGGCCGCCGGCAGCCTGCACAGGCCAGCGCCCCGACCGACCGGTTCCCCGCCCGCCCAGCCTGCGTCCGCCCCGGCGAACTCGTCCCGGTCGTACACGTCACTCACCGGTCAACCCGGACGAGTTGCTTCTGCTGCAGAAATCGTCCGCCACCGACTGGCCGGCGACGCGACGGGCTAGGCCTCCTCCCCGGCGACCGCAGCCGGGGCTCAGTCGTGTGAAGCGGAGGGAACACGACAGGTCGGGCTGACCAGTCGCAGCAGAAGCGCAAAGAGCAGGAGAGGGAGAGCCGCCATGCTCCCGATCCAGAACCCAACGAGGAGCGTGGCAACCAACGGAAATTGCATGAGGAAGCCGCACACCCACCACCAGATCCCACCAACTACCGCGCCCCGCCAAGACCAGCGCCGACCGGCTCGCTGCCCGTCTGCTCCGAGACCTCGGAGCGAAGCTTGCGCCATTCACCTGAACCACAGCAGGCCACCAACGACGAGACCGACGCCGAAGGCGACTACGAACACGCCCTCGCGGTTTGATTCGGCGGCGACGCTGTACCCGGACCTCGCCAAAAAGACGGCCAGCGCCGCCAGGCCGATGGCGACGGCCCAGCGGGCGAAACCGAAACC